>CAYUVQ010000136.1:0-6193 GCA_964448175.1 uncultured Cellvibrionaceae bacterium | reverse complement strand
AAGAATACGCCTTGAATAAGCAGGTCGGCGGTGACGGCGAAGTCGAATACGACTTGGCTGAAGCTGGAGAAATTCAGTGTTGAGACGGAGTATCCGTTGAACAGCAGAAACACAATCAGTGAGCCGATGGCGCCGCCGATCAGTGATAGCACCAGAGATTCAAACAACGTTGAAAAAGCAACCGGGAAAGAGCCAAAGCCCAGTGCGCGCAGCGTGGCGATTTCGCGGGTGCGGGTGGATACGGAGGCATACATGGTGTTGATCGCGCCGAAGATTGCGCCGAGCGCCATCAGGATGGCGACCGGATACCCAACCGCTTTGATAAACATGCTTACCGGTTCTGCTTGTGCAGCGAGGTAGTCTGTTTCAAGTTGTGCGTCCATCTCCAGTTGTGGGTTTGATGCGATAGCGGTTTTAAGTTCACTCAATGCTTCTGTTGAGGTTAATTTCACGCGCACGCTTTGAAAGCTGTTGCCACGCCGGTAAGCGTTTTGCAGGATGCGCGAATCGCACCAGAGTTCGGATTCGGCTAACCCGCCCCCGGCAGTGAAGATGCCGACCACGGTCCATTCGGTTGGGCCGAATTTAATGGTGGAGCCGACATCAAGATTAGCGAATTGACTGTGAGCGCCGCGACCGACAATTAATTCATTTCGCCCAGCTTCAAAATTCCTGCCTTCGACGATCTTCACGCTGTCGCGCACGGTAAAGGCATTACTGCCAACACCGCGCAAGGGAACGTTGGCAGAACTCTGCGTTGCACGTTTAAGCAGGTCGACGATAACAAACAATTCGGGCGATGCGATGGGTTCACCATCGACGCGCTGGATGCCGGGTGCATTGGCGATCAGTTGACTCTGTTCGTAACTGATGCCGCTGTTTAACTCCGATGTCGCACCCGTGCGCATGACGATGGCGGTGGTAGTTGAACCCGCGTTCGTCATGGTGCGCTGAAAGCCGCTGGCCATTGACATGACGCCGATCAATACACCGACCACACAGGCAACGCCAAACACCGCTACCGATGATGTGCCGATACGCTGGGGCAGATTACGCAGATTCATCATTGTGATAATGCCAATTTGCGATAAACCATTAAACATGATCAGCGTCTCCCCAGTGCGTTAACAATGCTCAGGCGCATGCCTTGGAGTGCCGGCAATATGCCGGTGAGCAATCCCAGTAACAGCATTAACACCACGCCAAGTAGCGCGACGGATGCGCCCATCACAAAACCGGGCAGGAATGCTGCAACCTGTTCGGCCATGCCGCTGGTAACCAGCCATGCGGCGGCCAACCCTAGTCCGCCGCCGATGCAGGAAATTAATAAAGATTCCGCAAGCACCATGTTTAATACTGCCACGTCCGAAAAGCCCAGGGTTTTCAAAATGGCAAGTTCCGGAATACGTTCACGTACGGATTGCGCCATGGTGTTGCCAGCCACCAGTAACATGGTAAAGAACACCGCACCAAGAATATAAGTGGTGATCAATCCGATATCACCAAACTGTTTGGCAAAGGAAGCGGCGAATTCTTTCTCACTGCTGGTTTTGGTTTCTGCAAAAGAGTTCATAAACAGGCCATCTATGTCAGCAGCGACCCGTGCAGAATCATCCGGATTCTCGACTTTGGTAATAATCCAGCCGACGGTACCGTTATCAAAACTTTTTGCTTCGTCGTAGTAGTCGTAATGAAGAAGAAACGTTGTGCTGTCGGCACGTGAATCTTTTACGTCGTAGATACCTTCAATTTCGAATTCCCACGTATAGCTGCCATTTTTTTGCGGAAAAATGGTGGACGTAATCGGGATTCGATCGCCCAACTTCCAGCCGAAACGGTTAGCCGTCGCTCGCCCGACCGCAACGCCGACACGGTTTTTCTTCCAGGATTCCATCTGCTCCGGCGGCAAGCTGACAAGATCGCTGTAAACGGAAAAATATTTTTCAGGCTCCACCGCAAACTGGGCGAATTGGTTTTTAGGGTCCTGGTAATAACCGCCAAACCAGCTCGCATGAGTGACCGCTTCGACACCGTCTATACTCTGGATTTTGGTAACGTGGCTATAGGGTAAGGGTTGAATCAGCGATATTTTATGAATCGTTGCAAGGCGATCTTCGCCGGATAATTCTGCCCCCAATTCAAACGCCGTGCCTAAGGTGCGCAGCAAACCAAATAATAAAAAGGCAATGGTGATCGACAGGATGGTCAACAGGGTCCGCATTTTTTTCCGGCCCAGATTCTTCCAGATAAAGTAGAGATATTTCATCATTATGCTCCTGTGATCAAAGAGCCTTTATCGAGATGCAAGGTCTGTTTGGCGTGGTCTGCGGCGCGGGGGTCATGAGTTACCATGATGATGGTTTTTTGTTGCTTCTCGTTTAGCTCCTGCAGCAGCGCCAGAATTTCATCGGCAGTGGCGCGATCCAGATCTCCGGTAGGTTCATCACACAACAACAACTCTGGGTCGGAGACAATGGCCCGCGCAATAGCCACACGCTGTTCCTGACCACCGGATAACTCGCTGGGATAATGTTTCGCGCGCTCACTCAAGCCCACCAGTGCTAATGCGGCGGCGACGTGTTGCATGCGTTGTTTTTTAGAAAGATTGGTCAACAGGAGTGGCAATTCGACGTTGCGCTCGGCGGTCAGCACTGGCATCAGGTTATAAAATTGAAAGATAAAACCGACATGGCGGGCGCGCCAGCGCGTTAATTGCGCGGAAGAAAATTTATCAATACGCTGGCCAGCGATGCTCAATTCACCTTCCGTCGGGCTGTCGAGCCCGCCCAACAAATTCAACAAGGTGGTTTTGCCGGAACCGGATGGCCCCATTAAAGCGAGGAAATCGCCGCGTTTTATTTCCAGATCCAAATTGGCCAGAACCTTTACCGACTCTTTTCCTTTTTTGTAGGACTTACCTACCTGATGCAGTTTGACCAGTACTTCCGATGATTCGGGTGCGGACATAGTCCATGACCTCCATGAATGTCGTTATTGTTAAAAAATTTTCACGCTTAATAGATAACTTGATCACCATCTTCCAAATCGATCGGCATCTCTACTACAAAATCTTCACCGGGATTAAGGCCACTGGTGATATACATCTCGCTGCCGAAGTTTCCGCCCAGTTGTACAACACGCTGCTGAGCAATGTTGTCTTTCACCACAAACATCAAACGTTCACCATTGCGGGTGCGCACGGCTGACGCCGGTACACGGATGCCTTGTTGCGCCGCGCCCTGCCCGCTCGATTCCCCACTCATAAAGGCAACCTTCACACCCATGTCCGGCAGAATGCGCGGGTCCAGCTCCTGAAATGCGATACGTACTTTTACCGTCGCTTTCTGTCGATCAGCAGTAGGAATAATTGCAATAACCCGCGCGGGAATTTTCCAGTCCGGATAGGCTTCCAGCGTTGCCTGCACCGGTTGTTCCGGGCGTACGCGTTGAATGTAAGATTCGTTAACATCCACTTCGATCTCCAGCGAACTCATATCTACCAACGTGCAGATACCCGTGCGGGTAAAACCACCACCAGCTGAGACCGGCGAAATCATTTCCCCGGGTTGTGAATCTTTACTGATCACTACGCCGGCAAAGGGTGCGCGCAGTTCCAGGTCATCCAGAAATTGTTGTTCGATAGCGATGCGCCGTTCTGCCAGCACAACACCCGCTTCACGATTGGCCAGTTGCGCCTGCAGTGATTCGTAATTGGCCTTGGCGCGATCCAGCTCAGCGGTACTGATTAATTGGCGGGCCGCCAGTTCTGTGGTGCGCTCCCAGTTTAATTTTGCTTCGACCAGCCGCGCGCGGGTTTCGGTGACCTGTGTTTTAGCAGACACTAACTCCGCTTGATAAAGCGCGAGGGTTTTACGTGTGTTGGAATCATCCAGCCGCGCAACGACCTGATCTTTTTCTACGGTCATGCCTTCTTCCACCAACACTTCCATGACCTTGCCGGTAACTTTGGAAGACACAGTGGCATAACGGCGGGCTTTGACATAACCCGTTGCATCCAACACGCTGGCAGAAGCGGGATCAATCATTGCCATTCGCGCCATCTGAACGCGGACGGGCACCGGATCATCATCAGAATAAAACCAGACAACAACAACCAGCAGCACGACAACAACCACAGCTGCGAGAACCCAGCGCCAACGATGGCCATCAATATTTTTATCGTTGTGGTCAATGCGCAGTTGCGCCAGCAGATCACTTTTATCGTTCACAAATAATTCCTAATGTTTAACCGTCATAATCCGTCGTCGATTAAAACACTCTTATCTGACAAAACCAAGTTTTCCTTTGCTGCCATAAGCAAGACGAGAGCGTCAGGATGATCACCGACAATAACTGTCAGCAGGACAAAATCTACAGACAAATGTATTCCGAGGGGAGCCGTCAAAATAGTGAGCGGCCGAAGCAAGACCGCGTCCGCACTAGTGAAGGAGAATGCATCCGATGCCACATAAAAGGCAGTTGCGAATGTCATGAATTGCGGCTGACAATTGTCATGCGCCACTCATCACACTTCTACATCTTTTTACAGATTCTTGTCGTGGAAATAAAGAAGTGAAGAGCAGTAAACGATTTCATCGACTAGCATTTATGAGCCTGACTGCCGCCCTCTGGAAGAGCGGTGTTTACCCCATCATTTTTATAACGAGGGTTATGTTTATGAAATCTTTATCGCGTTACTCGTTGAAAAATTCACTGTTGAAAATTGGTTTCATCAGCTTGCTGTTTTTTGCGCCCTGGTTAGCCGCGCAGGAATTCCGGCCGGCACCCAATGAAGGCGCTACTTATGTGGTGACACCGGACTATCGCAAGTGCGCATTTCCGGCATGCGGCGGCTGGTTTCTTACGCCGGTCAATCAGCTCTCCCATCAATTGGAAGATGAAGCTACCGCTTACGAAAATTCGTTAGTGGCAGCGGCCAGATCTATTTATGTATCGCATATCAATTATCGTCGGCTGGGTTTAAACGATGAGCAGATTCGCGAACTGGAAGAGCGGATGCACGGCGAGCAGGTATTACTGCGTGGTGTACTTAATGCCAGCACGATTGCACCGCAGCATCCTACCCATCTACGAACACTGAATGTCAGTGGCGCCTGGGTAAGCGCCAATAAAGTGGATGCTTTCGGCCCCTTCCTGCGTATCTCCAGCACCGGTATTGTGTGCATCACGACGCCCTGCCCTTATTACAAGGCGGAGATACTTAACACCTCTTTTTCAACCATCTTCCATGATCTGAACCTTGAAAAAGCGCAACTGGATCGTGAGCAGACCGGGCGCGCCTGGCAAGCGATCGCCAGTGAAGGTCTGGTCATTACCGGAATCACCTATGACTATCAGGGAATGACGGGGCCGGGTACCGGTGTTGCGGCAACGAAAGTGTTTTTCAGTTTTCCAGAAAGGAATTAATCAGCAGAAGTTATACAAAGTCACCCGTCCTGTGACTTGTTTGTGGCGGCAAGGATTATTCTTTGCCGCCACTTTTTTCGGTTTTCATATTGCGTTATTCAAGCCGTAAATTATCAAGAAAAATAATTCGCGATTCAGTCAGTCCTGAAGTAAAAATTTCCACACCGCGAATAAGCGACAGTTCCATGGTGCGGCCCTCTGGTGCTTCGGCGATGGCCTGTAGATCAAAGCGGTATTTATTCCAGCCCGGCCCTACCACAATGCGCGTATTAAACCGATCGCTATGGGAGTAGTTGCCCAACTCATGTCGAGCATCGTGGACGCGCAGAGTCATATTGAGCGGCTCGGTATCCGGATTATAAATATCGAAGGCAAGATACTCGTATTGACTCCAGTCACCAAAGAACTGACGCAATGCCGCTTTGGCAATCTTGCTGGTGCGCAGTGTCACCTTCGCGGCGAATTGGCCTTGCGTAACATGGTCGGTGGTGCGTTCCAGATTGCCATCCCAACGGGTGAAATCGCGGGAATTTTCAAAGCCGCACAACAGTGGAAATACCTGTGCACTCTGGTATTGCAGCAAGGCCAGGCGACCTATCGTGAGCAAAGGAACGACCAACAGTAAACTGGCGGCAATCCGCCCAAGCCATACGCGCCGGTTGCTTTTCTGAAACCAGAACAGCCCCAGCCAAGCGCCGGTGAGGTTGCCCAAGACATCGCCCCAGTTACCATCACGGCCCACTTTGGTTTGTAGAAATTCGATAGC
>CAYUVQ010000135.1:0-6244 GCA_964448175.1 uncultured Cellvibrionaceae bacterium | reverse complement strand
GCGTTAGCTTAATCAAGGAGCAAGCATGTTAGCAACACACAAACAAGCAGCAATCAGGTACGAAGAGACAAGGAGAAACGCCAGAAACATTGCTGAGCAGAGCTTACCGCAATATCTAAAAGGAAAGCTGAAACTTAAAGGTGTTGATCGCAGAGCACTTGCGGCTTTTTCTATATGGCAAGAATCATGGAACCCACCAATGATAAGTTAATAAATTACTATATGTCACATGGCAACTTTTCCTATGTTGGACCAAAACAGGGAAACCCACATTATTTAGTGGGGTCGCTATGAATGACCATGAAAAGCTAGAAAAAATTAAAGAAAAAATGAAACAAAGAGCCAAAGAAATATTCAGGCCAGCACCGCCTGAAATTGAAAAAGAGCTAAAAGAAGAAAGAACGTTAGGAAATCCCAAAAACTTAATAAGTCCTGACAATAAAGAAGAATAGTTAACAAGGCCAATCACGGTGATGGCTTTTTCGTTGCAGCTTCGACTTCACTGTAAAGCCGCGTGTTGGCGGGGTTAAATGTTGGAAAGGAAGATCTAATGTCACTCATAGCCCAAACACCAAAGCCACCGTACTACGCGGTAATCTTCACGTCGCGACGCACCGATGGGGATAACGGATATGCGGAAATGGCAGCTAAAATGGTTGAGCTGGCCTCAGCGCAGCCGGGATTCCTTGGTATCGAGTCGGCAAGAGAGCACATCGGTATTACTGTGTCTTATTGGGCTGACCTCGATTCAATCAAAGCGTGGAAGCTGAACGTAGAGCATCAGCAAGCCCAGGAGCAAGGCCGGAAGGAGTGGTATTCAAGCTTCAGGGTGAGAATAACTAAAGTGGAGCGCGAATACGGCATTTAAAAGCTTGGTTGAGCTTGTCGAATACATAACACAGTATCGCGATACTGGATAGCGGGATCTCTTCTGAGCACGATGCAAAGGTATTCTGTGAGTTTATTCCTTTGCTTCTAGATCAGCGTTTAGCTGATGAAGAGTCGGGTAAAATTATAGCCGTCGAAAACGGCAGTGCAATAATTTCTGGTTTGCACGACGAAGCGGGTTCTTTTGTTTGTGATGCTGGATTTGAATTTGTCTGGGAGGCAATGATCGATAAGCTTTGATGGCCGTGTAGGAACGTTTATAGCAAACGGCTTCACGCAGACGTCCAAGCCTCCGCAGCTTTTGTAGTTTTGCTACGCTGCACTTTATCACAAAGCCACTCGGGATGGCCGCTGGTGAGCCGGACGTAGGATTACTTATTATAGGATCATCCGGTTGAAGAAATTAAAAACTCCAGTTTGGCTTCTAAAAATTACTATGGCTATCGTTTCGATAGGCTGTATTTTGATATTCGTGCCTTGGCTCGCAGCCTGTGCGTATTGGAAGCCGCTGCCTGATACAGTTCAGGAGCAAGTGGAAGATGCCATAAATTATGATCTTGATGGCATTATCGTTTATGTAGACATAAAAGGTCAGGAGCCTGATTTTTATTCAGCGGGATGGAAGAGTAGAGAAAATAAAGTTTCGGCAGATCCACACATCTTGTTCAAAATTGGCAGTATCAGCAAGTTGTATATCGCTGCCGCCACTGCCAAATTGGTTAGCAAAGAAAGATTATCCCTGGATGATACTCTCACGGATCATCTGCCTGAAGTTGCCGAACGAATAGAAAACGCAAACAAGATTACCCTGAGAATGTTGCTACAACATCGTAGCGGTATTCCGGATTGGATTGAAGATCCAGAGTTTCCATGGCTCACCTCGTTAAGGGATGTGAACGAGTATCTTGAGTTGGTATTCGATGACCCCGCCAAATTTAATCCGGGCAGTCGTTACGATCCCGGGTGGATCGATGATTGCTACAGCAGAAGAAGTCGGAATATTCTTGAGAGCATTGAATGATGGGTCATTATTAAATGATGAGGAGCAGGCTATTTACTCTTCCATCTATGTGTACGAACATACCGGTTTGTGGCCGGGGTATTCGAGTATTGCGCGCTACCATAAGGACATTGATGCAGTGGTTATTCAGTTTGTGAATACAAGCGGTGGAGACTCGTGGATGATATCTGAAATCGTTTATAACCGTGTTGTTCGTATCTTACGCAAGCAATAATATCCACATTCTTCATCCATTCGAATTGTTGCGATGCCACCGGCTTAATAAGCCGGTAAAATTCGTTCCGCTTCGCTTTCCGGGACGCTCAATGTGTTCGCGCCGTTTTGCGGAGTATATTTTTGGAAAGTAGCCATGAACAATTCTGATGTTAGAGCCGAAACAGAGATAGAGGCAAGTGCCGATACTGTGTGGGGTATTATTTCAAATTTTTCACAATGGAGTGACTGGCATAAAAATAGCGTCGAGGTCCGCACAAAAAATGGTGTTCCAATCTTACTTAAAACTCGAATGGCTGGAATCCCGTTAAGAATCATCTTAAATAAAGTAAGCATTGTAGAACGCAGGCATTTGGAATGGACTGGGACACTTCCAATAATTGGAGGTTTGCTTAGCGGAAACAGAAAATTTACGTTGTCAGAGTTATCGAAATCCCGCTGCAAGTTAGTACAAGAAGAAACGTTTTGTGGTGCTCTTAGTGGTTTGGCTAAACGTAAACTAATCACTTCTTATAAGCGTAGATATAATCTTCATAATGAAAAAATTAAAGCTATTGCTGTGTCCAAATTATAACAAGTCGCTCCGGCACTGCGCACTTCGTGCGCTGAATAGGTAGTAATTCGCGGTGGCTGGGCGAGGCAATTTCAAATAATTGTTTTTCTACAGCCTCGCTATGAGAACCAAAATGATTGAACTGAGAGAATTCAAAAACGAAGATGTGGAGCTGTTAGTCTCTTATCTCAACGTAGAATCTGTTACAAAATTTATATCGGCAAAGTTGCCGCAGCCTTATACAAAGGAAGCTGCTGCATGGTGGGTGAGCACAGGTAGTAAAATTGGAATCGTTAACGCTATAACAAAAAATGGTGTATTAATCGGTTCAATAAGCGCCATTGTCGGAGAGTTTGAAAGACAAAAATCCGCTGAAGTTGGCTATTGGCTTGCTCAGCCTTTTTGGGGGCAAGGTTTTGCTTCACAAGCTCTAGCTGAGTTTTCCAAGGCCATCTTTCAAAACACGGACGTAGTGAGGTTGTACGCTCCTGTTTTTGAAGGTAATGCGGCTTCTGCTAGAGTTTTAGAAAAATGTGGATTTAAGTTAGAGGCAGTATTGGAAAAGGCTATATATAAAAATGGTTCATTTTACGATGAACATCACTACGCGCTTATCCGCCCATAAAAAGTTTTCGCTTATTTACGCTCATACGACCGCTATGAAGAATAGATAGCGCTATAGACATAAAAAATCCGCTAGAGAAGGAATGAAATGTGGGTCAACGGAGAGTTAAAACCATAACCAACCAATCAAGTACGCTCCCCGCAATCGCCGGATCTTATTTAATTCGGCAATTTGCCGTTGCTGTGGGTGCTACGCATTCAGGGAGGAAAGATGCACTCTTATAATAAATATCTTATTACTGCGGCAATGTGTTGTTTTGCTGCAGCACTTGCTCATCTTGGCTGTATCGTATTCGGGGGCGGGTGGTACCGTTTCTTTGGTGCAGGTGAACAGATGGCGCAGATGGCAGAGCAGGGGCTTTGGTATCCGACAATCGTTACCTCTGTCATTGTCTTGGTGCTTTTGATTTGGGCGCTTTATGGTTTGTCGGGGGCAGGAGCGATTAAGCGTTTACCTTTTACAAAATTAGCGTTAGTTCTTATTACCAGTATATTTTTGCTTCGTGGTGTTTTCTTTATCGGGTTAATGCCGATGTTCCCTGAAAACAGCCTGATGTTTTGGTTAATTAGTTCTGGTATATGTTTGTTTATTGGCGGCCTTTTTGCTGTGGGTTCTTGGCAGCAATGGTCAGTTTTAGGTGATAAAAACGCCTAGCAATATGCAGCACTCGTGCCCTGCGGCCGGTGCGACATTCTCTGCGTGGCTCGTCGCCCCTTTACTTTGCATTATGGATGCTTAGGGCGATATTAAAAATTAAAAATTGAATTTTTTTACCAATATTATCGTGGCTACTTGCTCATCGGTTCAGCCGATGGTTCTAACAGAATATTGCCCAGCTGCTGATTCAGCAGGGCCTGATGATTAATCAGGATCTCCGAGAGGCTGCTCAACGCTGAAACCTGTTGTTGCATCTGCGAATTGCGTTGTTCTACTGTGGTGGCGTTAATGCTCATTTGCTGGCTGACCTGGTCCTGCTCCTGCGTTGCCTGAGCGATGGCATGGTTAAGTTGATTGATCGACAGCAAGGATGCTTTGAGTTTATCCAGCGACTGCGCAACGTCCATGCTGCTTTCTTCCGTCTCCTTGGCAATGTGCTGGCAGTCTTTCATGATCTGTAGCGTTTCTTCCGAACCTTTCTGAAGTGTTTTAATCAGGTGGAAAATTTCACCGGTTGATTGTTGGGTGCGCCCGGCCAGTGCGCGGACCTCTTCTGCTACGACGGCGAAGCCGCGACCATCCTCGCCAGCACGTGCAGCTTCAATCGCTGCGTTAAGCGCAAGCAGGTTGGTTTGCTCGGCGATGCCGGTAATCACACTGACAACTTTATCAATGGTGTGACAGGCTTGATTCAGATCGCTCATTTTTTCCGAAGCGAGCGTGAGGTTTGCGCTGATGTCATGGCTGGACTGTACCACCATGCGCAGTGATCGTTCATCGTTGTAAGCATCTTCCACTGCGCTGGCAGCGGCCGCAGCACTGTCTGCGATATCATGAACAGCGGCTGATAAGGTGGTAACTGACTGGGCAAGGCTATGGATGTCCATCTGAATTGTTTCGCCATCCTGATACAGTTGCTCGCGTTTTGCATCCAACTCATGGGCAGAGATCTGCAGCTGGCCGGCGACCTGGTTCACTTGAAACAGCAATTTTTTCAGGCAGCACAGCAAGCGTGAAAATTGTTGCAGCTCGGTGCAGGAGCTTTCGACATTGATGCGAAAATCAATGGTGTCTTCGTCGCGTATCATCCTTTGTGTAGTGACCATCAATACATCCCCGACTTCCACTTCGCGGCGCGCATTGCGGGTGAAAAAAATCAGGAAGGTGGTTTCCGCCACGACGTAGCCGGCATGAATGAACACGCGCAACCAGTGATCCTGCATATCGCGGAACAGCCAGATGCCCAGGTCGGCGTGCTGGAGGTAACAGAAAATCAGGTGATGCACCGCAACCAACGCGGCGGTAATAACGAGGGGCAGCCAATCGCGATACACCGCGATAAAGGCGAGCACGACAAACACACCAAAGTGCATTTCGATCAGACCGTGGGCCTGATGAATATGTAAGGCAACGAACAGCATGGCAATGGAAGACAATATTACGGAGCTCAAACGGGTCGCCGCTTGCCAGTAAAAAACCATTACGGCAGTTGCTAGCAGCGGGATGCCTATGGTCAGTGCGGCATTCCAGGTATCAAACCAGGGAGCGAGAGCAAGAGAGTAAATAAATTCAAGAATGATGGTCAGAAGGAACATCTTGTCCGCGCGCAGTGCTCTGCTTCCGCGCAATCCATCGAGCGTAGGGGATGCCATGCTAAAGTCCTGTTTTTGCTTAGATAAAATTATTCTACGTCTAAACCCGTCCGGGTAGATTAACTCTAGTTCACGTTCAGCGATTGGGCAAAAATAAACGACGCGCGGGTTAGAAATAATGCGCATAAAAAAACGACGATATCGCTGTGCAACATCGCCGCTGAAGGACTTCGGCTGGATTAAACTTTGAAGTTGTCGATCTGTTCTTTAAGTTCGCTGCTCTCTTGAGTCAGGTGACTGGCGCTGGTGCTTACCACGTTTGCGTTCTGAGAAACCTTGCCGGACAAGCTGTGAATCGCTGAAATATTTTTACTTACCTCATCCGCTACCGAACTCTGTTGATGGGAGGCGGTGGCAATCTGATGGTTCATATCGTTAATCACCGTAATATTCGCGCGGATCTTATCGAGCGCTTCCCCAACACGCGCTGCAGTATCAATCGTTTCCCGCGCAGAAGCGGTACTGGTATTCATGGATTGGTGCGCTTCGTCGGCGGCGCGCTGCAGTTGCACAATAATCAATTCGATTTCTTCTGTGGATGCACGGGTTTTTTGTGCAAGCGAACGTACTTCGTCAGCTACCACTGCAAAGCCGCGACCTTGCTCACCGGCGCGCGCTGCTTCAATCGCCGCGTT
>CAYUVQ010000134.1:0-6343 GCA_964448175.1 uncultured Cellvibrionaceae bacterium | reverse complement strand
TACAGCACACACTGGTGCAGGAGTTTTTCTTTCATGCATTAAATTATCTGGAAAAACTTGAGCTGGTTGACCACGATTACTGCATTGATATGCAGCGCTCCAAGCCCAAGCAGGAAATCCTCACGTTGCGCAACCTCATCCCTGCGCGCCTGCTGGCCAGTAAACTCGCCTACGCTCACAGCGCCTGCTTTTTTTCAGCCACACTGCGCCCCGCCTATTTTTATCGGGAATTACTGGGGCTGCCGGAAGATGCGGTTTACCTGCAGGTGCCCTCACCATTTGAAGCCCATCAACTGCAAGTGAAAGTGACGCAGGATATCTCTACCCGTTACCGCGACCGTGCAGCAGCCATTGCGCCTATCTGCGCTGTTATCAGCCAACAATTACGTGCCGCTGAAGGTAATTATCTGGCTTTTTTTTCCAGTTATGAATTTCTGCAGCAGGTAGAACAGGAATTGCATCAACGATTGGCAGGTCTGGATATCACTCTTATTACGCAATCGCGACGAATGAGTGAACAGGATCGGGAAGCCTTTATCGAACGATTCAGCCACGAACAAAAACTGTTAGGCCTGGCGGTGCTGGGCGGAGCATTCAGCGAAGGTATTGATTTGCCCGGCGATGCATTGAAAGGTGCGTTTATCGCCACACTGGGTTTGCCGCAAATCAATCCGGTAACTGAACATCTGCGTCAACGTTTGCAGCAGGCTTTTCAGCAGGGTTATAACTTTGCGTATCTTTATCCGGGCATCCAGAAAGTGGTTCAGGCCGCAGGGCGGGTTATTCGCACACAAAATGATACCGGTTTTCTCTGGCTGCTCGACGATCGTTTTGCTCAGCCGGAGGTCCGGCAACTGCTGCCTGAGTGGTGGGATATTTCATAAAGCGTTTGATCATTTTTAAAATGGCACCGCGCTGAACCCGTTTACGGCGGCTCCGCTGCGTGGATGAGCAAAGGACAGCTCAGTAGCATGCAGTAATAAACGTGATGCTTTTGCCTGAGTCGCTGCATCCGCATAAAACTCGCAACCCAGAATTGGGTGCCCTATAGCTTGAAGATGCAAACGCAACTGATGTGAGCGACCGGTGATCGGACGCAAATAAACGCGGGTGGTATGACCAGCCGGATCCCTGCTCAACACCTTGAATTCGGTCACCGATGGCTTGCCATGCTGCTGACAGATTTTATAGCGCGGCCGATTATCCTGATCCGCTGCAATGGGTAAATCGATGTTCCCCGCATCCTCAGCCATTAATCCATCTACCACTGCGGTGTAATGTTTATTTACACTGCGTGCTTGAAATTGTTTGCTGATATGCGACAGCGCCGGCTTATTAAGCGGAATAACCATGATGCCGGACGTATCGAAGTCCAAACGATGCACAATGCTGGCAGTCGGGTAATCCTGCTGCAATCGCGCCAGTACCGAATCCCGATTCAACGGATGGCGCCCCGGCACGCTTAACAGTCGATGGGGCTTATTGATGAGCAGAAAATCCTGGTCTTCATGCAGCAGGGTAATTTGTTCGAAGCACGGCGGAAGAATCGCCAACGCATCCAGATCATCAGACATCACAAGACTCGCACCAACAAGGGTCAGGCATGATAATATCGGAGCAACTTTTTTGACAGCATCCCTGCCCGTTTACAGGTAACTCCCATGACCGATGAACAAAAGCCGCCAAAGCCCGCAAAGCCCACGTTCTGGCAAATTGTTTTCAGCACCATGGCCGCCGCCTTTGGCGTACAGAGCAGTAAAAATCGTGAACGTGACTTCACCAGCGGAAATATCTACACCTACATGGTTGCCGGGGTCATTTTTACCGTCGTGTTTGTTGTGGTCATGATTATGATTGTGAAAACGGTGCTGGCAAACGTATAACCAATTTATTGCCCGCTTACCCAGAAGATACAGGCAATGACAAAAATGGATATCAATGCAACAGCAGCAATGGCATCTGCCACGCTGTCACCACGGTCTTCTAACTCAATGGGATCGTTCATTATTTTTATTCTCCTGAGATTCAGATGGATTTATGTTTTTTTGCATGATTCTCGCGTATTGATTGACCGGAACAACCAAATCCGGCCTTAGTCGCGATTCTTAACATAGATTCTTTCCCACTGGCAACCAAAAATGGCCAGTTATAACGAAATCGCATGTAGATAGCGTTAAATATTCGTTCATTCCCTTGATATAGCCTGTTATCTTCCTCGCCGACTGCACTCCAGCACCCTGCAGACGGTGGCTTCAAACTCGCTGTTGCAAGTGTTTTAGTGTATCCTTCGCGCCTTGTTTTTAGCCATGTTCCGAGGTTGCAGACTCGTGCGTGTGCTACCTATTCTCTGTTGCACGGTGTATTAGCCCATATGTACATTTACGACGAGTACGACCATACCATTCTGCGCCAGCGGGTCGCCCAATTTCGCGACCAGACTGAGCGTTTCCTGGCTGGCGACATCAAACCGGAAGAGTTTCTGCCGCTGCGCCTGCAAAATGGTCTTTATATCCAGCGCCTGGCGCCAATGCTTCGGATCAACGTGCCCTACGGCATGCTGAACAGTACGCAACTGCGCCGTCTGGCCCATGTAGCCCGTCATTACGACAAAGGCTATTGCCATGTCACTACCCGCCAGAATATCCAGTACCACTGGCCGGATCTGACGGAAGTTCCCAATATTCTTCAGGAACTGGCAGAAGTGCAGATGCACGGCACCCAGTCCAGCGGCAACTGTATTCGCAATACCACCTCGGACCAGTTCGCGGGTGTAGCTGAAGACGAGATTGTTGATCCGCGTCCTTACTGCGAAATCATTCGGCAGTGGTCTACCTTCCATCCTGAATTCGCCTTCCTGCCGCGTAAGTTCAAGATTGCGGTCACCGGCTCGGCACAGGATCGGGCGGCGGTGCAGGTGCACGATATCGGTTTGCAGCTCGTGCTCAACGATGCCGGCGAAGTAGGCTTCAAGGTTTATGTGGGCGGCGGTCTGGGCCGCACACCGGTGATTGGTAGCGTGGTCCGCGATTATCTGCCTCAGGAGCATCTGCTGACTTACCTGGAAGCCATCCTGCGGGTCTACAACCTGTACGGCCGTCGCGACAATAAATTCAAGGCGCGCATCAAGATTCTGGTTCGCGCGCTGACACCGGAAGTCTTTACCCAGAAAGTAGAAGCTGAGTGGGCGCACCTGAAAGGCAGCAGCAGCACCCTGACCCAGGCCGAAATCGACCGGGCCAAGAGCTTCTTTACTGAACCGCCTTACGAAACGGTTGATAATGCCGCTGCACAAACACAAGTGGATGCACTGGCGAAAGAACATCTGGCATTCAGCAAATGGCTGCAGCGTAACGTGCGCGGCCACCGCGTACCGGGTTACGCAGCGGTCACCTTATCATTGAAACCCACCGGCGTTGCTCCGGGTGATATTACCGACCGGCAGCTGGAAATCATCGCCGACCTGGCTGATGAATTCAGTTTCAGCGAGGCCCGCACTACCCACGAACAGAATATTGTGCTGGCAGATGTGAAAAAAACAGAGCTGTTTGCCTTGTGGCAGAAAGCCAAAGCTGCGGGTTTTGCTACACCGAACATCGGCACTATCACCGACATCATCTGCTGCCCAGGTGGCGACTTCTGCTCATTGGCCAACGCCAAGTCCATCCCCATTGCCGAATCAATTCAGCGGCAGTTTGAAGATATGGATTATGTCTATGATCTGGGTGACATCGACCTGAATATCTCCGGTTGTATGAACGCCTGTGGTCACCATCACGTGGGACATATCGGTATTCTCGGTGTGGACAAGAAAGGTGAAGAGTTCTATCAGGTACAACTGGGCGGTAGCGCCAGTAACGATGCGACGCTGGGTGATGTACTTGGCCCATCGTTCAGCGCTGAAGATATGCCGAAGGTTATCCAGAAACTGGTAGACGTTTTTGTCGAGAACAGGACAGAAGAAGAACTGTTTATTGATACCTATCGCCGTATCGGTGCAACTCCCTTTAAGGAGCGTGTTTATGCCAAAGCTAGTTAAAGACGGCGCGATTGTCGAAGATATCTGGACACTTCTGCCGAAGCCTGAAGGTGAAGCTGCTGATGTTGCTGTGCCCGACGGTCATGTAATTGTGCCTCTGTCGGTATGGCTCGCACAGAAATCACAGCTACAGGGGCGCGCTGATCTGGGCGTGTGGCTCGATAGCGATGAAACAGCGGAGATGATCGGTGAAGAAGCGGTATCGCGGCCGTTAATCGCTGTTAACTTCCCAACGTTTATGGACGGCCGCGCGTTTTCCACAGCGCGTCTGCTGCGCGAGCGTTTCGGTTTTACGGGGGAATTGCGCGCGGTAGGTAACTTTATCCGTGACCAGCTCTGCTATCTGCGGCGCTGTGGTGTTAACGCTTTTGCGTTCAGTAATCCGGAAACGGATCTGCAGGCCGCCATGAAGTCACTCAATGATTTCACTGAATATTATCAAACATCAGTGGATCAACCCTTGCCGCTGTTTCGGCGTAGAGCCTAATCGCCAACTTACGATAACAACGCCAGCCTTGTGCTGGCGTTGTTATTTATCGACGTCGAAAAATGTTTTAAGGCTGTCGATTTCCCACATCGTGTCCTGGTAACCCAGATCCATCAATTCGTTAATAAACTCTTTCACAAACAGCAGATAACTTGCGGCAGTAGCGCCCCCACCCTTTGCTGTGGCACCGATGGTGCGCAGAAAAAACCGTAGGCTCTTGGGCAGATAACGTACGTTACGGCCCGCGATAGTATCGATGGCGCGGGATGGCGATATAATTTTGTTGTTTACAATCCGTAACTCCGTACCACTCGCCAGACGCTCACTTTCTGGAATCAAACTCAGTAATTCATTTACGCGCTCCAGGTGCTCAAGATCACCTTCCATTGCGTCAACGAATGCACTGTTGAACAGGTGGCCGACGATTTGTCCCATGGAGGGCGAATGACGGACCGGCTTCCGTTTGCCCCAATTAACGGCCTTACGGTTGCCACTCACGCCGATAACAAATAAAGAATCAGCGCCCAGATGCAGAGCCGGACTGATGGGAGCCAGCTGCCGCAGGGCGCCGTCCCCAAAATATTCGTTATCTATGCGTACCGCAGGAAAAATCGTGGGAATGGCTGAGGAAGCCATTAAATGTTCCAAGCGCAACCGGGTCGGCACGCCTGTGCGACGATAGCGATTCCAACCTGTCAGGTCGGGGTGCCCTTGAAAGAAATTTACGGTTTGCCCTGAGGAGTAGCCCATCGCGGAGATGCTGACGGCAAATAACTTGCCCTTTTCAATTTCGTGATCCAGATTTTCCAAGCGGATTTTATTGCCCAGCAATCGCCACAAGGGCGAGTTATCGAGCAGCGACAACGGGCGCTGCCGGCCCACCCCTTCGTTGAAAAGGGACAGCCCGATGAGCCCGATGCCTTTCGAGATATCGTTCCAGCCATGCAGGTAGATCTGTTCTACCGTAAGATCACGCCACATTTCAGCCAGCCCGGTGACGGATTCTTTGAATGTCCCCGGATGACTTGCCAGCGCCATCGCATTGATGGCCCCAGCAGAAGTGCCACAGATGATAGGAAATGGATAGGGTGCGTCCTCAGGAAGAATATCGCCCAGTGCTTGAAGCACACCCACTTGATATGCAGCGCGAGCGCCACCACCAGAAAGAATCAAAGCTCGTTTCATCACTGCAACCAATCACACAACCAGAGCTAATCTGGTTTAACGACAAGAGATTTGTCATGCAGTCTGACCAGGAGCGTCATTCCTTCTGCGCCAACAATATCCACGATGGTGCCCTGCGGCAGATCTTCGTTACAGCTGACCGTCCAGAGGGCGTCTTCAATCTGTACCTTGCCGGTACCACCCTGAATCGGCGTAAACAATGAAACGCTGCGACCAATCAACCGGGCTGTGCGGGAGTTTAACAAAGGCTGTTCAGTCTTATTGTTGAATTTGCGGAATTTCTTCCAATACACCAGGGTGATGGCAACGGAAAGAACCGCAAAAAGAATAAATTGCCAGAACCAGGCAAGCTCAGGAAATATCGCCAGCACAGCTGCGATGACTAACGCGGATACACCGATCCCGAGCAGGAAACCACCCGCTCCTACGATTTCGAGAATTAAAATCAGCATGCCCAGCGAGAGCCAGTGCCAGGGTTCAAGAGAGGAGAGGAATTCCATAATTTGCCTGCGATATTATTGTTGTTTGGCAGATTGGATTAACTCACTGATACCGCCGATAGACCCGATAATGCTGGACGCTTCCAAAGGCATCATGATGATTTTGCCATTCTCGGACGCAGCCAGCTGCCCCAG
>CAYUVQ010000133.1:0-6471 GCA_964448175.1 uncultured Cellvibrionaceae bacterium | reverse complement strand
ATTGGAGAATAAACATGTCAAAAGGGCATAGTTTACAAGACCCTTACCTGAACGTCCTGAGAAAGGAGCGCGTACCTGTATCCATTTACCTGGTAAATGGCATCAAGTTGCAAGGTCAGGTTGAGTCATTTGATCAGTTTGTTGTGTTGTTGAAAAACACCGTAAGCCAAATGGTTTACAAGCACGCCATCTCCACCGTTGTACCTTCTCGCGCTGTTCGTGTACCACTGCTTAATGCAGCGGGAGAGCTGGAAGGCGAAGAAGAACAAGTCGAGCAATAATCCTCGAGGTAGTTAATTGTTTTTTGATCGCCCTGAGTCAGGTGAACTGGCGGTGCTGGTTCACCTGAACATGTCTTACGGCCAGGAGCCGGAAGACCCCCGTGAATTTGAAGAGCTTGTGCTCTCCGCTGGCGGCGACCCTGTTGCTTTAATTACAGGAAACAGCCGATCCCCCAATGCCCGGTTTTTTATCGGCACCGGTAAATTGCAGGAACTGCAACAAGCGGTGGCCGAGCATGAAGCCCAACTTGTCATTTTTAATCACACCCTCACTCCCAGCCAGGAGCGCAACCTGGAGAAAGAGCTCCAGTGTCGTGTGTTGGACCGCACCGGCTTGATCCTTGATATCTTTGCCCAGCGCGCGCGTACTTTTGAAGGGAAATTGCAGGTAGAGCTGGCCCAGCTGCGTCACATGTCGACCCGTCTGGTCCGTGGTTGGACCCACCTTGAGCGCCAGAAAGGCGGGATTGGTTTGCGCGGCCCCGGTGAAACGCAGCTTGAAACTGACCGTCGTTTGCTGCGCAACCGCATCACCATGATCGAGCAGCGGCTCGAAAAGGTCCGTTCCCAGCGTGAGCAGGGGCGGCGTTCCCGACAGCGAGCGGCGATTCCCACTGCATCTCTCGTGGGTTATACCAACGCCGGCAAGTCAACCTTGTTCAACCGCGTGACAGGTGCCGAGGTATACGTACAGAATCAGCTGTTTGCTACGCTGGACCCCACTATGCGCCGGTTGGAGTTGCCGGATATTGGCGCGGTGATCTTTGCGGATACCGTGGGCTTTATCAGTCATCTGCCGCACAAGCTGGTAGAGGCGTTCCGGGCAACCTTGGAAGAGGCGGCTAACTCTACTCTTCTGCTGCATGTCGTCGATGCCGTAGCGGAAGAGCGCATGCGGAACATTGAGCAGGTGGATCTTGTTCTGGAAGAAATTGGCGCGGCGGATCTTCCGCAGTTGCGCGTATACAACAAGATTGACCTTATTGCCATGGAGCCACGTATTGACCGTGGTGATGATGGTGCGCCAGTAGCC
This sequence comes from uncultured Cellvibrionaceae bacterium, assembly GCA_964448175.1. Classification (GTDB taxonomy): domain Bacteria; phylum Pseudomonadota; class Gammaproteobacteria; order Pseudomonadales; family Cellvibrionaceae; genus Cellvibrio. The sequence continues at coordinate 5,157 of CAYUVQ010000133.1, read as the reverse complement.
GTCTGGGTATCGGCGCAGACTGGTGCCGGCTGCGACTTGTTGTTCCAGGCAATTGCCGAACTATTGGGCGAGGAGATGATTCTGGGCCGGTTGCTGCTCACCGCTGATCAAGGGCGCTTACGCGCTATGCTGTATCAGCAGCAGGCTGTAGCCGACGAATGTTACCGCGATGATGGCTCACTGGAGCTGGATCTGCGCATCCCCAAACATGATTTATTGCGTATCCTGAGCGCGGAATCGCTGGCGCTGGACAAGCTGAACTGGGTGACTGAAGGTAATCGCCCGTAAATAGCCTGTTGGTTTGCGCTCAGGCTTTGTTAGAATCCCGACACCTGATCAACCGCGTGGCCGGTATGTGCCGGAGGCGGGAGCATCGACTGAATTTTTGATTAATAAGACTGGAGAGAATGTATGGCCTGGAACGAACCGGGAGGTAAGGACAAAGACCCATGGGGTGGCGGGGGAAGAAATAATGACGGTCCTCCGGATCTGGACGAAGCATTCAAGAAGCTGCAGGAAAAACTGAATGGCTTGTTTGGCGGTGGCTCCGGCAACAAAGGCTCCAGTGGCGGAAGCAGTGGTGGCTTTGGTGGCATTCTTGTGGTGCTGGCCGTGGTTGCGGTGGTTATTTATCTGGCGGCCGGGATTTATCAGGTGGACGCCAAGGAACGCGCCGTTGTTCTGCAGTTTGGTGCGTTCCAGGAAATCAAAGATTCCGGTTTGCGCTGGAATGCCCCGATTATTACTAAGGTATTCAAGGTCAACGTCACCACAGAAAGCCAGTATCCATCGCGCGGCTTGATGCTGACGCAGGACGAAAGCATTGTGGAACTGCCTTTGACCGTCCAGTACAACGTGGCTGATGTGAAGGCCTATGTGCTGAATGTGAAAGATCCTGAGGTCAGTCTGCGTCATGCCACAGACAGTGCAATCCGTCACGTGATCGGGTCATCCGAACTCAATCAGGTGTTATCGGAAGGGCGCCAGAAGATTGCAGCGGAAGTGAAACAGCGTCTGCAGGCTTACCTCGATAGCTACGGCACCGGTATTCTGGTGCGGGATGTCAACATCCAGGAAGGTCGTCCGCCAGAAGAAGTTCGCGCTGCGTTTGATGATGTGATCAAAGCAAAAGAAGACGAGGAGCGGCTGAAAAACGAAGCGCAGGCCTATGCTAACGCGGTTATCCCAGAAGCCCGCGGCCGGGCTCAACGGATGATTGAAGAAGCGGAAGCTTATCGTGCAGAAGTGGTTGCTCGTGCAGAAGGTGAATCCGATCGCTTCGAGCGCCTGTTGACCGAATATAAGCGTGCGCCGGGAGTGACGCGTGAACGTTTGTATATTGAAACGCTGGAGCGCGTTATGAGTAACACCTCAAAAGTGATGGTGGATGTGGAAGGGGGCAACAACATGCTGTACTTGCCGCTGGATAGACTGGTTCAGCAGGGCTCCGTGGCTCCAGCTACCCACACACCTACTACGCTTCGTGAGATTCCTCGTCAGGAATCCATGCCCTCTAACATTCGTCGGGAGATCCGCTAATGAGTAACCGTGGTTTTCTCTCGCTGCTGGTGATCGTGGTCGTCCTGATTATCGGCTCAAGCAGCTTCTATATAGTGACTGAATACGAGCGCGCGGTGGTATTGCGCTTCGGGCGCCTGGTTAATATGGATGTTCCGCCTGGTCTGCATTTCAAAATTCCGCTGGCGGATAAGGTGCGCAAGTTTGATGCGCGGCTGATGACTGCGGATATGCGTCCCGAGAGCTTCTTTACCATTGAAAACAAGCGGTTGATCGTAGATTCCTACATCAAGTGGCGTGTTAAGAATGTAGAGACCTATTACAAAGCCACAGGTGGTGATGAAGCTGTGGCGGCGGAACGTCTGGCACAGCGGGTTGCTGACGGTTTGCGGAACCAGTTTGGTCGTCGCACTCTGCATGAGGTGGTGTCGGGTAAGCGCGATGAGTTGATGAGTGAACTGACATTTAATCTCAACGCGGTGAGTGAGGGCCTACTGGGCCTCGAAGTGATTGATATCCGTATCAAGCGCATCGACTTGCCGACTGACGTCAGTGATTCGGTTTTTGCCCGTATGGCAGCAGATCGTGAAAAAGAAGCGCGTGAATATCGCTCAAAAGGTAAGGAGCAGGCTGAAGTGATTCGTGCGGATGCTGATCGTCAGCGGGCCGTACTAGAGGCTAACGCCTATCGTGATGCTGAGCGTTTACGCGGTGATGGTGATGCCAAGGCAGCTGCTATTTATGCTGAAGCCTACAACAAAGATGCCGAGTTCTATTCTTTTGTGCGTAGTCTTAATGCCTATTCATCTACCTTCAATGGCAAGGAAGATTTAATGGTGGTGGATCCCGGCAGCGAATTCTTCCGTTTCCTGAAAGATCCCTCGGGGAAAAAATAGCTGGATTTCAGCTCAACATTCCCCGGCAAAGGGTGTAAAATCCCGCAACCGAGCCACTGGCTCGGTTTTTTATGCGCTGGTCGAAGATGGCTGCACATCGCTCAGCGGTGGAGAATCTTGATTATGTGGGAAGAAATCGGCAGAGCTTTCTGCCTGATGCTGGTAATTGAGGGCATACTTCCCTTTCTATATCCGACCCGTTGGCGTCGCTTGGTTGCAAGCATGGCCATAGTCTCTGATCGCCACCTGCGTTTCATGGGGATGGCCAGCATGATGATCGGGGTTGGTTTACTGTACGTACTGAAATGACATTAGAGTCGCTATGACTTACGCCGACCGCTGGCTGCTGCCCGATGGGATAGAAGAAATTCTACCCGCCGAAGCCAAATCAATAGATCGCTTACGCCGTCAGTTGCTGGATCTTTACAGCAACTGGGGTTATGACATGGTGATCCCGCCGTTGCTGGAATACACCGATTCCCTGCTTATCGGACTCGGACGCGACGTTGATCTGCTGACATTCAAAGTAACTGATCAGCTGACGGGTCGTACGCTGGGTATCCGCGCCGACTTCACTCCGCAAACCGCGCGGATGGACGCTCACAGTTTCTGTCGCATTGGCGCCAATCGTCTTTGCTATGCCGGCCATGTAGTTCACACCAAACCCAAGAATCCTCTTGCTACCCGCACACCCATCCAGGCGGGAGTGGAGTTCTATGGTGAGGCCAGTATTTCCGCAGATATAGAGGTGGTTTCGCTGCTGCTAGAGTCGCTGACGCTGGCTGGTTTGCCCAAGCTTCATATTGATCTGGGGCATGTGGGCATCTACCGTGCGCTCGCCAGTGCAGCCCGCTTGAGCGATGTACAGGAAGAAGAGTTTTTTGACTTATTGCAGCGTAAAGCCATGGCTGAGATTCATGCCTGGGTGGCTGCCAACATTGCTGATGTGGCGGTGGCTGAATTATTTATCGCCTTGCCCGGTCTTGCGGGTGACAAATCTATCCTGGCTGCCGCCAGCGAGCGATTTATGCTGATTGCCCCGGCTGCTGCAGATGCGGTGGAACAGCTGGCTGCCGTCGCACGAATAATTGAACAGCGGTATCCCCAGGCGGAATTGTATTTCGATCTGGGCGAACTGCGGGGCTACCATTATCTAACCGGACTGGTCTTTGCGGCTTTTGCGCCCGGATACGGTAATCCAATTGCCAGTGGTGGTCGTTATGATCATATCGGTGAGGTATTTGGCCGCGCCCGGCCTGCTACTGGTTTTGCTGTAGATATCACCGCGCTGAGTAAGCTGGGACTGCTGGAGCCGTCTCAGCGCTGCGGTATCCTGGCCGTGGCCTCCGATGATCCGCAGCAATGGCAGGCTATCCAGGCATTGCGCGCCAAGGGCGAGCGCGTTATTTGCGCAGACACTACAGCTGCCGCAACAGAGTTGCATTGTGACCGCCAACTTATTGTGAGCAAAGGAATCTACGAAGTCGTTCCACTTTAAGGTCTATCACTGGGCTGGCAGCGCGCGGTAGCCTGCGGGTTTGTGTTGCCAGCACCATAACTTTTATTCAGCATACAGAGAGTTAAACCAAGTCATGGGCAAAAACGTTGTCGTATTGGGCACCCAATGGGGTGATGAAGGTAAGGGTAAGATTGTTGATCTGTTGACAGATCAGGTCTCTCTCGTCACCCGCTTCCAGGGCGGCCATAACGCGGGCCATACGCTGGTGATTGATGGTAAAAAAACCGTTTTACACCTGATTCCTTCTGGCGTGTTGCGTGAAGGCGTCACTTGCCTGATCGGCAATGGCGTTGTGTTATCTCCCCAGGCGTTGCTGAAGGAGATTGCCGGACTTGAAGAAACTGGCGTACCGGTGCGGGAGCGGTTGCGGTTATCGCCCGCCTGTCCCCTGATCCTTTCCTATCACGTAGCCCTTGATCAGGCGCGTGAAGCGGCGCGCGGGGACGCCAAGATCGGCACCACTGGGCGTGGCATCGGGCCGGCCTATGAGGACAAAGTAGCTCGTCGCGGTTTGCGCCTGGGTGACTTGATGGATCTGGAAAGCTTTGCCATCAAATTAAAAGAAGTCCTCAGTTACCATAATTTCGTTTTAACCGAATACTTCAAAGTCACTCCTGTCGATTATGACGAGACTCTGGCTGACTGCACTCGTTGGGCTGAAGAACTCCTGCCTATGATTGCCGATGTTACCGATGTATTGCACAACGCCCGTGAAAACGGCGAGAGCATCCTGTTTGAAGGTGCTCAAGGCTCCTTGCTGGACATCGACCACGGGACTTATCCCTTTGTAACGTCTTCCAATACTACCGCTGGTGGAACTGCCACTGGCTCAGGTTTTGGTCCCATGTACCTGGACTATGTGCTGGGTATCACCAAGGCTTATACCACTCGTGTGGGATCTGGACCCTTCCCGACCGAGCTGGATTGTGAAATTGGTACTTATCTGGGCGAGAAAGGGCACGAATTTGGCGCAACCACTGGCCGCAAGCGCCGCTGTGGCTGGTTCGACATCGTTGCTGTTCGTCACGCTAACCGTATCAATAGCGTCACCGGGGTATGCTTAACCAAGCTCGATGTGCTCGACGGCCTTGAAACCGTTAAGATTTGTATTGGTTATCAGGATGCCGCCGGTAATCCTACTGGCATTCCGTTTGATGCGGAAGGCTGGGCTGAGATACAGCCCGTTTATGAAGAAATGCCTGGGTGGCAAGAATCCACAGTGGG
>CAYUVQ010000132.1:0-6653 GCA_964448175.1 uncultured Cellvibrionaceae bacterium | reverse complement strand
TCAGCCAGCCGCCGAAGATATCGCCATAGGGATTAGTGTCCGCCGGCATGGACAGGGTCTGCAGGGTGAGAGTGCCGACGGGTGAAGGTTCTTGGTCGAGATGATGCAGGGCCATAAAATTTTTCCATGATTATTTAGTTAATAACTAACGTACCACAGGTTCATTACCCTTGAGCGTTAAGGGTAGCCGGCAGCCAGGTGATCAGCGCCGGCCACAACGCCAGTGCGCACAACAATAACACCTGCAGCAGGATAAAAGGCACCACGCCGCGATAAATATCTATTGTGCGAACGCTGGCCGGAGCCACACCCCGCAGATAAAACAATGCAAATCCAAAAGGCGGGGTTAAGAAAGATGTTTGCAGATTGACAGCAATCATAATTCCCAGCCAGATCGGATCGACCCCCATGGCCAGCAACACCGGGCCGACAATGGGCACAACCACAAAGGTTATCTCAATGAAATCGAGGATAAAGCCGAGCAGAAAGATCACCGCCATCACAATCAAGATGGCGGTAAAGGTACCGCCCGGTAACTGGCTGAAGAGCTGATGTACCAGCTCTTCGCCGCCGAAGCCACGGAACACCAGGGAAAACAGCGAGGCGCCAATCAGAATCGCAAAGATCATCGCGCTCACTTCGGTGGTGGAGCGCGCGACCTCCGCCAGTCGCTGCCAGTTCAGCTGACCCTTCCACAGGGCCAGCAGGGAAGCACCCAAAGCCCCGACTCCAGCAGCTTCCGTGGATGTCGCGACGCCCAGCAGAATGGACCCGAGCACCAGCGCGATCAACAGAATCACCGGCAAGAGACTGGGCATAATACGCCAGAAGCTGACATCTTCCGTCTGGATCATCGTGGGCACCATTCGCGGTCTGAAGCGGGCCATCAAAAGAACATAGACAATGTAGAGCAGGACCAACAGCGTGCCGGGCACCAGCGCCCCCATAAATAAATCACCCACAGAGATGGTACGCGGATTAAAAACACCTTGATTCAATTGCGCCTGTTGGTAAGCGCTCGACAGCACATCCCCCAGTAACACCAGCGCAATCGATGGCGGAATGATTTGTCCCAAGGTGCCCGTCGCACAAATAGTGCCGCAGGCAAACGAAGGTGCGTAACCACGCTTGAGCATGGTGGGCAGGGACAACAACCCCATGGTGACCACCGTCGCGCCCACGATCCCGGTGCTGGCGGCAAGCAAAGCTCCCACCACCACCACGGAAATTCCCAGACCGCCGGGGAGCCGGCCGCAGGCCTTGGTCATGTTCTCCAGCAGCTCTTCCGCGAGGCGCGACTTCTCCAGCATCACCCCCATAAACACGAACAGAGGCACAGCAACCAGGGTGTAGTTGGTCATGATGCCGAACAGCCGTGCGGGAAAACTGCGCAACCAGCTGGGATCAAAATAGCCGGTAACAATGCCGAGGCCGGCAAAGAGCAACGCCACTCCTGCCAGCGTAAAAGCCACCGGATAACCCAGCATCAGGGCGACGCAGATAACGGCAAACATCAGCAGCGGGATAAATTCCACCCACATCATTGGCCTGTCTCCCCATCTGCCGGCGCGGTGTTTACGCCCATCAACAACAGGAGATTACGCAACAGCTCCGCGAAGGCCTGCAGGCTGAGGGTGATGGCCATCAACGGGATCAATGACTTGAGCAGATAAACGGCACCGAGGCCGCCGGAATCGGTGGAGCCTTCGCGGATAGCCCAGGAGCTGACCACGAATTCCCAGCTGATGAAACCTGTAAAGATGGTCAGGGGAAGCAGAAATAACAGGCAGCCCAGGCTGTCGATCCACGCGCGCCGCCGAACCGGGAACCGGCGGTACAGAATATCTACCCGCACGTGTCCATCCCGCTTCAGGGTATAGCCAGCAGCGAGCAGAAAGACAGCGGCATGCATGTAGGTCACTGACTCCTGCAGCGCGATTGAGCCGATATCAAACCCGCGGCGCAGGATCACCACGATACAGGTAGCGATCACCATGATCACCGTGAGCCAGGCGATGCTGCGGCCGAGAAACAGCGTGAGCCGGTCGAGCAGATTAAGGAGTTGCAGGGGCCAAGGTATGGCGGTGCGGGTAAGCGTCATAGCGTTCCATCTGTCCCATTATTGTCATTGTCGGGAAATCGGGCCGCATTATAACGTTAAACTTGAGTGATGCTTCTGTGACGTATGGAATAGGAGCAAGGGTTCTCGTCCAGTTGCTCAACCGGACCAGGCTCCCAGGCTCCGCTTGAAGGACTGCAGTGGCGAAGCGCTGGAAGTGACAGGCTTCATCGTGAAGCCTGTCGGATGGATTGATTACTGCCCTTGCAGTTTGCCTAACTGCGCCTTCGCCGCTTCACCAATTTCTCCACCACCCTGGGCGGCTTGCTCGAAATACGTGGCAGCGGCGGAGCGTTGGCCTTTGCCGAGCGAAATCTCGCCCAGGTAATAAGCGGCGAGCTGTGTGGGCAGGCGTTGCTGGCTGGCGAGCAGGTCTTTTTCAGCCTGGGCGGTGTTGCCCATTTGTTTGTAAGCCAGACCGCGATAGACGTAAGGGCGGAAGAACTCCGGGTTGGCCTGAATGGCCTTGTCGAGGGCCGTCACTGCGTCTTTTTCGTTCTTTTGCTGGAGCAGCAGCTGCCCTTTCAGTTCCCAGAAGAGGTTCTCTTTGGGCTGTTGTTTGATGGAGTGTTCCACCAGGCTCAGTGCATTGGTGTAATTCTTGTCATTGGCGGCTTTCAAAGCCTTCGTGTAGTTAGCATAAGCCGCCTGGTCTTTACGGACCTGCGCCATGGCTCTATCGAAGGCGGCTTTGTTGCGGACACCACCGGGATGCGCCTGGGCCATCGCCCGGTTAGCGGCCACGCGCTCCTGTGATGGCGGGTGACTGGCGAACAGGCCTTCCAGCCAGTTGGTCTGGCGGCCTTCGGACAATTTGACGAAGGTCTCCTGCAGTTCCACCGCGCCCATGGGGTCATAACCGGCGCGGATCATATAGTCGATACCGTAGCGGTCCGCTTCCAATTCGTGGCTGCGGCTGTATTTGGACATCCAGGCGTTAGCCCCTACTCCAACCGCACCCACCGCCAGTCCGGCGTACTCCGAATCCTGAGTGGACGCGGCCACTCCGGCGACCAGGACGCCCGTGCTGATCAGAATGTTCTGGGTCTGTTGCGAAGCGCCATGGCGTGCCGCGGCGTGGACAATTTCATGGCCGAGCACCGCCGCCAGTTGTGCCTCGTCTTTCAACTCCACCAGCAGACCGCGGTTAATCGCCATCTTGCCGCCGGGCAAGGCCCAGGCGTTGGGAACATCATTATTCAGAACGACAAATTCATAAGGCAACTGCGGGCGGTCACTTACAGCGGCCAGTTTTTTACCGACCTGGTTCACGTAGACCGTCAGTTCCGGGTCCACGGTATAACGGCCGCCTTGGGATTGCTGGCTGGGCTCGTAATTTTTGGCGCCAATGGCAACTTCCTGCTCGGGGGAGACAAAGGAAAGCTGGTTTTTACCGGTAACCGGGTTTACCGCACAGCCGGTTAAACCGCCGATGAAGATACAGCAACCCAACAGGGCAAAGAGTTGTTTCATGATTGTCCTCCTTAAGACCAAGGCGGCTATGATGCCACACAAATAACCCGGGCAATGCGATCTTGTGCATCGCGTGCTTCGGTTCACAGACCCCATCAAACCCGCAAATGCTGCAGTGATTAATTCCCTCAGTATGGCGCTGCACAGCGGATTGCCGGACGGCAATGTGACCCAGCGGGCTGGCACCGCTATAATGCCCGGCCACTGAGCAGCTGCGAGATGATGTGTAATGAAATCCCTACAGATGGTAGAGATGTTTGCCGGCCTTGATCCCCAGGGTAAACCCATTGCGGAAAAGATTCCGGTGCGCGAACTGGAGAATGGCGATCTGCAGCTGGTGCAGTCCCCCGCCTTCGTCAAAGGCCTGGCCAGCGGTGATGTGATCCGTTTTTCGCCCCGCTCCCGTGAGTTCGAAATTGCCCAGCGCAGCGGCAATCTGAGTGTGCGTGTATTCGCGCGCAATAACCTTGAAGAGCTGGCAGACCGTTTGACCGCGCAACTGGAAAAGCTCGGCGGTGAGCTGGACCTGCAGACCCCGCGGATGCTGGTCTATTCCATCCATGTCAGCTGCGGCTTCACTGCCATCGAAGCCATCCTTAACCGGGAAGTGGTGGGTGATTGCGGCTGGATGTACGGCAACGTCTATGATCCCGCCGACGGAGTTACACCCTTGAACTGGTGGCAAGAGCTGTTAAAGCCCGAATAGATCCCTTATGTTTTCCCGGCCGAGAGGCCGCTGTCAGGAATTCCACGCGTTATGTTGTTATTGATCTCCCCCGCCAAGACGCTTGATTTTGAAACCCCGCCCCAGACGACCGTGGCTACCCAGCCGGATTTTCTGGATCACTCCCAAGCCCTGATAGACGAGCTGCGCCAACTGTCACCGCCACAGGTGGCGGAGCTGATGGGTATCAGCGCTAAGTTGGGTGATCTCAACTTCGGGCGCTTCCTCAATTGGCATACGCCGTTCACCCCTGAAAATGCCAAGCAGGCCGTGCTGGCGTTCAAAGGCGATGTCTACACCGGTATGCAGGCGGAGACCTTTGGCAAAGGCGATTTTACCTTTGCCCAGAAACACCTGCGTATCCTGTCGGGTCTCTACGGCTTATTGCGGCCCCTCGACCTGATTCAACCCTATCGGCTGGAGATGGGCACATCCTTCGCCAACGCGCGGGGTAAGAACCTTTACCAGTTCTGGGGCGACATCATTACCGATCGTATCAATGAAGAACTGACGGCGCTCAAGAGCAAGGTGGTAGTTAACCTGGCGTCCAACGAGTATTACCAGGCGGTGAACACCCGGCGGTTGAACGCTGAGGTGATTACGCCGGTATTCAAGGACCGCAAGAACGGCCAGTACAAGATCATCAGCTTCTTCGCGAAAAAGGCGCGCGGCATGATGAGTGCCTATATCATCCGCGAGCGGCTCAAGAAGCCGGAAGACATCAAGGGCTTTACCACCGGCGGTTACGTCTACAGCGAGGCGATGTCCAGCCCTAAAGAGTGGGTCTTTACCCGGGAAGAGATGTAAGCGGGCATATTCGTTAAATCGCAATCTCTCGCCTTTGAATAGCAAAACATTCTTAGAAGCCGGTTGCGTTAACCGATGTTCCTCTTTAGAGTTTTTGCCAGTTTTGGTCCATCAGCCAGGGAGTGGTCGATCAGTTGTTGTACCGACCCTGTTTTACCCCTTACCTTTCCTAACAAAGGCGTCGATATGGCAGTCAGCACCCATTTTGTAGCTCGCGCAGTGGAATGCATGGCTCGGGTTGCGCCTGTCTCTTACCGACGGATCTTCCATGGCGTGGGCATTTACCATCAGGGTGTCCAGTTCGCCATCATCATCAATGACCGCCTCTATTTTCGCGTGGACGAGCATTCCCGTGGACGTTACGAGCAGCACAACATGCCACCCTTCCAGCCCGTTGCGGCCCATATGGTGGAGTCGGCGTTTTATCAGGTGCCTGAAACCGTGCTTGAGCGTCCAGCGGAACTGATGTTCTGGGTACGCGCGGCGGTGGAGGCGGCACAGAACGGGTATGTGCTGGAGCAGGACGAACCCTGCGGCGATGCCTCTGCGCCTCATCTGCAAACACGTTAATTTGTCGCATTCTGGCGCAAATCGTCTAGGCTATTAAAACCCGATAACTCTCAACGGGTTTTTTCCGTTTTTTCTGCAAGGAATTAGCCTATGGCTATCCGTATCCTCGTCGTTGATGACGCGAGCTTTATCCGTGACATGGTCAAGAAACACCTGCGGGAAAAAATTCCCGGTGCCGAGGTGTATGAGGCAGTGGATGGCAGCCGTGCGCTGGCCACGATCAAGAGCCAGAACATCGATTTGATTCTCTCGGACTGGGAGATGCCCAACATGAGTGGCGAAGAGTTATTGCGCGCGGTGCGCAGCAGCGACCAAGGTGCAGCAACGCCGTTTGTGATGATTTCCAGTCGGGGTGACCGTAACCACGTCATCAAAGCCGTGGAGTCCGGCGTATCCGACTATCTGACCAAACCCTTCACACCGGAAGAGTTGCTGCGCAAAGTCTTCAAACAGCTTAAAGCCATCGGTAAAGCGCCCGCTCACGCCGGTCGTCAGGCCAATACCCAGGGCATTGCCTTCGCCTCGGTCGATGTCCTTACCGCAGGGCGTAGTCCCCAGCCGGCCGCTAATCCCCTGAATAATCCAGCCAGTAGCGCCAGCGTGTTGACTACGGCCGCCAAGCCCAAGCCGGCGGCCAAGGCGGGAGGAATTAAAGGCAAGGCACAACTGCGCTTCTCCAACAATGCCACGCCCTGTGCCTGCGTTATCCGCGAACTGTCCCTGCAATCCCTCGGCGGACTTATGCAGCGTAACGACAAGCTGCCCACGGTATTTGATCAGGCAGTTGTGGATATCGAGATGGGCGACGGCGGCGACCTCGCCCGGGTCAATGGCTATGTGCACAGCATCCAGGCCGGCGAAAACCGCGCGGAAACCAATGTGGTGAAGATTGTGATTCGCTTCGTCGATAACGATGCGGAGAAGTTTGAGGTGCTGTCGCGGTATATTGCGCAAATGTGA
>CAYUVQ010000131.1:0-6710 GCA_964448175.1 uncultured Cellvibrionaceae bacterium | reverse complement strand
CGGCTTGCCACTAACCTGCTGAAGAATATTCCTCCCGCATGGACGGCCGAAGACGGCGATATCGAACACGCCTTACAGGATCTATTCGAACGCTGCGAACGTTTACACGGTTTGTGCACCATGTATTACGAAATCTGCGGCGATCTGATTGAAGGCTATCTGTCCATTTCATCCCATATGCTGAACAACACCATGAAGGTGCTGACAGTCATCACCGCGATCTTTGTACCCTTAACATTTATTGCGGGAATCTACGGAATGAATTTTGAAAACATTCCGGAGCTGCGCATGCAATATGGATATTTTTACGCTTGGGGCATCATGCTGATGGTCGCCGCCGGGTTTGGCTGGTTTGCGTATAAGAAGTGGTTGTGAGAAAGGCGGCACATGGGTTGCACCGCCGAAAAGTTTAAGCTGCCGCCGATGAAATTTTTTCGCCACGCCAGATAAAGTCAACCGGCCACAATTGCTGTGCCACTTTATCATAGGACTGCCACAATGCCGCATAAGTCTCATTCAATGCCGGATGCTTTTCGTCCGCCGCAATATCCTTCAAGGGCAACAACACAAAAGCATTTTGTGTAATTTCGGCGCGGGGCAAGGTAACGCCATGCTCAGTTCCGACAAATTCCCCATAGGTGAGGATGTCGATATCCAGCGTTCGCGGGCTGAATTTGGGGCCTTGCCGACAACGCCCATTTTCATCTTCAATTTTCTTCAGGATTTCTGACAGCACAGGAACCGCCAGATCCGTTTGCACCCCCACCACGAGATTAAAAAAATTGCTGCCATCAAACCCCACCGATTTACTTTCATAAACCGGAGAGATTTTCAGCGCACCAAATATCTCGTGCAACGCATCCAGAGCTGCCGCTATGTGGTGATGACGATTAATGTTACTGCCCAGTCCGAGATACACGTTGCTCATTACGGCTTAACCCCACGCTCTATCACCAATCCGACATCGCGCGCTCCGCGAATCGCGCCGGGTTTACTTAAACGCAAACGCAGCCAGGGCACGTTAAACTCTTCGCGCACGATCTGCGCAACTTCCTCTGCCAGCGACTCCACCAACAGCGCGTTGCGATTTTCAACGTAGGTAATAATCCGTTTGGAGACGGCTTTGTAATTCAACGCATATTGAATATCGTCAGTCGCGGCCGCCTGGCGAATATCGGTCGCCATCTCCAGATCGATACTGACCGTCTGACGCACCTGGCGCTCCCAGTCGTAGATGCCGATGATGGTATCGATGTGTAAATCTCTGATGTAGACAATATCCATAGTTATTCCGTAGCGAGGGGCGATAGCGTATCGAGGGGCCAGCGCGCGCGAACGTTAACGCCGAGGGATTCTGCCTGCCCGGCCAGCAGGCGCTGACAACCAGCATAGGCGATCATGGCACCATTGTCGGTACAAAACTCATGACGCGCATAAAACACTCGGGCCTGGATTTTGGCCAGAGCCACTTCCAGCTCATGACGCAGCTTTTTATTCGCGGAGACGCCACCCGCGATCACCAGTGTTTTCATCCCGGTCTGCTCCAGCGCGCGGCGGCATTTGATCACCAGCGTGCTCACTACCGCATCCTGAAAGGCGCAGGCAATATCTGCACTGGTTTGATCATCCGGCAGGCCATCAGCCAGTGCATGGGCGGCGATAGTATTTAACGTATAGGTTTTCAGACCACTGAAACTGAAATCCAACCCGGGGCGATCCACCATGGGGCGCGGAAACTCGAATCGACCCGAGCTGCCGCGCTCAGCAAGACGCGCGATGTGCGGGCCACCGGGATAATCCAGATCCAGCATCTTGGCGGCTTTATCAAATGCTTCACCGGCGGCATCGTCCAAGGACTCCCCAAGTAACTCGTAACAGCCAATTGCATCAACCTTAACTAGCTGGGTGTGGCCACCGGAGACCAGCAGAGCAACAAAAGGAAAGGCTGGTGGATTATCTTCCAGCATGGGTGCGAGCAGATGACCTTCCATATGGTGCACACCAATGGCGGGGACATTCCAGGCATAAGCCAGGGATCGCCCTACCGAGGCACCCACCATCAGCGCACCGATCAGGCCTGGGCCCGAGGTGTAAGCGATTCCCTGAATATCGTCTGGTTGAGTGGAGGCTTCTGCCATTACCTGTTCGATTAGCGGCAGAATCTTGCGCACATGGTCGCGGGATGCCAGCTCAGGCACAACACCGCCGTATTCGGCGTGCAGCTCAATCTGACTATATAAAGCATGCCCCAGCAGGCCGCGTTCACTGTCGTAAACGGCGATCCCGGTTTCATCACAGGACGTCTCAATTCCAAGCACGCGCATGGCTTTACCATCTATATCCAAGGGGGTGGCGTATGATAATGGCGGCCCGGGTCAGGCGCCAGTAAGTATTTTACCAAGGCTCTGGCCGACGGTTGCACCGGTAATAAGAAGTGTATAGAATCTGCGCCCCTCAGGTTCCCTGGTTTGCAAATCCGCACCAGAGGATGAATCAAGACAGCAAAGGTAACAACATGCCTTCAGTAAAACTTAAAGAAAACGAACCTTTCGACGTTGCTCTGCGCCGTTTCAAGCGCGCTTGTGAGAAAGCTGGCATCCTGGCCGACGTGCGTGCCCGCGAGTGCTACGAGAAGCCCACCACTGTACGCAAGCGCAATGCCGCTGCCGCAGTGAAGCGCCACGCCAAGAAAGTGCAACGCGAATCCAAGAAATTTACCCGCCTGTATTAATCCCGGGGCTTGGTTTTTAATCCGACGCTGATCGGATTTCGTGTCGTTCTGCTACAGGTTACTCCATGGCAAACACAACACTGAGAAACAGCATCAATGATGCTTTGAAGAACGCCATGCGCGCTAAAGAGAAAGAGCGCGTGGCGGTGTTGCGTTTGGTTATGTCTGAGTTTAAGCGCATCGAAGTCGATGAGCGGATTGAAGTGGAAGACGCGCGTGCCTTGGCAGTGCTGGACAAAATGATCAAACAGCGGCGCGACTCCGAGCAGCAATATCGTGCCGCCGGACGCGACGAACTGGCTGATCAGGAAGCCTACGAAGTCTCCCAGATTCAGGAATTCATGCCTGCCGCCCTCGGCAGTGAAGAATTGTCTGCGATCATCTCTCAAGCCATCAAAGATGCCGCCGTTACGGACATGCGTGACATGGGCAAAGCCATGGCCCTGATTAAACCGCAGGTTCAGGGTCGCGCCGACATGGGCGAAGTAAGTCGATTACTCAAAGAACAACTGAGCCGCTAACAACATCCGAGCGTCAGTTGCTTATACTAGCAACTCATCACTCATCTTCCGCGACTCGTTATGGCTGGTTTAATCCCCCAAAGCTTTATCGATACCCTGCTCGACCGCGTCGATATCGTCGAAGTGGTGGATCATCGCGTTAAGCTCAAAAAGACCGGCAAGAATTACAGCGCCTGCTGCCCCTTCCACGAAGAAAAAACTCCCTCCTTCACCGTCAGCCCCGAAAAACAGTTCTATTACTGCTTTGGCTGTGGTGCCAGCGGTAATGCCCTTGGCTTCATCATGGACTTCGAGCGCCTCAGCTTCCCGGAGTCGGTGGAGCAGCTGGCACGTTTGGTGGGGGTCGAGGTCCCGCGTGAAGTACAAAGCGAGGCCCAGGCTAAGCGCGAGGAAGAAAAGCGCAGCATTTATAGCCTGCTGGAAAAGGCGAACGGGTTCTATCAGGACCAGCTACGCCAGCATCCCAGCAAGCAAATGGCGGTCAGTTATCTGAAGGGACGCGGGCTGGATGGCAAAGTGGCCAAAGAATATGGCGTCGGCTTTGCACCACCCGGCTGGGACAATCTACTCAAGGCTCTCGCTGGCACAGATGAAGATAAGCACCTGCTGATTGAAGGCGGGATGCTGATCCACAACGCCGACGAAAAGCGGATCTACGACCGTTTTCGCCACCGCATCATGTTCCCCATCCGCGATACGCGGGGCCGGGTGATCGGCTTTGGCGGCCGGGTCCTGGGCAATGACAAACCCAAGTACCTCAACTCTCCCGAAACCCCTATCTTCCATAAAGGCCAGGAACTCTACGGACTTTATGAGGCGCGCCTCGCGTATCGGGAACTGCCGCGCCTGCTGGTGGTGGAAGGCTATATGGATGTAGTGAGCCTGGCTCAGTTCGGGATTCGTTATGCCGTCGCCACACTCGGTACCGCCTGCGGAGAGGATCATCTGGATCGTGCTTTTCGCCATACCAATGAAGTAGTTTTCTGCTTCGATGGCGACAACGCTGGCCGTACCGCTGCCCATCGAGCGTTGGAAAATTCGCTTTCCTCCATGAAAGACGGCCATCAGGTCAAATTCCTGTTCCTCCCGGAAGGCGAAGACCCGGATACGCTGATCCGCCAGATCGGGCCGGAAAAGTTCGAACGCATGGTTGAGCTGGCCGTTCCGCTGGAAGATTACCTGTTTGATGCCGTTGCAGAAGGGCTGAACATCCGCACTATGGAAGGCCGCGCCCGCTTCAGCAAACGGGCCGCTCCTTTGCTGGATCGCCTTCCTAAAGGCGTATTTCGTGAGCTGATGTTTGAAAACCTCGCGACCCGCACCGGCCTGAGCCGCAGCGTGTTACAGGACCTCATCACCCAGGCGGAGCCAGAGCCTCTGCCCGCCCCCACCCCACCGCAAGCGGAGGTCCGGCAGGAGAAACAACCGCATCATCCCCCGCCCGCTATCGAGCAGGATTATCCCGATTACGCGGATGAGTATTTTGCGCCGCAGGAGCCACCGCCGGATTACGAAGGATTCTACGAGGAGCGCCAGCCGCGCCGCACCAGAAGCCATGATTATCAGCCGGAATTGCGGGCTCACACGCCCAGCAAATATCTGATGCCACCTGCCAGAAAAGCCATCGCCCTCCTGATTACCCATCCGGAGCTGGCGGCGAGCGAAGCGGATCATGAGCAATGGCTGGCCTGCGAAGATGAAGAAATCCGCATGCTGGGGCGACTCTTACAGCTGCTGCATGAGCGCAGCCACTACAATCTGTCGCATATCCTCGGTTACTGGTTGGGAGCCTACGGTACCGAAGACACTGAGAAGCTGGCAGCCATTGCCGGACACGATCTGCTACAGGCCACCACCGCCATCACCCAGAGCCGCCAGGATAAACCGCCTAAAGCGGATTACGACACCACCACCGCCTTCAGCGACTGCATGGAAAAGTTGCGCCTTCAGCAAAATGCAAAAAAAACGGCGGGATTATTGGAAAAGCTGAAGAATGCCGACTTAAATCTAGAAGAGCGTAAACGCCTCGTCAGTGAGGTCTTAGCGCACAAGATCATTAAATGACCGACAAGAAATATGACATCTATACCGCCAGCCGCTTGATTTCCTAGAATCCAATGCCACATATGGGCTATAATCCCGCGCTTTGCGTTTCTCCCACTCACGTTTTTGACAGGGTTCCGAATGTCTGACGACGCTCAACAGCAACAGTCTCGAATTAAAGAGCTGATCGCCCGAGGTAAAGAACAGGGCTACCTCACATACGCCGAGGTAAACGACCACTTGCCGGAAGATATCTCTGATCCGGATCAGGTCGAAGATATCATTCAGATGATCAACGATATGGGCATCCGCGTATACGAAACCGCGCCCGATGCCGATACTTTGTTGATGACTGACGGAGACTCATCCGCCGACGAAATCGCCGCCGCCGAAGCCGCTGCTGCACTGGCTGCCGTGGAAACCGAAGCAGGCCGAACGACCGACCCCGTGCGGATGTATATGCGCGAAATGGGTACCGTCGAACTGCTGACTCGCGAAGGCGAGATCGTGATCGCCAAGCGCATCGAAGAAGGTGTGCGTGAACTGATGCATGCCGTTTCTTACTGGCCCGGTGCCGTACAGCAGATTCTGGACGAATACGCTCTGGTTACCAAAGAAGAACGCCGCCTGGCTGATGTCATCATCGGTTGGCTCGATCCCGCAGAAGATGTTCCTGCCGCCACTACTGACGAAGAACTCCCCGTCGCTACCGCAGCCAAGCCAAAAGCCGCTGCCAATGATGATGAAGAGGAAGAAGAAGCGGCAACTGAAGAGGAAGAAGAAGGCGTTTCCGGCGTGGACCCGGAAGAAGCCCGTGTACGCTTCGAAGAGCTGCAAAAGCAAAACGAAAAGGCCGAGAAGGCTGTGGCCAAACATGGACGCAACAGCAAGCAGGGCGAAAAAGAACTGGCCGCACAAGGCGACCTGTTTAAATTCTTCAAGCTGCCACCGCGCCAGTTCGACCCGATCTACACCAACATTCGCAGCGTGCTGGATAACGTCCGCCGCGAAGAGCGCACCATTATGGAACTGTGTGTGCGTAAAGCGCATATGCCACGCAAAACGTTTATCAAAGAATTCCCCGGCAATGAAGTTAATGAGTCGTGGATTCCGGACATCATCAAAAAGAAGCGCGATTACTCCGATGCGCTCAAACTGGTCGAAGAAGATATTCTGCGCGCGCAGCGCCGCCTGATTCAGATTGAGCAGGAAAGTAATCTGTCATTGGCCAACATCAAAGACATCAACCGTCGCATGTCTATTGGTGAAGCCCGCGCCCGCCGCGCCAAAAAAGAAATGGTAGAAGCCAACCTGCGTCTGGTGATTTCTATTGCGAAGAAATATACCAACCGCGGCCTGCAGTTCCTCGACCTGATTCAGGAAGGCAACATCGGCCTGATGAAAGCGGTGGATAA
>CAYUVQ010000130.1:3079-6988 GCA_964448175.1 uncultured Cellvibrionaceae bacterium | reverse complement strand
GCCAATTGTTCAAAATCGACCGGCTTCGCAAAGTGCTGGTTAAAACCAGCATTCATTGCTTCCTGGCGATGCTGAACCTGACCGTAGCCGGTGAGGGCGACGAGCAATGTGTTGTCTAAAGCAGGGAGCGTTCTTAACTGGCGGGCGACTTCATAGCCGGTGATGTCGGGCAGGCCGATGTCGAGAAAAACAATGTCGGGCACAAACGCGGCTGCGTTAGTTAACGCATCGGTACCGCGGTAAGCGGTTTGAACTTCATGGCCCATCAGCGATAACAGTTGCGCCAGCGTATCGGCCGCGTCGACATTGTCATCTACCACGAGCACGCGTTTGGATTCCGCCGGTGCAGCTGCGATGGGCGGCTGTTCGGATGTGGTGGAGTGCTGTTCTTCGGCAAGTGGCAAACAGATTTCAAAGGTGCTGCCCTGATTGATACCGGCACTGGTCACCTTTACGGTTCCACCGTGGAGTTCGACAAGGGTTTTAACCAATGACAGGCCGATGCCCAGTCCTTCCTGAACACGGTCTTCCAGATGTCCGGTCTGGACAAATAATTGAAAAATTCGGTCGAGGTGAGTGGGATCAATACCGATACCATTGTCGCTTATGCGAATGCGTATCCGTTGATCTTCGACGTTGGCATCAACACAGATCTCTCCGCCTTGTGCGGTGAATTTCGCGGCGTTGGTAAGCAGGTTAGAAATGACTTGCGACAAACGCACTTTGTCGCCGTAGATCCACACTTCTTCTTCCGGCAGATGAACGGATAAACGGTGTTTACCTTTTTCGATCGCGACCGCGGCAGATTCCAGTGCGCTGTTCACAAAGGATTTCAGTTCCACCATGTTGCTGCGCAGCGAAATTTTGCCTTGGGAGATGCGTGAGACATCCAGCAGATCATCAATCAAGTGCGCGAGATGGTCAGTGTGGCGTTGAATCGTGTTGCGTGCTTTTTCCTGCATCTGCGGGACTTCGGGATCAAGTTTGCGCAGCAGGTGCACCGCGTTACGAATCGGGCCTAACGGGTTGCGCAGTTCGTGCGCGAGGGTGGCGAGGAACTCGTCTTTACGGCGATCACTTTCCCGCAGTTGCCGTTCAACTTTGCCCAGACGCAACAGGGCTTTTACGTTGGCTACCAGTTCTTCGGGTTCGATAGGTTCAAGCAGATAATTATCGGCACCGCCTTCCAGTGCTCTGACTTTGTCAGCTACACCGAGAAACGACGCCGATGTTTGCAATACCAGAATCGTCTGGGTTTCCGGGTCTGCTTTCAGCTGACGGCACACTTCCATGCCATTGATGTCTGGCAGTTTTACATCCAGCAGAATCAAGGATGGTGATTCGGTGCGGGCTCGGGTCAGCGCTTCTTCGCCACTGGCGGCTTCGATGACCTGAAACCCGGCACGGGACAGAATCCGCGTCTTGGCATAACGCGCTCCATCGCTGTCATCGACATTCAGGATCAGCTCATCGGCATGGGGCTTGGTCGATGTTGCCTGCTCTTCAGTTCGGTAGGAGTTCATCATGAGGCTCACTATATTTGCTTTCAGTCAGCTGACGCAGACACGTCAACAACTGTTGTCTGAATAGAGGTTTTAAAAAATACGCATCGGCCCCCAGTGACAAACCTTTATGGCGATCATCCACCTCGCTGGCGACTACAACAGGAACCTGACGTGGCCGGCGATGATTTTTTAATTGCGCCAGCCATGCCCAGGAATTTTCAGTGCGTAAATGTATATCGAGAACAACCACTGCCGGATTAACCAAGGTCCACAGCTCGGCGGCTTCGCGCAGGTTACGCGCGTGCACCAAGCGGAATTCTGTTTCCTGTAAATATTTTTCATACAGCGCCACGGTTGCGCTGTCGTCCTCAACAATCAGAACCGGCAGGCGGGAATCTGCCACGGCGGGTTCATGTCGGATCAGGGTGGGTTTTTCTTCTTCCACGCTCAGGGTTTGTGGAATCGTGACCGAAAAAGTGGAGCCTACGCCAAGGGTGCTGCTGACCGTGACATCGCCCTGCAGCAGGTTGGCGAGTTTGCGGCAGAGTGGTAACCCGAGGCCCGTGCCTTTAACCCGCCGCTGTAACGGATTTTGAACCTGACCGAATTCTTCAAAGATAATCTGCAGATCATCATGCGCAATGCCCACGCCGGTGTCCGCCACATTGAAGCGCACCATGTGGGTGGCGGGAAGGACTTCAGCATCAATGGTGATGGCGCCGCGCTCGGTAAATTTCAACGCATTGGAAATAAAATTGCGCAGAATCTGTGACAGCTTCATCTCATCGGTGAAAAGATTAATGGGCTGTTCCGGTTCGAGAAAGTTCAACTGAAGTGATTCAGAAACCAGCAGGGGCCGAAGCATACCGCGCAGGGCGCTGAACATATCAGCCACGTTACATTTTTCGGGGTGCAGGTCCACTTTGCCCGACTCGATCTTGGCCAGGTCGAGCAGATCATTGACCAGCTCGCTTAAATTCCGTGCGCTTTCCTGAATAAAACGGACCTGTTTTTCCTGCTCTGGTGTTAAGTCTCCGTCACAGCGATCCAGCAGCAGTTTTGAGAGCGCACGAATCGAACTCAGGGGTGTGCGGAATTCGTGGCTGGTGTTGGAGAGAAAACGGGATTTCATTTCGTCCGCGCGGCGCAGGTGATCGGCTTTCTCATCCAGCTCTGCATAGAGCGCGACCATGCCGCGGTTGGTATCTTCCAGTTCGCGCGTCAGTTGCACCAGTTCTTCCTGGCGGGCATTGAGTTCTGCCAGTGTGGTCAGCAACTCCTGATTTTGCTGCAAGACTTCGTCGAGCGTAGATTCGTTGGTGGCCAGGGGCAGCTCGGCAAATAATTTGCCCGCGTCGGCAGCGGTGATCACGCTGGCGTCCATGGGGAAAATTTTCTGGAGCGTGATTTTTGTTCCTGCACCGGCTGCGGTCTCAATGTCAAAGCGATCCATCAATCGCTGTGCACCGATCAGTCCTTTGCCCATACCGGTGGGAGACTGATAGTTGCCGGAGAGCACAGTGTCGATATGCGCGATGCCCGGCCCTTTGTCTTCAATACGGATCACGAGCACTTGCGGCGCGGTAGTGCCCTCGATCGCAAAATAAATATTGCCGTGGCCCGCGTAGTTATAAATATTGCGCGCAAGTTCCGACACGGCAGTGGCAATGCTCACTTGCTCACGATTGGGGAAGCCGCAGATGCTCGCAATCTGGCGCGCGCGCTGGCGCGCGTTGACCACATCAAGTTCCGTCTTGATATTGACGGTGAGCAGGCGAATCGTCATTTAAATTCCCAGGTGGCGCAGTACGACCACAGAAACATCATCACGCCCACGACAGAAATCGCGGTAGAGCACGGCCGCGATTAAGCCGGGATGACGATAGCGTAAATTGGGATACTGGTTCAGATCCCAACGTGTGTTGATTCCATCAGAATGCGCGATGAGCAGCATGTTGTCGGCCCAGGCCTGTGAAAACTCCTGAATCTTGCGCAGGTTCACGCCGGCGATGCCGTTGTGCGAAATCAGGTGACGGCGTTTATCATCTTCATAGGTACTGACGGAAATATTGCCGATACCGGCGAACAGCAGCTGCGCGTTTTCCGGGTCGATCTGTGCAATCGCAAGGGCGGCGCCGCGCGTGCTGCGCAGACCATTATGGACACTGTTCAGCAGCTGCCCCGGCGGCTGATGCGCAAGCTCCGGAAGCATCTGCGTTGCTTGGCGGGCAGCCTGCGCCGCTTCAGGACCGTGACCCAGTCCGTCCACTGCCATCAGCGTTAGCCTATGCCCGGTGATCTCCACCGTCCATGCGTCACCACACACTGCTTCGCCCTCGATCGGCAGGCAGATCCCGCCGATACTCCAGGGCTGACGGCGCGCAATGTGCGGGTCGCTCCACAG
>CAYUVQ010000130.1:0-2979 GCA_964448175.1 uncultured Cellvibrionaceae bacterium | reverse complement strand
TGTTTAACAATGTTGGTGGCGGCTTCGGTGATAAGCAGGGCGAGCTCCCCCTTGCGCTGTTCATCGAAATCCAGCTGCTCGCCCAGAGCGAGTCCGGCGCGCCGAACAGCCGCGACTGCACTCGCCTCGGCGATATGGAACGTGGTTTGTGTACCGCAGTGCATTTAGAAGGGTTTCCACTTGGTAATTTTTACGGTAGTGCCCTCTCCCGGAGCGGAGTCCAGCATGAATTCATCGGAAAGACGCTTTGCGCCGCTCAGCCCTAAGCCAAGTCCGCCACCGGAGGTGTAGCCGTCCGTCATGGCCAGCGCAATGTCGAGAATCCCCGGCCCTTTATCAATAAAGGTCAGCGCGAGGCCGCGCCGCGCGCCGTCGTTAAGCCGTTCAATTAATGCTTTACCACCGCCACCGTAACGCAACGTATTGCGGGCCAGCTCACTGGCCGCTGTGACCATTTTGGTTTGTTCGATCAAGCTGAAGCCCAGCATCACAAGTTCTTCGCGCACCAGTTTTCGCAGGCGCACGACATCCTCGTCCGCTTGAAGGGGAACTTCGCTTTCTTCCAGGCTGATTGCCATAGCGTTCCTCAGCAGTTTTCGGGATAGGCTTGCGTCTATGCGCTGTGTTGTTCCAGTAAGGCGATGCCTCGTTCAACATTGAGCGCGGTTTTTACGCCCTCGAGCGTGAGTCCCAGCTCCACCAGGGTGATGGCTACGGCGGGTTGCATGCCGACCACGACCGTTGTGGCATCAAGAATTTTCGCCATGGCGGCGGTGTTACTGATCATGCGGCCAATAAACGAGTCCACAATATCCAGCGCGGAAATATCGATCAGCACACCGTTCGCCCGGTCTTTCACGATGCGTTCGGTTAAGTCGTCCTGCAGGCTCATCGCGAGCTTGTCATGCATGTCCACTTGGATGGTGACCAGCAGCAACCTGCCCATCCGTAAAATTGGAATTCGATCCATAGTCGCCTCACGTTATCAGGCAGGTTGTTTAATGACAGATCCTGTGCGTTGTAGCGCAACGGCAAACGCATCAGCGAGGGTCGCTTTGGTAATAACGTCTTCGAGATTTACGCCCAGGTGAACGATGGTTTGCGCAATCTGCGGGCGTATGCCGCTGATGATGCAATCGGCTCCCATCAGGCGGGTAGCGGAAATGGTTTTCAGCAAATGCTGCGCAACCAGTGTATCGACGGTGGGGACGCCAGTGATATCAATGATCGCGATGGCCGCGCCGGTTTCCACAACTTTCTGCAGAAGATTCTCCATCACCACTTGGGTGCGCGCGCTGTCCAGTGTGCCGATCAGCGGCAAGGCAATAATGTTTTGCCACAACTGCACCACCGGTGTGGATAGCTCCAGCAGTTCCTGTTGTTGACGGGCAATAATCTGCTCACGGGTTTTTTGGTAGGCATCAACGGACAGCAGGCCCAGGCGATCAAACAGGGAGCTGGTAAGAGTAACGGCTTCACTTAATGCCTGGGATTCATCACCCAGTTCGGTACGCAGATAAGTAAACAGCGGCTCTTTAAGCGAAAAAATAAAAGAAGCGGTATCGGTGGAGGAGAAACCCTGACGCACCCGGGAATTTGAAATCTCATTGATGAGCTGACGAACCTCAGACCAGGCTGGTGCATCAACATCAATGGAGCTGGTGGCATTCAAGGTGCTGGCCAGCAGCGGGAGGAATTGATTCGCCTGTTGGCGAACTTCAGTCTCAAGTGACTTGTTGCGCTGAGCCAAACGAGCTGTGACACCTTTTGACCAGCCTTCCAGCAATTCATCTTGATACGTAGAAATAACTCTCGCTAGTTGCGAGCATTTTTCGCTATCGCTAATCATGTTCGTCCTCATGGTGTTCAATGTCGTTAATAGGTCAATATGAGTGGAGCCCTGTCTTCCGCGTGGCGGCGCAGGATAACACGTGGGGATTTTCAGTCGCCGCAGGGGATTGAAAAAAAACGCCACTGCGCTGGCAACATAAACAGCGCTGGCAGGATTATGTAAGAAAATCCGAGCTTTGGCGGAGCAGGCCTCAGGCAGAGGTGAAAATGCTATGTGAGTTTTCACACATATTCACGGTTTTTGCATGGCGGCTCTGACAAGTGCTAATGGGATACTCCTGCCGGGCCTCAGGCAGGCAGCGGGGCGTTCTCTGCGATCAAACCCTCGTTTACTGCAGCGTGCCAGAATTCTTTTGGTACTTTTTTGCGCATTGATTCTGCATTCTCCACCGACTGCCGATGATTGCGTGAGCCGGGAATAACCGCGGATACCACATCCGGTGCATTGCAGAAATGCAGAGCAGCAGTGCGCAGATCCGTCTGGTATTCATGGGCCACTTGACTCAGTTTTGCACGTTTCTCGAAGGCACCGGCGGGAATCTTTCCTGCGTAGTTGTAACGGTCGCGGCCCGCGAGGAAACCGTTATTCAAAGGCGATCCCACCACAATGGACGCACCGCTTTTGCGGCACAGCGGGAACAGACGTTCGATAGTATCTTTGTGAAAATCACGACGTGATGACATAGAACATCCCTCGGTTAAGTCACTTTTTAATGCGACTCTGATGGGCTTGGGGAGTTCTGATGAGTGGTTAATTTAACAAAGACTTTTTATGAGTATCTGTGGAGACTATTGCTTAACGAAATAAATGCCTGTCTGCGGCAAGGATTCGTCGGGTGTCAATTCGTCCCAAGTGGTTAAAAGTTGCTGATCTTTATGGCTTAAGCTGAACAATGCTTCACCCACTGTATAAACCGAGACGTCATAAATATTCTTAACGGAACCGTCTCCATAAGATACAAAACTCACCGTCAGGTGATCACCGTGGATCCCCGCATTACAAATAATTGCTTCATAAATTTGATAGCCATCAATTTGAAGGGAGCAATTATGATCACTGATAGTTAAAACATAATTGATGAGGATGGCATCCTCCGCAACGTTTTCACCCAGCGCGGCTTCATAATT
>CAYUVQ010000129.1:2894-7070 GCA_964448175.1 uncultured Cellvibrionaceae bacterium | reverse complement strand
ATATAAACACGGCCATGCCAGATGCAGTAAATAATCTGGCCACCCTCGATAGGCAGCATGCGGGACAGCACGTTATACCGGCTGAACATACTGTTGAATATTCCGGTCCCTTTTAGACTCGCGAGTTGTTTGTAAATATATAAATTATTAAAGCTTTTATTGCGGGAGTTCATGATAGCGTTGAACGCTTTATATTTGTCTTGAGCAACAAATATCTTCTTCCCACACGAGCGATTCAGCGGGTCGGTAATCTCGACGAAATCTTTATCAAAATCGATGGTTCCACTTTTAGCTGATTTTGCTGAGGTCATAATATTTCCCTTTAATTAAATCGAAAAAGACAGACAAGTAAGCTAACGAAGGGCTGGCTCGCTTTGGGAGCCATTGTCAGAAGGAGACGAGTTTACGGTTGAGGCCATGGGATTCCCTTCAATTATCATTTACATGCTTTGCGGCTTGGTATTGGAGTTTGAGCAGGCGGTAAGTTTATCCATCATCTGGCACATAAACCACACCACCACCCTGCCCGCTCCGGCGCGAAGGCAGAATCTGTGCAATAGATCACACTCTGTACATGAGCGGCTGACCGGTGTTCGGCGTAACACCGGTCAGCGAGGAGAGTAATTATTATTTGCGCGTAGCGCAACAGAGATTTTGCGCTGAGATCAACGCTGGAGGTCGTATTTCCGCATTTTCTCCACCAACGTCGTACGCCGAATACAAAGCCGATCCGCCGCTCTCGCGACAACACCGCCGCAATCATTTAACGCCTGTTGAATTAAATCACGCTCAAGGTTGGTGATGTATTCACGCAAATCAATTCCCTGTTCGGGCAGCAGCGGTGTGTCGTTCATGCTGACGTAGCTGGCGTTGCCATTGATGGCGGCGGTTTGTGCTTGCGGAATGAATTCTTCATCCGCGAGATCAAGGTGGCGATATTTTGCAGGCAGATCCTGCACGCCGATCACGCCGTAGGGATGCATGATGGCCATGCGTTCGACGAGGTTGGCGAGTTCACGTACGTTGCCCGACCATTCGTGCTGGCACAGCGACATTATCGCTGCAGAATTAAAACGAATGGAGCCGCGCTGTTCGCTTTCCATGCGCGATACCAGTTCGTTGATCAGCAGTGGAATATCTTCTTTGCGCTCTTTGAGAGACGGCAATTCGATGGGGAAAACATTTAACCGGTAATATAAATCTTCCCGGAAACTTGCTGAACTGATCATGCCTTCGAGGTTGCGGTGAGTCGCGGCAATGATGCGCACGTCGACGCTTTGGGTTTTATTGCTCCCTACCCGTTCAAAGCAACGCTCCTGCAAAACGCGCAGGATTTTTACTTGCATGTTCAGCGGCATATCACCGATTTCATCAAGAAATAATGTTCCGCCTTCAGCTAATTCGAACCGCCCGGCGCGAGAATTAATAGCACCGGTAAAAGCACCCTTTTCGTGACCAAATAATTCGCTTTCCAATAGTTCGGCAGGAATTGCGCCACAGTTTACCGGCACAAACGGTTTGTCGCGGCGCGGTGAGTTGTAATGCAGGTTGCGTGCTACCACTTCTTTACCGGTTCCTGATTCGCCGGTGATCAACACCGACACATCTTTATCGGCTACCTGCGACATCATTTCGCGCACGTGCTGAATGACGCGGCTGGTGCCGACGAGGCTGCGAAACAAATGTACGGGGCGGCGTTGCGGTTGGCGCTTACTGACCGATTGCGCTTCGCGATACAGCTGCGCGCGATGGAGCGTATCGACCAATTTGTTATAGGTAGGCGGAATCGCGAGCGTGGCAATGATCATGCGACGGAGCGGATCTTCCAGATCGCCATCTACGGAAGCTTCGGGGCCGATCATGACCACCGCAATTTCATCACTCCATTGACGGATATCTTTCAGCAACAGCTCGAGGCTTTGCCGGGCCGAGCGGTAATCCCCGATAAAGACGGCTGAATACTCTTCACTGTTACCGTCGGCGTTAGCCTTGGCCTGCCATTCTGAGGCTGAAACGGTGAGGCTTGTTTCACTGAGAAAATCGAGCACAATCTTTAAATCATGTCGACGCTGCTGATCATCGTCGATCACTAAAACTTTATTGTTACGCCACATACCGCTATGACCTTAATGTCGTTTTCAGTGGAAATAAGCCACCCTTGGACAACCATCCCTCGCCACAAGCGAACCATGCTCCCGAGTCAATCTAGTGACTGGCGCCACTAAGTAATAGACCAGAAGACTGGCTGGGTCAAATAAATGACGCTCCAGGAATGCCTCGATCAATGAGGTCAAACTTAGCTGCACATCACGCCAAAAGTGTGATGCACGTCGAAAAATTGGCGATTTTGGCAGCGTTTGGCTTTGGGGGCAATCCCATCCTTATCGATCTTGACGGTGGGAAGCGGTGCTCGGCTTTCTCAGATGGCTGCGGGGTTCGGGCTATTGGTCTGATACTGGCCAAATCGGGTCATTAATGCAGGCTGACCGGGTTAAACCGCGCCATTAATGCATAAGCCGACCCGGCAAACGGGATTGTTTGCCGGCCAGGGTGAGGAATTAAAAGCGTAAATAAGCGTTAAACGTCTCAGATTGCCATTACCGCCACCTGCTGGCGGCAGGTATCGATCACGGTGGCGTAGACCGCTTTCAGTTCTTTCAACGCATGAACCAGTCCAACCAGACCGGTCTGACGGTTCGCCTGAATGACCCTTTCGACGATCACCGGGCAGGATTGGTCCAACCGGCGCAGTTTTAACCAGTCCCCGGCCGCCAGGGCGGACATCATTTCACGTTGCAGGCTACGCAACTGCGCGACGCCCTGGGCGCCGCAATAATCTGGATCAGGAACCAGAGTCACGGCCACCTTACACCTCCGTTGCGATCGCATCCCAAGCGGTTTTGATTTCACCCAGCAAGCGTCCGCACTCGTCCAGGCGCGCAGGGTCGTTGTGAAAATTGGCTTCGGTCAAACGACGAATGATGTAGTCGTAAAGATCATCAAGATTGGCTGCCAACTGACCGCCTTCTTTATCATTCAGGCTGCCCTGCAGGCCACCGACGATGTTGATGGCTTTACCAATCAACTCGCCTTTGCGCGCGATCTGATTTTGCGCCATAGCGCCTTTGGCCTGCGCAATACGCTCCAGCGCACCTTCGAACAACATCTGAATCAAACGATGGGGTGAGGCGTCCATCACACCGGACTCAACTTTTACCGAGGAATAACTTTTTGCTGCCTGATATGGATTCATGAATATTTCTCTCGCCGGTGATGATTGCAGCTTTGCTGCGCTTACCGAAGTTAACGGCACCCCTGGATTGAACTTTAGGCTGCCAGGAAAATTTTAAATATGCTGCTGTTAATCAAAAAACTAACTAACATGTTAAATACGACTCGGATTTATTTTTTGGCCGTGAACGGCAATCTATCAATCAATCCGTCAAGAAAACTGCCGGTGTTATTCAAGCTGCGCACGATGGATTCCATCGCAATAAACTGCGATTGCAACCTTAACCGATACGCTTCGCTGCGCCGTTCCAATTGTTGTTTATCATCATCAACATTTTCAATTTCTTTGTTGATGTTGGCTTCGCGGTTTTTGATCATGCCGGAATTTTTCAGGAAGTCATTGAGCAGACTGTCCATCTGTCCGGCGAAACCGCGGGAAAAGCCGATGGTGGTACTGCCGGTAATACCGGGCGTTACCATCATGCTTAAACCTTCAGCTTTGCTGCCCAGGGCCGGCAGTAACACGTTGCCAAAACCGAATGCGGCTACACCGTCTACTGTTCCTGCTACGTCTGTACCGGCGGTGCCGCTACCCTCAGCGATACCAAGGCTTGCCATATCTGCACTCACATTGGTGAAGGATACGTTGCTTGCCGCACCATAAGCATTAGAGACAAACATGAGCTGATTGGTGTCTGGATTAAAACCAACCTGTACGCCCACCCGGCCGTTTTTAATTTCTGAATTCAGGTTGATTAACGACTGCAGCTCCGCAGCGAGTTCCGCGCCACTTGTATACTCTTTATCGGCCGGTAGGGTGATTGTCGTTGCACCAACCCCATCAACAACCACATCAAAGCTGAAGTCTTTCCCCGTGGTATCAATGGGAAATGTCATCGAGTCAGCAGTAAAAATCCCTCTCTGCGGCTGCTGGGTAATAACAAC
>CAYUVQ010000129.1:1523-2794 GCA_964448175.1 uncultured Cellvibrionaceae bacterium | reverse complement strand
GTAATACCCGCTACCGAACCGGTCATCATTGAACGCACGGTCTGCATTAAATTTTTGGCTAAGGGGTCCTGACGCAAGCTGCCGTACTCACCCAGTTCTTCATTGAAGCCAACCAGTTTTTCAACTTCTTTGAGGACGGTGTTATAGGTATCAACAAATTCACGAATTGAGTTTTCTGCAATGCTTTTGTCAGCGGAGATGTTAATGCTGACCGTCTCTGTCGTGGAGCTGTTGAAGATGTCAAACTCCATCCCCTCGATTACGTCCGTCAGGTGATTGGATTCGCGGGTCAGTAATAAACCGTTCACGCGGACCTTTGCGTCTTTACCTTCCTGCTCCTGATCCAACTTCCGATCGCCGACATTAAAGTTGAAGTTGGCCAGGCCGGGCGAGCCGTCAGCTTCTGTAGCGGTCAGTTCAATTTCGTTGGCTGCGCCGGAGGGTGCGCTCAATAATAACTTGTATGAACCGCCGTCACTGACGATGGTTGCCTGCACGCCGACACCCGCTTTGTTGATTGCATCGCGCAAGCCGGTAAGCGTGTTGTTGGTGTCATCAATGGTGATGGTTGCGCCGTCTTTAGCCGAGTTGACGGAGAACTGGTCATCGTTCCAACTACCAAACCGCAGCGTCAAAGTGCCCTTACCTACCGCATCACTCGGGCTGGTAAAAGAGCCGGAGCTGAGTGACTGCGCCTGCGCAATCTGCTGAACCTGCAGACGGTAATCACCGGGCACCGCTTTGGAGTCGAGTTTGGTAATGGCCAGCAAGGAGGTATCGGGAATGGAAACCGCTTTCGCGTCGAAGGTGTCGCGGCTCGCGAGTGAGTTGGCGGAGCTTTGCAGCTTGGCAAACGAGCTGCGCAACAGACCAAAATCAGAAATCTGGGTCTCAAGGAGCGTCTGGCGAGACGTCAAGCGAGCCAGTTCCGGCGCCTTGTTGATCTCCACCAGCTGTTTGACCAGAGACCCCGAATCAATACCAGAACCACCGCCCAGCGAATTGATAATGCTGGAACCGGGATTGGTAGTGCTTGAGCTGGTGCTGTCAACCATGAAACTGTCCTCTCGCGGGAAAATCGACATCCGCAGACATTGAGACTATGCCTGTATCACCAAGGATAGCGGCAATACTTGTTGAAACTTTAGCCGCAATAGGAAAATTTTGCGGGTTTGGGTAGTTTGGGTTTTGTCGGATTACGCCTTGGGGCTAATGCGACCTACGTTTGGGCTGCTTGTCGGATTACGCCTGGGGGCTAATGCGACCTACGT
>CAYUVQ010000129.1:0-1423 GCA_964448175.1 uncultured Cellvibrionaceae bacterium | reverse complement strand
AGCGGCGTAATCCGACGCTATCTACCTACTTACTGCAGCAACTGCAGCACTTGCTCCGGTCTTGCATTGGATTGCGCCAGCATCGCCGTCGCGGCCTGTTGCAGCACCTGGGCGCGGCTCAGGTCCGCCGTTTCTGCGGCGAAGTCGGCGTCCACAATCCGCGAGCGGGCGGACGATGTTTTCTCCGAAACGTTCGACAGGTTCGCCACGGTGAAGTCGAGACGGTTGTTCACCGCACCGAGATCCGCACGGGTTGCGCTTACCTGGTCGATGGCTTTGTCGATGATGCCAATTGCGCGCTGTGCGCCGTCGGCGGTGGAGATATCGACGCTGGCAACCGAACCTACGCCTTCTGTCGCATTGCGTTCCTGCAATCCGGTGATCGCCAGTACAGCTGCAGAACTAGCGGTATCACCGTACTTGATGGAAATTTCTTCACCGTTGGCGGAGCGTAAAGCGATGTTACCGTCCGTACCTGCGAAGGCGACCACTCCTGTTTCGTTGGACGACAGATTAATCACGCGAAGGACTTCAGTAAGAGTCGCAGCATCTGAAGTTGCAGCGTCAGTGCCAAGCTGCGGAGATATCTTACCGATAGCCACCCCGTTTATTATCAGGTCACCCTCTTGCAAAGGAGCTGAAACTGTATCAGGTGTCCCAGTCGCAAAACCAGCATTAACCGCCGCCCCCAACAAATTCCCGTTTGCATCTTGAACATCAATGCCCAACGCCAAAGTTTCGGCAGCAGTCAATGACGTACCATTCGGATTAGCCTGAACAGTCACACCACGCTTATCGCTGCTGGTGTCATTAAAGACCAGCGAGAAATTGACGTCCACCGCCGTGGCACCAGCACCAGAGGCTGCGCCGCCAGTTGAGCTATCGGTGATAGTGATTGCCGTAGCACCCACACCGGTCAATACCAGTTTCCCAGCGTCGTTAACCGTTGCTTCCAGGGCAGTCTCGGAATTAATTTTGGCCATCAACTCTTTCATGCTGTTGGTGCCGGTCAGCGTGTAAGTTTGCTTCAACCCGTCACCATCAAGATAAGCAATCTCCAAGGTCTCACCCGGTGCTCTTAACACGCCGGAACCTGCACCTTCTGCAACGAACTGCACCATTGAAGAAATGCTGGCACCTTTGCCGTCAAGATCAGAATTCCATGCGGCCAAAATGTCGTTAAGAGTTTCCTCAGCACTGACATCACTTAATGCAACACCATTGACAACGAGGTCACCGGCGCCAAGGTCAGTCAAAGGCGATAACCTCTCGTCCAGTTTCGGTGCGTCGGGATCATCTGCAGTAAAAGTTGTAGCTTCCCCAACAATATCCCCGGAACTCCCGCCCAAAGAAGTCGTGCTGAACGAATCAATATCAATCCCAATAGTTTGATTAGCTTCGGAACCAATTTGCAAAAAGGTAC
>CAYUVQ010000128.1:0-7125 GCA_964448175.1 uncultured Cellvibrionaceae bacterium | reverse complement strand
CACTCGCGGCCGACCACCACAAACCTCGTCTGTCTGATCTGATCGATAAAACCACCAAAAAAATTCGCCCCATTATGTGGGTGGGCATTGGCCTTGCAGTACTGCAGCAACTGGTGGGCATCAACGTGGTGTTCTACTACGGTGCTGTGCTGTGGCAGGCGGCTGGTTTTTCCGAAAGCCATTCACTGTTGATCAACGTCGTCTCCGGCTCGGTCAGTATCGCGGCCTGCTTTATCACCTTCTTCCTCGTCGATAAGATTGGCCGCAAACCCTTGCTTTGGATAGGCTCGGCAGGTATGACTGTTACGCTGGCTCTGGTCGCTTTTGCCTTTGCTGGAGCACCGGTGGATGCGGCGGGCAAACTGATGCTGTCAGATGACATGGGTGTGCTTGCACTGGTAGCCGCTAACCTGTACGTAATTTTCTTCAATGTCTCCTGGGGTCCGGTAATGTGGATCATGCTGGGCGAGATGTTCCCTAATCAGATTCGCGGATCCGGTCTTGCCATCGCGGGCTTCGCTCAGTGGACGGCTAACTTCCTGATCACTCTGACCTTCCCAATTATGCTGGCTTCTTTCCTCGGGTTGGCAGGCACCTACAGTATCTATGCTCTGTTTTCTTTGCTGTCGGTATTTTTTGTACTGCAGTACGTCAAGGAAACCAAGGGTAAAGAATTGGAGCAGATGGAAGGTTAACAACAGGAACCTCCTGCGAAAAAAGCCATCTTCGGATGGCTTTTTTTATGGGTAAACCCCATCGGCACGCTCTACTCAAACAATTTCCCGCATTCCCTCCCTGCTTCTTGTTATTCGGCGCCATTTTCGTTAGCTTGTGATTGAGCTTGTGGTTCTATTGACAACAAGCTATTCGCGCCAAGATTTCTTTGGTATTCTAGTATACAAGATTAACTTCAACTCATTCGCTAATAATAACGATAGATAGGTATACCCCATGCAAAAGCCTTACATATCCAGTTTAATCCTTGCTTCTACGCTGATGCTCGGCGCTTGCGGCGGCTCCTCATCCGGAAACAGCCAGAATTCTGTAAGCTCCAGCCCGGTGAGCAGCGCACCAGTAAGCAGTACGCCAGCCAGCTCCAGTGAAAGCAGCTCAAGCAGCAGCGCCACGACCGTCAGTTTGCACACACTTGCCGACTTCCCCATCGGCGTTGCCGTAAGTGTGGCGGACTGGGAAACCTCGGGCATCTTCGACGATGATGCGGAGGGTGTAGCACAGCGTGCAGTTGTTGAGCAGCATTTCAGTCAGCTGACCGCCGGCAACATCATGAAGATGAGCTACCTGCATCCCACCCGGGGAAACTTCACCTTTGACCACGCAGATCGCTTGCTCAACTACGCCGAAGACAACGGTATCACTCTGCATGGCCACACGCTGGTATGGCACCCGGACTATCAGGTTCCCGCGTGGATGAAGACCTTCGAGGGCGATCAGACTGAGTGGTTCGAGATATTGAAGGAGCACGTGACCGGTGTCGCCAGCCATTATGCGGGCCGCGTGCCCAGCTGGGATGTGGTTAACGAAGCGTTTGAAGAAGACGGAAGCTATCGCAACTCGCTCTTCTTTCGAAAGATGGATAAAGACTACGTCGAAACCGCGTTCATCGCCGCCCGTGCCGCTGATCCTGAGGCCGACCTGTATTACAACGATTTCAACCTATCCAACGGCGGCGCTAAATTTACCGGTATGCTCGCAATGGTTGATGACTTCCTGGCGCGTGACATCCCTATCGATGGTGTTGGTTTTCAAATGCACATCTTTATGGACTGGCCCAGCATTGCTGACATCAAGAACTCCTTTAAAGCCGTGGCAGATCGTGGTTTGAAAGTAAAAATCACCGAGCTGGATATTCCGCTCAACAACCCCTATAGCGACGCTTATGATTTCCCCGACAGCTACCACAAAAGCCTGACCGGTGAACTAGCAGCTGCGCAGAAAAAACGTTATTGCGAAGTCGTAGCAGCCTATATAGATGCTGTACCGGAAGCACAGCGTGGTGGTTTGACCGTGTGGGGCGTGCGCGATAGCGACAGCTGGTTGATCCGCGACTTGTTTAAAAACAACCATGAGGATTGGCCACTGTTATTTGATAACGACTACAACCCTAAACCGGCATTTGATGGTGTAGCGGACGGACTGACAGGTCGCCCCTGCCTATAATTTGCTAAAGACCAGACCGCTTGTTGATACTGCCACCGATCAACAAGCGGATTTAAGGAACAGCGCTCTACTACCTCGACATAGAAACGTGTCTGCGATGATTATGGTTGTTATTGAGCAAGTAAATCTGGCGCAACCTCAGGTAACCAAAGGTGTCCAAACTCCCCATGGGGATGTGCATGTATTTAATAAGCCGCCGCTCTTAATGTGTTTGTACGACCTCACGACAAGGTGCGCATAAATCCGCACGTCAACAATCTCAATTGATCGATGATTCCCACTTAAAGTGAATGATTCCATGTTAAACATCCGGCCTCATCCTGCTTCATCCGCTACCCATAACCCTTCATATCGCCTGCTCCACATGCTTCTTGCATGGATGTTGCTGGTTGCCTGCTCCTCGGCGTTGGCTTTGGGCGAACCAAACTATGTCAGCACCAAATATAAAAAAGGTCATGTAGTGATCGTTGGCGAGAAGGAAGTGGCCACCCTGTATGTTGATGATAAAGACTACAAAGGTGTGCAGCGTGCAGTCGGAAATCTGCAATTGGATATTGAACGGGTCACCGGAAGAATGCCGGCCGTGGTAAATCGTCCCGAACAACTCAGCCGTTACGCTATCATCATCGGCGCCATCGGCAAGAGTGAGTTGATTGATCAGCTTATTGAGAACGGCAAGATTAATCCGGAAAACATCGCGGACAAATGGGACGCATATCATATCCAGACGGTGTACAAACCATTTCCAGGTGTAACCCGCGCGCTCGTGATCGCCGGCAGCGATAAACGCGGTGCCACTTACGGTACTTATGACGTTTCCGAAAAAATCGGTGTATCGCCCTGGTACTGGTGGGCAGATGTCCCGGTAAAACAAAAAGACCGCATTTACATCAAGAAGAATACCCGCGTGCAGGATGCGCCCAAGGTGAAGTACCGCGGGATCTTCCTCAACGATGAAGCACCCGCACTGACCAGCTGGACGATTGAGAACTACGGCAACTACAACCATCAGTTTTATGAAAACGTCTTCGAGCTTTTATTGCGTTTAAAAGCGAATTTCCTGTGGCCCGCCATGTGGAATAACGCATTCGCCGATGATGATCCGCAGAACATGATCCTCGCCGACGAGTACGGCATTGTCATGAGCACGTCGCACCACGAACCCATGATGCGCGCCGATAAAGAGTGGAATCGCTACGGCAAAGGCCCCTGGGAATACTCTGTTAATGCCCAGAACCTGTACAACTTCTGGGTCGATGGAGCCAAGCGCAATAAACCCTATGAAAGCATTTATACGCTGGGCATGCGCGGGCAGGAAGACGAGCCGATGAGTGAAGGCGAAAATGTTGAGCTGCTTGAAAGAATTGTGCGTGACCAACGGGAAATCCTCACGCAGGTTTTCGATGACCGCCCGGTATCCGACGTACCGCAAGTGTGGGCACTCTACAAAGAAGTACAGGGTTTTTATGAGCGCGGCATGCGGGTACCGGATGATGTCATTCTGCTGTGGTGCGATGACAACTGGGGCAATATCCGTCGCCTGCCGACCCCGGAAGAACGTAAACGCAGCGGCGGCGCTGGAGTGTATTATCACTTCGATTATGTCGGTGGACCGCGCTCCTATCGCTGGATTAATACAGTTCCAATTGCCAAGATCTGGGAACAGATGAACCTGGCCTACCATTACGATGCAAATCAAATTTGGGTCGTGAACGTTGGTGACCTCAAACCGATGGAATACCCCATCGAATTTTTCCTGCGCATGGCCTGGAACCCTGAAGCCTGGCCCAAAGAACGCATCGAAGAATTTGGGGAGCTGTGGGCCAAACGCGAATTCGGCGCTGAACATGCTGAGGAAATTGCTGCTCTGATGACCGGCTACACTCGTCATAACGGCCGTCGCAAACCAGAGCTGCAAGAAGCATTTATCTATAGCCAATTGCACTACGATGAAGCTAATCGCATCACCGCAGAAGTAAAAGATCTGACGGCGCGCGCAGAAGCAATCTACGCCAAATTACCCGCGTCTCATAAAGATGCGTTCTTCCAACTGGTGCTGTATCCCGTCAAAGCCAGTGCGACCATCACCGAGATGTATGACATGGTTGCCAAAAACCACCTCTACGCCAGCCAGGGTCGCGCCAACACTAACGATTATGCCGAACGTGCCCGCATTCTTTTTAACCGGGATGCCGCCCTGGAAAAACAATTTCATACCGAGTTGAATGGTGGAAAGTGGAACCACTTTATGTCACAGCCACGGATCGGTTATACCCACTGGAATAATCCTCCGGCTAACACCCTGCCGGTTCTACACCAATACGAACCCCATAGCGAGCCAGATATGGGCGTGGCCGTAGAGGGCATGAAAGAAGCGTGGCCGACGCCCGCGAATTATCAATTACCCAATTTCAGCCCTTACGGAAAAAGCCAGCGCACTATTGAAGTTTTTAATAAAGGAACCCAGCCGTTTAATTTTTCGGCCACGGCGAGTGAGCCTTGGATTATACTTAGCCATACTAGTGGACAAGTTAAGTTAAATCAGCCGATCCAGGTCTCTGTGGACTGGGACAAAGCGCCCAGAGGTAGATCCAGCGGGACGATTCGCATCGCCGGTACAGGCTTCGGCGGCGCAACGATCAAAATGAATATCTTTAATCCCGATGCCAAAGCAACCGCTAAGTTACGCGGGTTTGTCGAGGCAGATGGTTATATATCTATCGAAGCTGAGAACTACAGCGCAAAAACGGATTCCCACGGTTTTGCCTGGGAAAAAATTCCGCAACACGGGCGCACGCTGTCATCCATGGCGCCGTTTCCGGTGACGGATTTCAGTTTTGAAAATCCCAAAAAAGCGCCTTATCTGGAGTACGAGGTTTATTTTTTCTCCACGGGAGAATTTACGGTTGAATCGATCTTCGCCCCCAGCCTGCCGATCACTCCGGGGCGCGGGGTGCGTTACGGTATTGGTTTCGGCAAGGAAACACCGCAGATTATCGATATTGTAAAAGACATGAGCGCGCCCGCTTGGGAAGAATCGGTCCGTACCGATTCACGCAAAATCTTAAGTAAGCACAAAATTGCCACACCCGGTTTACATAAGCTGCGGATTTATATGGTTGATCCAGCAGTGGCCTTACAGAAAATTGTCATTAACACCGGCGGCCTGATGCCCAGTTACCTCGGACCCGAGCAAAGTGCCCGCTTTTGATCGCTGAAACGCACAGCATCATTTAATTGAAGAGCATTAAAGAATGAAAATTACTTCAGCAAAAGTCATTGTTACCTCACCCGGAAGAAATTTCGTTACGCTGAAAATCATGACCGATGAGGGAATCTATGGCATAGGCGATGGAACACTTAACGGCCGCGAAAAATCGGTCGTGTCTTATCTTGAAGATTATCTTATCCCGGCTCTCATCGGGCGCGACCCGCACCAGATCGAAGATATCTGGCAATTTTTTTATCGCGGTGCATACTGGCGGCGCGGTCCGGTTGGTATGACCGCCCTGGCCGCTGTTGACACAGCACTGTGGGACATCAAAGCCAAAGAGGCCAACATGCCTTTGTATCAGTTGCTCGGCGGCCGCAGCCGTGAACGCATCATGACCTACACCCATGCAAATGGCCGCGATCTTGAATCAACACTCGAAGCGGTAGCCAAAGCAAAAGCAAAAGGGTACAAAGCAATTCGTGTACAGTGTGGCATTCCAGGTATTGAGAAAACTTACGGAGTGGCAAAGGACAATAAAAATTACGAACCGGCAGATAGCGACCTGCCCTCTGTAGAAACCTGGTCAACCGAAAAGTATTTGAATTTTGTTCCGGAATTGTTTGCCGAAGTGCGCAAGGAGTTCGGCAACGACCTGCATTTATTACACGACGTTCATCACCGTTTAACACCTATTGAAGCAGCACGACTTGGCAAAGAGTTGGAGCCTTACCATTTATTCTGGATGGAGGACGCTGTCGCCGCTGAGAATCAGGATGCGTTTAAACTTGTCCGCCAACATACCACTACGCCCCTAGCGATTGGTGAAGTTTTTAATAGTATTCACGATTGCCGTGAGCTGATTCAAAATCAATTAATTGATTACATCCGTGCAACGATTGTTCACGCGGGAGGCATAACGCATCTGCGCCGCATTGCCGATTTTGCGGCTTTGTTTAATGTGCGCACCGGGTGTCATGGGGCTACCGATTTATCACCGGTGTGTATGGGAGCGGCGCTACATTTTGATTATTGGGTGCCTAACTTCGGCATTCAGGAACATATGCCCCACAGCGAACAAATGGATGAAGTCTTTCCGCACGCCTACCGCTTTGATGATGGTTATTTCACGCCGGGTGAAACACCCGGTCATGGCGTGGACATTGATGAAAAACTTGCTGCCCAGTATCCCTATAAGCGTGCGTGCCTGCCGGTGAATCGACTGGAAGACGGCACCTTGTGGCATTGGTAATTTAACCCGGAATTATTCTTATGATGTACCAAATCGCGAAGATCAGCAGTGCCATTGCGTTAGTCAGTTTGCTTAGCGCTTGTCAGGAGAAAACCTCAAGCGAGGCGATACCACCAGCAGCAGAACCAACAGCCGCTGAAGCGGCCAAGGCACCAGCGCAATCGTTTGCATCCAAGCCATTGATCAGCCACATCTACACTGCCGATCCCTCGGCTCATGTATTCAATGGCCGGCTTTATCTCTATCCGTCCCACGATATCAAAACTGATGTCGCCACCAGCGGTGAAGGCGATCGGTTCGACATGAAGGATTATCATGTGTTTTCCATGGATACTGTTGGCGGCGAGGTAACAGATCACGGCGTCGCATTGGATCTTAACGATATACCCTGGGCCAGCAGGCAGCTCTGGGCACCGGATGCGGCGGAAAAATATGGTAAGTTTTATTTATATTTTCCAGCCAAAGATAAAGAAGGAA
Source organism: uncultured Cellvibrionaceae bacterium (assembly GCA_964448175.1). Classification (GTDB taxonomy): domain Bacteria; phylum Pseudomonadota; class Gammaproteobacteria; order Pseudomonadales; family Cellvibrionaceae; genus Cellvibrio. The sequence continues at coordinate 7 of CAYUVQ010000128.1, read as the reverse complement.
TTTTTCG
>CAYUVQ010000127.1:3708-7131 GCA_964448175.1 uncultured Cellvibrionaceae bacterium | reverse complement strand
CGCTGCATAAATCCCCGGAAGAGAAGGGCGCACTACTTCGTCAGCATGCACTGCGGTTTGATGAGGCGGTGAAGTTTGATGTAATTCTTGCTTGGGATATTTTTAATTTCTGTTCTGCTGAGCAGGTAGCCGCAGTCTACGAAAAACTGCGACCGCACCTGCATGGGCATACGTTGATATTCGCGTTTTTTTATACCGGCATGGAAATTCCGGAGCGATCCCAGAAATGTTACGTGCAGAACGAAAAGGAAATCGCGCTCCTGCCAACACCTAAAAAACCTGCCGCTGACAGTGAATTTAACGCGGTAACGCTGCTGCGCATACTGCGCGATTTTTCGCTCGCTAAAACCTGGATAATGAAGCCGGGAATGCAGCGGGGAATTTACGAGTACGTCTTCCAGTCGCGCCCGAAGTAGTCGGATTACACTGTGCTAATTCGGCCTACTTGCTCTACCACGTGCTAACAAATTGTTACCGGGACAGTGTCGGATTACGCCTGCGGCTAATGCGACCTACATGTGCGGGCCGAAGGAAGGTCAGGTTTGCCTTCTGCGTAGGATATCAGGTTTATCATCCGTGAAAGATGAGGTTCATCCTTTGTGAAGGAACGCCAGGTTTATCAACTGCGAAGGAAGGTGAGGTTTACCTTTTTGAGAAGGACGTGGGGTTTACCATCGCGAAGGAGCTTGAGGTTTATATCATCTGCGAAGAAGCATGAGTTGCCACCGACGTAGGTCGGATTAGCGCAGCGTAATCCGACACATAACATTTATGAAAATAAATGCGCCACTCTTAGTATTTTTGGGAATAAGAACACTGTTCTCGCCTACATATATTTTTAACCCATTGATTTTAAATGAGTTCCCGCCTAGACGAAGCCTGGCATTCAGTTTGCCTTTCACATGAAAACGGTTACACTTTCGCTTAAGCCTACAAATAAGATAAATAATATGTACGGCTTTTCGGGCACGAGGGTACTGCCAACAGTGGATGGCAACGACTGAAGCTGACTTTCAGGAACCACTTGCCCTTCGCAACAAAATTTCATAACGCCAACGTGAATTTTCCGGGATCACTGTTACTTAGTAATAAAGAGTCACTTAGTTAAAGAGCTACTGGTAATAAAGAGTTACTGGTAATAAAGAATTACTTGGGAATAAAAAAGCGCCCGAAAAATTTGCCGCTTTCAAACGATAAATATAAAGGGAGTAAGCCTATGACTAGATCAGCCCGCACAGCAGGCTTTAACAAACGCATCCTATCTTCCTGTATCGCCACCGCCGGATTGACAGCTATCTTGCCTGCGGCGGCGCAAAACCAGGTTGAGGAAATCATTGTCACGGGGATGAGAGCTTCGATCGAACGGTCAATTGACGTTAAGCGTAATGCGCCTTCTGTGGTTGATGTGATAACCGCTGAAGACATCGGGAAATTACCCGATACCACTATCGTGGATTCATTACAGCGTGTCACCGGTGTGCAGATTCAGCGGTCGGCTGGTGAAGGTTCGCGTGTGAGTATTCGCGGTTCAAGTAACGTAGCGTTGTTATTTAACGGTGAACAGTTTCTCTCCGCCGGGAACATCACCGGAGTACAACCGGATTTAACGGACGTTCCTTCAACGATGGTGTCGTCTGTCGAAGTGATGAAAAGTACAACCGCCTCCACATTGACCGGCGGTTTGACAGGTACCATTGATCTACAAACCCATCGCCCGTTGAAATTAAATGAAGGTTTAACGCTTACCGGTCAGGTTAATGCCGGCACCGGCTCGCGTACCAAAACAGATGATTACGGTGTGCAGGGATTTGCCGGGTTTAGAGCCGAAAATTGGGGTGCCGCATTTAACCTTGCTTATTCGGATTTAACGCTGGGTGATGATTACGCAGGTTCAAACGGGGATGAAGGTGCACTCTGGTATGGTATGCCTGACGAAGCCTCGGGTCTTCCGAGTTATGGAGATGATGTCAACAACAATGGCCAGTCCGATAATTTTCTTCAGAGCCAGGGCTTTCAGGCCGCACAACGAATTAATCAGCGTAAACGCCTCGCGATCAACTCGTCGATACAGGTTGATATTACCGATGCACTGACGCTGACCGCCGATGCGTTTTACACCGATATGGAACAAAGCCGGCGTCAGCGCTCGCTTGTTTTAGAAGGCGCCTGGAACTGGAACTGGGCCAACCCGGTTTTTGGCGAACGGCGTGAAGCGCCTGAAGGTGCGTCTTACGGTGATTTTTATTCAGTACAGGAATGGCAACTGAATACCAAACGCGTTCTGCCGCATTCCAATGAGCGTTTGGATGATCGTACCTCGTTAAATACAAATCTCGAATTAGCTTTTGATAACGGTGGTCCGCTTACTGGTTCCCTGCGTTATGTTCACGGTAAAGCTGAAAATACTTCTACTTCATTTGCGATGGATGCCTATATCAGCGATGGCAGTCAGCAGAACGCGTATTCAACATTTCCGGATGGCAGTGAGGAATTAATTAACGTGGGCGGATATGCCGGTTCACCGGTGCTGGATTCCCAGGGTAACCCTGCGGTTGATGCGAATGGTAATCCCATCGGCAATGCCGTGGTTGGTCGCGTTAAATACGCCGGCGAGGGTTTGCATTTTACGCTGCCGAGCGACCTGGGTGCTGATATCGCTCAATACGGACTAGTATCCAACCATTTGTCGGGCCAGGCAGGTGAGGCCACACTGGATGTTCTGCGCTTTGATGTCTCTTATGAAGTTGACGCTGGCGTTCTGAAATCAGTCGATGCCGGCATTCGTTTTGGGAAACGGGATGCGGATTTCAAAGATTGGTATAACATCGCCACGCTGGAAAACCAGAACGGAACGCCTTACGGTTTCCGTTGGAAAGACGCCGATGGAAACGCACCGGTCACGGGTGAAACATCGTATTTCAATATCAAATTTTCGGACCCGCTGTTAAGCAGCGCCGTAGTGCGTGAAGATAATTTCCCAGGTGTTTCCGGTGTAGGTCCCTTGTATTTCCTTGATCCTGGAAAAATAGATGGCCGTGCGTTTACCGATACGATCTTCCCCAATAATTTCGATTATGCAGATCCTGGTCAGTCTTACAAAGTTGAAGAGCAGACACAAACTTTCTATGCGCAATTCAACCTGGAAGGCGATGTGTTCGGTAAACGTTATTCCGGTAATATCGGGCTTCGTTACATCAAAACGGAGCTGGAAACTACCTCACACGAAGTCGGCGATAAAGAAGAAGGTGTGACCACCTACAACCATCAAGGAACGGATTATTTAATGGGTTCGGGTTGGGACCAGTTAGACCTGGGTACCTACACCACACCCAATAATTATGACGACTGGCTGCCCTCGGTTAACCTGGCTGTTGATCTTGCCGAAGATCATGTTGTTCGTTTTGCCTATAACAAAATGATGAC
>CAYUVQ010000127.1:0-3608 GCA_964448175.1 uncultured Cellvibrionaceae bacterium | reverse complement strand
GTCGGATTACGCCTTCGGCTAATTCGACCTACATGGCTAGACCGGCGCTATTGCGTAGGTCGGATTAGCACAGCGTAATCCGACAACCACGTCCGGTGCAGTCGGATTACGCCTTCGGCTAATTCGACCTACGTGGGCTAGACCGGCGTTATCGTGTAGGTCGAATTAGCCGCGAAGCGGCGTAATCCGACAATCCACGAGGTTAGGGGTCGGGTTAGTCCCGGTTAGGCGGCGTGGGTGACGGGGGTTAATCCGGTTTTGGAGGGCAATGGTATTCGGCCATGATTTTGTTGTTATCCATCGAATATAAATGCACATCAAAACCCCATAACCGGTGCAGGTGACGCAGCACCTCGTTAACCGAATCCGCTAATGGCTTGCGGTCGTGCATGGTGTGGTGCAGGGTAAGCGAACGATCTCCGCGTACATTCACGCTGTAAATCTGAATATTGGGTTCGCGGTTGCCGAGGTTGTATTGCCCGGCCAGCATCTCGCGCAGTTTGCGGAAACCGCCTTCATCATGAATCGCCGCGACTTCGATATTTTCTTCGCTGTCATCATCAACAATGCTGAACAGTTTCAGGTCGCGCATTACCTTGGGCGACAGGAACTGCAAGATAAAACTCTCGTCTTTAAAATTGCGCATCGCAAATTGCAGCGTGTCATTCCAGTCTTTTCCAGCGATGTCCGGAAACCAGTCGCGGTCTTCCGCTGTAGGGTTTTCGCAGATGCGGCGGATATCCGTCATCATGGCGAAGCCGAGCGTGTATGGATTAATGCCACTGAAGTACGGATGGTCGTAGGGCAGTTGGGTGATTACGCTGGTATGGGATTGCAAAAACTCCAGCATAAAACCATCGGTTACCATGCCGCGGGCGTAGAGCTCATTCAAGAGTGTGTAGTGCCAGAAACAGGCCCAGCCTTCGTTCATGACCTGAGTCTGGCGTTGTGGATAAAAGTATTGCGCGATCTTGCGCACGATACGAATAATCTCGCGCTGCCAGGACTCCAGCAGCGGCGAATTCTTTTCCAGAAAATACAAAATATTTTCCTGCGGCTCCGATGGGAAACGGTGCGCGGTTTTTGAATCATTTTCGGCGTGTTCAGTGCGCGGAATCGTTCGCCACAAATCATTGACCTGCTTTTGTAGATATTCTTCCCGCTCCGCCTGCCGTTGTTCCTCTTCCTGGGCAGAGATAGGGTAGGGACGCTTATAACGGTCCACGCCATAATTCATCAAGGCGTGGCAGGAATCGAGAATTTCTTCCACCTGATCAATGCCGTAACGTTCCTCGCATTTGCTGATGTAATTTTTGGCAAATACCAGATAATCAATAATGGAATCTGCATCAGTCCAGGTTTTAAACAGATAATTCCCTTTAAAAAAAGAATTATGTCCATAGCAGGCATGGGCGATGACCAGCGCCTGCATGGCCATGGTGTTTTCTTCCATCAAATAAGCAATACAGGGGTTGGAGTTGATGACAATCTCATAAGCAAGACCCATCTGCCCCCGTTTGTAGGAATGTTCGGTGCTTAAGAATTGTTTGCCGTACGACCAGTGATGATAGCCAATCGGCATACCAACAGCGGCGTACGCATCCATCATTTGTTCTGAACTGATCACTTCGATCTGATTGGGATAGGTGTCGAGTCGGAATTCCCGAGCCAGTTCACCGATTGCCCGGTCACACTCGCGTATCAGATCAAAGTTCCATTCGGAGCTAGTAAACAGCGGCTGAGTCATGCGACCCTCTTATGAAAGAGTTCACGGAATACCGGATAAATATCAGCGGCACTGACAATATGTTGCATGGCAAATTGGTCGGGGCAGGCGGCCTGTACTTCCTCATAGGTGTGCCATAGTGATTGATGACTGCGCGGCGTGATCTCTATGTAGGAATAGTACTGACAGTTCGGCAACACATTGTTGATCATTAATTCTTTACAGTTAGCGGAATCATCGTCCCAGTTATCGCCATCGGACGCTTGAGCGCCGTAAATATTCCATTCAGAGGGTGAATAACGGGCAGTGATAATGTCGTGCATTAAACGCAGGGAACTGGATACGACCGTGCCGCCGGTTTCCCGGGAGTGAAAAAATTCATCTTCATCCACTTCTTTTGCGATGGTGTGGTGGCGAATAAAAACCACTTCTGTTTTTTCATAGTTACGCTGCAAAAACAGATACAGCAGGATAAAAAATCGTTTAGCGATATCTTTGGTGGCCTGATCCATGGAGCCGGACACGTCCATGATGCAGAACATTACTGCTTTGGAACGTGGAATCGGTTGTTTGATGTGCAGGTTATATTTCAGATCAAACGTGTCGAGCCAGGGCGTCGCATCGATGGCTTTGCGTAGCTTGAGGATTTCATCCAGCAACGCTTCATAACCGGGGCCGGTGCGTTCGCCGGGCAGTAAAGCCTCCACTACGGCTTCCAGTTCTGCCAGACGTTTACGTTTTTTCCCCGTTAAGGCGATGCGGCGCATATTGGCGGAGCGCAAAGAGCGCACGATATTAATTTTGCCGGGGCTGCCTTCGTTGGCGATGCCCGCACGTACATGCTTAAATTCTTCCACGCCGGTGAGCTGACGTTTGACCAGATTGGGCAGCTCCAATCCGTCAAACATAAAGTTAAGAAATTCTTCCTGGGAAATGGTGAACGAAAAATCATCCTCACCTTCGCCGGTGTTACTCGCTTTACTGCCGCCTTCACCACCGCCGCCTTCCGGCCGGGCAATGCGATCGCCTTCAGAAAAATGTTTATTGCCGGGCAGCACGCGCGTATTGCGACCGCCGTTGCCGTGATAGATAACGGGTTCGCCGATGTCTTTGGTGGGAATACTGATCTTGCCGCCGCGATCCATATCGGTGATGGATCGTTCACCGACGGCGTCGGAGACGGCTTTTTGAATCTGGCCCCGATAGCGGCGCAGAAAGCGTTGACGGTTTACAGCACTTTTGTTCTTGGTGTTCAAGCGACGATCAATTATATAACTCATAGCTTACCTGTCAGGCTGTCGCAAAACGGTTGGCAGATGTACAGCAAGTTTCATCTGCCAGCATGTCGATCCTGTGTCAAAGTTAACCGTGGCTGATCCTGTCGCCCCCTCCTATTGTGACTTTCTTACGCGCAGATACCATTCAGACAACAGGCGTACCTGTTTCTCGGTATAACCGCGCTCAATCATCCGCTGCACAAAATCCTGGTGTTTCTTTTTGTCCTGGGCAGAGGCTTTGGCGTTAAACGAAATCACCGGCAACAGATCTTCGGTGTTCGAGAACATTTTCTTCTCGATAACCGTGCGCAGTTTTTCGTAGCTGCGCCAATCCGGATTTTTGCCGGCGTTATTGGCTTTGGCGCGCAACACGAAATTGACAATTTCATTACGGAAATCTTTCGGGTTGCTGATACCAGCGGGCTTCTCAATTTTCTCCAGCTCTTCGTTCAGGGCAGCGCGATTAAGAATTTCACCGGTTTCGTGATCACGGTACTCCTGATCCTGAATCCAGAAGTCGGCGTAGGTCACATAGCGGTCAAAGATATTCTGACCGTACTCGGCATAAGATTCGAGATAGGCCGTCTGGATTTCCTTACCGATGA
>CAYUVQ010000126.1:0-7274 GCA_964448175.1 uncultured Cellvibrionaceae bacterium | reverse complement strand
CACAAAGATTTGACAAGAGACACGCCGAACATTACAGTAGCGGCCTTTCTCGAGCAGGGTGGTCGAAACGACTGTCAGGCACTGGTGAGAAAGCTTTATCCCGCCGTGGATGAAGCCTTAAATTGGCTGAGCCAATTCACCAGTAATGCTCGAATGACTGGAACAGGAGCGTGCGTTTTCGCCGCGTTTGATTCCGCAGAAGAAGCACAACACGTGCTGGCCCAAGCGCCAAAAAATCTGCCGGGATTTATCGCACAAGGCATTAATCGCTCGCCGCTTTTTAATCTGCTTCCGGTCGCGCGCTAAGGCGCAAGAAATATTTCTCCAGGGGCGTAGCCAAGTGGTAAGGCAGCGGGTTTTGATCCCGCCATGCGTAGGTTCGAGTCCTTCCGCCCCTGCCATTTTCTCAGGTCACTGTAACTCCACCGACAGTGACCGCACCTTCCTAAATGCGGATTAACACGATTTGAGCTTATGCCGCCTTCGGCGGAGGACATGTAAAAATGGCATAGGTAACAAACGTAGTTCTAACGCAATATCCGGCAGCAAATCGACAACGATATTATCGGCTTCACATTAAAGGTACATGACGTGACTGACTTGATGGTCTTTACCGGCAACGCCAACCCCGAACTTGCCCAACGAATTGTTAATCAGCTTGGCATTTCACTGGGGGATGTCTCAGTCTCGCAGTTCTCCGATGGCGAAGTTGCAGTCGAACTACTTACCAATGTGCGTGGCCGCGATGTCTTTGTTGTTCAACCCACCTGTGCTCCCACCAACGACAATCTCATTGAATTAATCGTTATGGTAGACGCGTTGCGGCGCGCATCCGCAGGCCGTATTACCGCCGTCGTCCCTTATTTTGGCTATGCCCGGCAGGACCGCCGCGTGCGTTCAGCACGGGTACCAATCACCGCCAAAGTGGTAGCGGATATGATGGTAGGCGTTGGGGTAGACCGGGTGTTGACCGTCGACCTGCACGCGGAGCAGATTCAGGGTTTCTTTGATGTACCCGTGGACAACGTGTATGGCTCCCCCGTCTTGCTCGAAGATATCGAAAAGCAAAACTTCCAGGATCTGATCGTTGTTTCTCCGGATATCGGTGGTGTGGTTCGTGCCCGCGCACTGGCCAAGCAACTGGGCATTGACCTGGCGATTATCGACAAACGCCGCCCGCAGGCTGGTGTTGCTGAAGTGATGAATATTATCGGTGATGTTAACGAGCGCACCTGCCTGTTGGTCGACGACATGGTGGATACCGCCGGCACGCTGTGTAATGCTGCCAAGGCTCTCAAAGAGCATGGGGCAAAACGCGTAATTGCTTATTGTACTCACCCGGTTTTATCGGGTAATGCCATCCAGAATTTAAATAACTCCCTGTTGGATGAGCTGGTGGTAACTGACTCCATCCCCTTGCGTCAGGAAGCCAAAGATTGCCCACGTGTGCGCCAGCTTACGCTGTCCAAGATGCTTGCCGAAGCCATGCGCCGCCTGAGCAACGAAGAATCCCTGAGTGCGATGTTCCGCTAGGACAGCGCGCTCGGACAACCACCAGTGCCACGGCATTGGTTTTTTTAACTCTGCAAACGGTTCTGGTCGCGGACCCTTGCAGTCAAACATGAGTAACTGAAAATGTCTGAGAATTTTATATTAGATGCCCAAGCCCGTGACGATTTGGGGAAAGGTGCGAGCCGCCGCCTGCGTCGTCTGGAAGGTCTTGTTCCCGGCATCGTGTACGGTGAAAACAAAGATCCAGTGAGCATCAGCATCAACCATAAAGATCTGGTCAAGCATCTGGAAACCGAAGCTTTCTACTCGCACATCATCAGCCTGAACATTGCCGGCAAAGCCGAAGATGTGATCCTGAAAGATCTGCAACGTCACCCTTCCAAAACGCAGATTCTGCACGCTGACTTCCAACGTGTATCCAAATCTACTCGCCTGACCACCAACGTGCCTATTCATATCGTGAATGGCCCGGCTTCCAAAGGTGTTAAGCAGCAAGGCGGCGTGATCATGCACAACCTGTTGCAACTGGAAATCAGCTGTTTGCCAGCTGACCTGCCTGAAGCAATCGAAGTCGACATTATCGATATGGAAGTTGGCCAGATCCTGCACATCGCGGACCTGAAACTGCCGAAAGGTGTTACATCTGTTGCTCTGGCGCATGGTGGAGACCACAACCTGCCGGTTGTTGCGATCAACAAGCCGAAAGGCGGAGCCGCTGAAGAAGAAGCTGAGCCAACAGCTTAATGTCTCTTCCGCAGTAAATTGGTTATCGGCGTGATGGATACTCCTTTGCAGTTAATCGTGGGCCTGGGCAATCCAGGTCCCGAATATGATAGAACCCGTCACAATGCCGGTGCTGATTTCGTTGCCGAGCTGGCGTACCGCGAGGGCGCCAGCCTGGTTCCAGAAAATAAATTCTACGGTTTAACAGCGCGCCTTAATTTTCAGGGCCGCGATCTGCGCTTATTGATTCCCACCACGTTTATGAACCGCAGCGGGCAAGCTATTAACGCCATTGCGCAGTTCTACAAAATTCCCCCCGAGGCTATTCTCGTCGCTCACGATGAACTTGATCTTGCTCCCGGCGTGGCGCGCTTCAAACACGGCGGCGGACACGGCGGTCATAATGGCCTGCGCGATACCATCAGTGCGTTGGGCAACAACCCGAACTTTAATCGTTTGCGTCTTGGTATTGGTCATCCGGGTTCTGCTGCACAAGTCGTTGGTTTTGTATTGAAAAAAGCGCCTGCCAGCGAACAAACATTGATTGACGATGCCATTGATCGCGCCATTCGCGCACTGCCCGAAGCAGCAAAAGGAAATTGGGCCGCTGCGATGCAGAACCTGCATACCGCAAAATAATTTCTCCTGCGCATTTGATCTCTGCTGATCTTTATCAAAAAAGATTTTCTTAATTCCTCTTGTTATGTAATTAATTACGACAGAACTACACGCTGCACTATTCGCTTTGTCACCTCCCTCATTAAAGCAAGATAAAAATCAAACTTCTTTCCCTCCAAAATTGCTTTTAAAAAATTTCCTTACTAGTCTTTTGTAGCAATAAAAATTTCTTCTTCTGTTTTTGTCATGCATGTTCATCGTCAGTTTTTCTGGCGGACCTATCGAATCCCTCATTGGATTGGAGAATCATCATGAATAAAAATAACGATGTATTTAGTCCCAGCGCTGCTTCCACCAGAAAACTTTCTTTGACATTAATGATCGCGGCAATCGCCACAGCAGGCTCATCACAGGCGCAAGAGCCGCTGCCAGCCATTGAAGAGATGATCGTTACCGGTACACCAGGCGGGGCATCATTACGCAAGTTTGATGCAAGTTTTGCGATCTCGACGGTGAGCGAAGAAGAGATTGCTCAGGTAGCTCCCGCCAGCACCGCGGACCTGTTGAAAACCATTCCCGGCGTGTGGGTGGAAAGCTCCGGCGGCGTATCTGGCGCCAACATTTTTGTGCGCGGATTCCCTAGTGGTGGCGATGCAGATTTTGTAACGGTGGCCATCAACGGTCTGCCGGTTTACCCCGCACCCACTTTGTCGTTTATGGAAAACTCAACGCTCTTTCGTATCGATGAAACCATTGCGCGTATGGAAGGTTTACGTGGTGGACCTAACCCGGTTTATGCCAATGGTCAGGTGGGTTTAACGACTAACTTTATTCTTAAGGAAGGCGGAGAAGAGACTACTGGTTCAATCAAATATTCTACTTCGGATTATGATCTGCAACGCATTGATGGCGTCGTGAGCGGTAAGCTGGATGATGACCTTTATTACATGATCGGTGGCTATATCAGCTCTTCTCCCGGTGTGCGTGATGCCGGTTTCAATGCCGAAGAGGGTCATCAATTCACCATCAACATCACCAAGGTGCTTGATAACGGCAAAGCCAATATCTTTCATCGGCGGACGGATGATCACGGCACCTGGTACTTACCCGTGGCCCTGGATGTGGATGGAGTACCCACCGGGCTGGATGCCGAGTACACGCAGGTTGGCCCGCGTAATCGCCATGTGATGGTGCCCATCAGCGGCCCTGATGGCACAGGCGGTTCGACCGTCCGCTGGGAAGAATATGATATGGGACAAGGCCGTGGCTGGGATGGCAGCGTGACCGGTGGTGCCATCGAATTGGATCTGGGCAACGATTGGACCTTCATCGACCGTTTCAGCTTAACCAAAGGTGCGGCCGACACTTTCGGTTTTGTGCCGCAGGATTCCGCCGTCACGCTCGGCAGTTTGAATGGTGGCATTGCAGGTACAACGGTTTCCGGCATACCCGTTGCCGCGAATGACCTGGTGCAGATGTTTGGCCCCTGGGTAGTACAGAAAGATGTTAAAACCTTTAATAATGATTTGAGTTTAAGCAAACGCTGGCAGGATTTTAAAATAACGCTTGGCTATTACACTTCCTCCTGGGAGGTAGATGAGTGGTGGTCCATTGGCAATCAGAAATGGTATGTGCTGGGACATAACGGCGAGCAACTAAGCGCGGGCAGCATCACAGATGCCTGCCAAGATGCTGGTGCACCAACTTGCGGGTTTAAATATGATGTCAGTGCGCTGGGCGACGCGCGGGAAAATGCGTTTTATATCGCCGGCGAAACTTACATCGGCAATCTCACCCTTGATGCGGGCGTACGCATTGTTAATCGTGAAACGAATTATTCCGTAGATGACGGCGAGCGCGATGGCCGCGATGACTTTTTTGTCGAAGCCGATGAAGACAAAGTGTCTTACACCGCTGCCGCCAACTGGAATTTCACCGATGACATGGGTGTGTTTGTCCGCATCAACGATGGCCACAAATATCCCGACTTTGATGCCTATCGCGATTTTCGTGGCGACTTTAATCTGGGTTCCGATTTAATCATTGATGTCACCCAGTACGAAGTAGGTTACAAATTATCACGCGATACCTATTCCCTTTACGCCACAGGATTTGCCAACAAAACCAAAGGGCAACCGTTTTGCGATGTGGGCGGCGCCGTTTGCGAGCGCCTGGAAACCGAAGCCATTGGTGTTGAGATCGACGGTAATCTGCTGTTGGGTAATCTAGTGCTGGATCTTAATGCCACCATTCAGGAACCGGAAATTACCACCGCCGGCCCCGACAAAGGCAATCAGGTGCAACGTCAACCCACGCATCAATTACGTTTGACCCCCAGCTATCTGCTTGATTTTGCGGACGGTGTGAGTGCCTCGATTTACGGCACCTGGACATTGGTAAGCGATCGCTACGGAGATAACGCGAACACCAATGAGCTAAAAGGTTACGACAAGTTTGATGTGGGCGTGCTGATTGATATCAATGACCTGAGCGTGCAAGTGTCTGTTGACAACCTAACAGATGAACTGGCTCTGACTGAAAGCGACCCCCGCGCCGTGGGCGCCTCAGCCAATGGGCGGTACATTCTGCCACGCAGTGTGAAACTGACGCTCGGTTATAACTTCTAATTGTCATTCGCCGCGGGCCAGGTCACTGCGCTGGTCCGCACCCGACCAATTATTAGAAGAATCCTGCTCATGAACATTATGCCCAAAACACTGTTCATTATTTTTTTTCCATTTTTGTGTCTCTCCTGTTCCACCAGTACAGAGACGAAATTACAAGATCCCACCATTCACCTGAGCCCCGATGAACGTTTCGGCGAATTGTTTGAAAAGGTTCAGTTATCCAACATCTTCAGCGATTCAAAAACTTTTGTTGATAGCATCCCAAAACTCTCGGCGGAAAATATTTTACAAAAGTATCGCGCACAGCGAGACCGGGCTGATTTTAACCTGCAATTATTTATCACCGAACATTTTTACCTTCCACCTTCAATTTCTTCAGATTTTCGCAGCGATAAAAGTAAAAGTGCAGCGGCCCACATTGAATCACTGTGGCCCATCCTGACTCGCGAACCCGACGCGCCATCGAATGGTTCATTGATTCCCTTGCCCAATGCTTATGTGGTTCCTGGTGGACGCTTCCGTGAGATTTATTACTGGGACAGTTACTTCACCATGCTGGGGTTAAAGGAATCCAACCGCTGGGATTTGATCGAAGATATGGTGGATAATTTTTCACATCTGATCGATACCATGGGTTTTATTCCTAATGGCAACCGCACCTATTATCAAACCCGCTCACAACCACCTTTCTATGCATTGATGGTCAAGCTGCTGGCCGAAAAAAACGGACCGGGCACCCTGACCCGCTATCGTCCCTATCTGCTAAAAGAACACCAGTTCTGGATGAGCGGCGCAGATACCTTATCGGCTAAAAATCCCAGTAGTCGTCGAGTGGTTATGCTGCCTGACGGCAGCATTGTGAATCGTTATTGGGATAGCTCCGCCACGCCACGCCCTGAGTCGTATAAAGAAGATGTGGAGCTGGTACATGCCGATAACCCGGAAACCTATCGTCACGTTCGTGCAGCTGCAGAATCCGGCTGGGATTTCAGCAGCCGCTGGTTCAGGGACGGAAACACACTGGCTTCCATTCACACCACGGACATAATTCCCGTGGACTTGAATGCGTTGCTGTATCACCTGGAGCAGGTGCTGGCGGAAGCCTTCGCGGAAAGCGGTGATGAAGCGCAAGCGCAAAAATATCGCAACCTGGCGCAACGCCGGCAGCAGGCCCTGTTGCGTTATTGCTGGGATGCCACCAGCGAGTTTTTCTACGATTATGATTTTGTTGAACAGCGCCAAACAAAAATCCGTTCGCTGGCGGCGATGTTTCCACTGTTCTTTAAGATGGTCGATGACAATCGCGCACGCCAGGTGGCTCGTCATATCGAACGGGATTTTCTCCAAAGCGGCGGCGTTACTACCACTTTGATCGATACCGGCGAGCAATGGGATGCACCCAACGGCTGGGCGCCGCTCCAGTGGATTACCATCCAGGGATTGCGCCATTATCAGCAACACCAGCTGGCCGACACCATCAAAAACCGCTGGATCAAACTGAACACCGACGTGTATCAGCGCACCGGCAAGATGGTGGAGAAATACAACGTTTACGAACCCGGCCTCGAAGGTGGCGGCGGTGAATATCCGGTGCAGGACGGTTTCGGCTGGACCAACGGTGTGTTGCTTAAGTTACTGAATGAAGCCACCAGCTCCTCGACCAGCAACAACTCAAGCCGCAGTCATGCATCGCATTGACACAAGCCGGGCCACGGCAGGCTTTGTAGATCCTTGCTCACTGGTGGTGTTGTAGATCCTTTTCCCTTCCCGCAAAACTTCAGGTCGAGCAAGAAC
>CAYUVQ010000125.1:4877-7400 GCA_964448175.1 uncultured Cellvibrionaceae bacterium | reverse complement strand
GCGTACCTTCATCGCGCTCCGGCGCCTGATCGAGCAGACTGAACACGCTGTCGGCAGCGGCGACACCTTTGAGAATAATCGGAGCCACTTCTCCCAGACGACGCATGGGCTGTAACATGGCTCCCACCGCCGTCATGTAGGCAACAAACTCTGCCGGATTCCCCAACTCCATCACATTCAAAGCCAGGTAAATCAGGCCGGCGATGGCAAAGGCAACAATCAACTGAATCAGGGGCGTGTTGGCTGCAGCAGTTACCACAATCTTCATGTTCTGCTGATAGTTCTTTTTACTCGCTGCCGCAAAACGCTGCTTTTCGTATTCTTCACCACCAAAGCTGCGCATCACCCGATAGCCGGTGATCATCTCGCTGGTCACCTGAGTGATATCCCCCACGGTGGTTTGCACTTTGGTACTCAAGCGGCGCAAACGTTTTCCCACCGTCGTGACCAGTGAACCAATCAGCGGTGCGATAAGAATAAACACCAGTGTTAATTTCCAGTCGGTGTAAAACAGGTAGATCAACAGCGCCACCACAGTAAGACCTTCACGCAACAGAATCTTGATTGCATCTGTCGCCGCGGCCGTAACGCCGTTGATGTTGTACGTAATCACCGACACCAGATGCCCTGAACTCTGTTCGTCAAACGCCATGCTGGGCAAGCGCGTCATATGATTGAACACCTGCACGCGCAAACTGTGAATCACACTGAACGCGACCCGCGATAAAAAATACACACCGGCAAACGCACCGATACCGCGCAGCACGGTTAAGCCGATAACCTGCATGGGCACCAGCAGACGATCCTGCGGATCATTGCTTTCAATGATGTTAATCAGGTTCTCGAGAATCTTGATAAATAATGTGGTGGATGAAGCATAGATAGCGAAACCTATAATGCTTATCACAAACATCACACGATAGGACTTCAGGTATGACAGCAACCGCAAATAAATTTTAAGCGCTGATGTTTCCACAACCGGTTGTGCGGTTTTATTTTTGTCTACCATAAATTGCCTATTTCGAGGGAAACTTTACTCGCCCATCGTTACCTTGTGTGTAAGAAATTGTAGCCCGGATATTTATGCGCGATTGCTTCCACTTTGACTGTCAATATCGGCCAGCTTATGTTCAACCAATGCACGATAGGCAGAACAAAATTGTTCGATGTCATAATTGTTCAGGACGCGCTGGTAATGCTGCGCACCCTTGGCATGGCGCACGTCGGACGGGAGCTGCAAACAGCTTTCCAGAGCAGCACTAAATGCAGTCAAATCACTCGTGTCTACAGTCACACCGCAGCCCGCAACTATACTCGTCAAAGGCTCAACTCGATTGACCAGAGCGGGAATACCCAAAGCCATGGCTTCGAGCAAAGCAATACCAAAACCTTCTGATTCCGAAGGAAACACAAAAACGTCCAGTGCGCGAAGGTAACGCATTGCCTGAGGCACAAAGCCTGTTAAAAAAACCTTGTTCTGCAGCTTGTGCGCGCTGATGTATTCCTCCAGCACAGGCCGCAGCTCTCCATCACCGATGATCACGAGAAACACATCCTGCCGTGTGCCGCACATCTGCTGGAACGCCTGGAGCAGCTCCAGATGTCGCTTGCCTTTTACGCAGCGTCCTACAGTGCCGAAGATCATTCCGCTAGCAGGCAAACCCAGGGCGGTACGCGCCGCATCTCTGGTTAATGCCTGCTCCGCAATTGTTTTAACATCAACCGCGTTATTAATGGCGCTGGTATTGTGCTCGTTCAGGCCGCAACGGGCGCTAATCAGATACTGGCGTACCGGCTCGGAGACGCCGACCAGGTGCCAGCGCTCATCCAGCAACAGCCGCATCATCCAGCGTCGGCCAGGCCGATCAAATTCGCCGAAGGCATGGATAATACCAATACACAGCCTGGCCGACACCGAGCGGCGCAATTGCATCAACAAATGCACCGGCTTGTACATATTGGCGATGATGACATCAAAGTGATTAGCTTCGAGAAATGGCCGCACCTTCTTCATCGCCTTCAGGCGCAAGCCTTTGTAGTCCGTTTTATCCAGACCAAGAAACACACATTCATGCGCCTGTGCATCGGTAGCGGAGGGATTACCGGCTTCAAGATATACCAGCGTGACCTGGTAGCGTTCCGTTGGAAAAGCGTTGATCAACTCGGCGGTGAGATAGGAAATACTCTCGGTATGCCGGGTTTGCAGGATCATAATTTTTATTCTGTCAGGCATCGGCGGCGACTCATGACAACAGCGGCCAGCAATCCGGCAGGAACCCAGTACATCAGCCACTGCGCATCAGGACGCGTCAGCAGACTGGAGCCATTCGTAAATAAACATAGGCTGCCGAAAGCCAGCCAGAGGTACAGCGGCAAAATATCCCGGTCGCGACTGAAGCTGCGCGCCAGCAACACCCAATGCCAGAGCGCCAGTATCAGGCCAATCAGCCCCGTATAGTAAAGGATGTCAATCCACGAATTATGTGCGTGATGGAACACATCAACGTCCGGGATGATGATACG
>CAYUVQ010000125.1:0-4777 GCA_964448175.1 uncultured Cellvibrionaceae bacterium | reverse complement strand
GCGGCAATGGAATAATTTTTGTAGGCGTAAAAGAAGTAGATCGTGACCAGTGAGCACACCACGCCCACGCCTATCACCACTAAATAAAGCCGTTGCAGGTTGACGGGTCGGTGATAGAACAGCCAGGCCACGCCGCATAACCAGAAGGCGAGGAACAGCCATTGCTTGAAGAAAAAATCAAAATCAGACGCCCGCCCCCAGAGCGATGCCAGCACGCAATAACCAGCGAAGACCAGTGCGGAGAACGTGAAGGAACCGCCATATTCTTCCATACGCCATTTGCGCCACGGCAATACCAGCAAAAAAGGTATCAGCAAAAAAAGATAGAACACCGTGCGTAACGGCGCGGGGCCTGAGGCCCAGAAAAATGCTGATAAAAACAGGTAAATACCCATTGCCGCCCATCCCAGGCATATGCTTTCCCGGCGGGCTTGTGTCAGTGCACTGAATCGCATACTTATTCTCTAATCATCCCGCCGATGTCGGTGCTGACTTGCCCGATCCCACTTGTTCAATAATATCCACGGCATGTTCCACCATTGAAAAAATATCCGTTCGAGCTGCAAAAAGTTGTGCTCGTTCACGCCAATAGTGCGGCTCTTGTGCTGCAACCTCTGCAATGGCATCACCCAGTTGGGAGTCAACCGCAACAGAGGACAGCACCACCCCCTGCTGATTTGTCGAAATGTAGGGCGCATATCCACACACATCCGTTGCAATGACCGGCAAGCCGGCAACCATCGCTTCGAGCAATACGGTGCCGGTATTTTCGCTGTAGGCGGGATGCAGAAAAATATCCGCCGACCACATCAGTTCCGACACATCATCGCGCGCACCGAGCATCGCGAGCTGTTGCTCGACGCCCAGCTTACGGGCGAGATCAGTAAAAGCTTTTGTTTTTCCGGTACCGGCGACCCACAGACGCGTACGCGATTTCAGCGTTTCCGGCAGCGATGCCACGGCCTGGATTGCCCGTGATACACCCTTCCGCTGAAAGTCCGAGCCCACCATGAGCAACAGCAGCTCTTCATCGCGCAGGCCGTAGTTTTCACGCAAGACTCTCCGCTTGTGCGGATAATCTTCCGGCATTATTCGGTTCCGATTGATCCCCGGCGGCAGCAGATGAAAACGGGACGACGAGGTCGCGTAGTAACGCTGAAAGACCGGGATCTGCGGCTGCGAAATCATCAGAATCTGACACTGGCTTGCGGGACCGAACACCGCTGCTTCCAGGGCAAGGTATTGCCGACTACGACCACTTTTCCGATACCACCAGCTCCGCTCTTCGTACGCTTTCTGCGCGAAGCAGACATCGGCGGCGTAATAAACATCAAGACCGGGCATTTTATTGAAACCAACCACCAGGTCCAGCGTTTCTTGCGCACGCAGCGCTTGAAACTGCTGCGCGAAAGCGCGCGCGCGGCCATGGTTGGTTAACCCGCGGGTCGCAACGATCACGACGGGAATGTCAGCCGGCCGCTCGCCCGTCCAGCTTTGGGTGTAGATAGTTATTTGATGGCCGCGCGCCGCGCAGGCGCGCGCCATGGTGAGCATGTCGCGCTCCAGCCCACCGTATGGAAAGTAGTGGAACAGCGTAAAGGCTATCCGCATCACTGCTCTCCCCGTCGCTGTTTAAGACGCTGTTCCCGCGCGTACAAACTCCACGCACGGCGTTCGATGTCCCGCACCAGCCGATGATCCTGTTCCAGGATATGGCGCAGAGGTTTGTTGAAATAATGCCGTAGAAAACGGTAGACATCCCGCTGAGTAACGCCCAGATCCAGCGCGGAAAAATACAAGCTGCCCACATCTTTCACCAGCCAGCGACGTGGAACCTGCGGACGCAGCTGCGCACGATGCAGATCCACCAGATGAAGCACCGGCTCGCCCTGTCCGGCCCGCCAGGCAGCAAGGGATCGCAGATCAAGCAGAAAGTGACAGAGGTACAGATCGCGGTGGTTGATGCCGTTTGCGTGAAGGATCCGGGCGACCCGCGCTGTCTGCCGCAATAACGCCAGTCGTTCAGGAAAAGGCAGCGCACCCGCCTGCAGCCGTTCGCACAGATAGTGATCGAGCTGCTGGGTGCCGCTTAACTCGCGGGTTACGATAAAGGACAGGCGTCGTGCAGGATTGGTGCGTTGCTCGCCGAAGGCGACGGGGATCAGGCTGGGCAGCTTAAGCTCGGCCAGCTTGTTAAGTGCGAGCCATTCATTGCGGGCACCGATCACCGGCAGACGTAAGCGGATCAGATTCTTGAAGATCTCCCCCCAACCCACCCCAGTATGCAATTTGCGGTAGTAAGCTTTGCCATCCAACTCGAAACGCAGCGTTTCGCGCCCCGGCGCCGTGCGTGCTACCTGGCCTTGCAATTGCTGCACCTCGGCAAAGACATCTTTGTTTTGCCACTGGGACTGCAGTTCGTCGCGCAGAATCAGCGTTTGATGAGAATGATTGGGCATCGCGGTCCTGTTAAGCGGATCAGGGTAGAGTCACCGTCACGGGAGCCACGCTCTGTAACGCATCCAGCACCATGGAAGGCGGTAAATCCTTGAGGCAGCGATGATGTTGTTTCGGGCATTCCCGCTCAAAGCAGGGCGAGCATTCGATTGCGGTAGAGACGATCTTAACCCGGTCCGTCAGTGGTGGAGTAAAAGCTGGCGATGTAGAACCATAGATCACCACCAAAGGTCGCTGCAGGGCGGCGGCAATGTGCATCAGACCGGAATCATTACTTACCACTGCATCTGCCAGTGACATCAGATCGATGGCTTCATCCAGCTGCGTTGTGCCAGCCAGATTATGGCAATGCGCCTGCTGCGGGTCGTCCAGTTGCGCGCGGATGGCGTCGGCGACGGCATTATCTTTGGCGGAACCCATCAACCACACCTGCCAGCCGTTGCGGATCTTGTGGTCCGCCACATGGGCGTAGTACGCCTCGGGCCAGCGTTTGGATGGACCGTATTCCGCACCGGGGCAGAGTATCAATACCGGGCGATCCTGATGCAATCCAAATTTTGTGAGTAATTGTGGCCGGCGCGCCGGGTCAACCATCAGCTCAGGATAGGGCAGCTGTTCAGGCAAGGTCGCCTGTGGGGGATATCCCAAGGCTACATAGCGCTGTACCATCAGCGGGTAACGGCGTTTATTCAGCAGCCGGATATCATTCAGTAAGCCGTAACGCATCTCACCGCGCCAGCCGGTGCGCAGGGGGATGCCAGCAAAGGCAGGTATCAGGGCAGATTTGAAGGAATTAGGGAGAACTATGGCTTGTTGATACTGCTCTTGCGCAAGGAACTTCCCCAGGCGATACCGCACCCCCAGCTCAAGTTTCCCGTGGCCCAGCGGCATTTCAATAGTGTTGTCCACCTCCGGCATCCGCGCCAAGAGCGGCAGGGTCCAGGGCGAGGCGAGGACATCAATGCGAGTGTCGGATTTGCGCTGCTTGATGACCCTAAACAGCGACTGGGCCATCATCATGTCGCCAATCCAGGCGGGACCGATGATCAATATCTTGCTGGGGGATGGAGACATATCGGATTCTGAATACGAAAGAGAGTCTACCGCTGCTGCGGAGGCGTTCCCGCCTCCGCAGCACGACCGTTAGCCGACGATCGGCGCCAGCCAGTTACCGTGATCAGCCAGTTCACCGCGCACAGCTTTGAAGTACAGATCCTGCAGGCGGGTAGTGATCGGTCCACGACGACCTTCGCCGATCTGCCGGCCATCCAGCTCACGGATAGGCAACACTTCCGCTGCAGTACCTGTGAAGAAAGCTTCGTCAGCCACATACACTTCATCGCGGGTAATCCGTTTCTCGCGGATTTGATAGCCACAATCTGCTGCCAGCTGGAAGATAGTATTGCGGGTGATGCCGTCGAGACAGGAGGTCAGCTCCGGGGTGTAGATCACACCGTCGCGCACCAGGAAGAAGTTCTCGCCGCTGCCTTCTGCCACATAACCTTCGTTGTCGAGCAACAGGGCTTCTTCACAACCGCTGTCCAGTGCTTCCTGCAGAGCCAACAACGAGTTGATGTAGTGGCCGTTGGCTTTTGCTTTACACATGGAGATATTGACGTGATGGCGGGTATAGCTGGAAGTGCGCACTTTGATACCGATGTCGCGTGCTTCCGGAGCCATGTAAGACGGCCAGTGCCAGGCGGCAACAATCACATGGACCTTGAGATTATCGGCGCGCAGCCCCATGCCTTCCGAACCATAAAATGCCATGGGCCGCAGATAAGCTTCGCTGAGATTGTTCTCACGCACCACCTGCTTGTGGGCTTCGTTGATCTGCTCTTTAGCGAACGGCATCTTCATGCGCATGATATGCGCGGAGCGGAACAGCCGGTCGGTATGTTCTTTCAAGCGGAAAATGCAGGTGCCGTGACTATCGCTTTTATAGGCACGCACCCCTTCAAAGACGCCCATGCCGTAGTGCAGGGTATGGGTGAGTACGTGGACCTTGGCATCGCGCCAGGGGACCAGCTCGCCGTCCAGCCAAATAACGCCGTCGCGATCGGCAAATGACATAAGCCAACTCCTAAACTTTAATAAAATCAAAAGAGAGAAACGTCATCGCCAACAGCCAATAAAAGCCGTTGGCGATGATGTCAAATTCAGTGAACCTTGCGATTTATTGGCCGGCGGGATCGTCGAGCAGCTGTTGCCACAGTCTACCCACCAACTGACGCTCGGTAACAAACATGGGTTCACCTTCACCCTGTTTGCTGTGCAGTACCGCCTCTTGTCGTTGTAGCGCGAGGCGGTGCCCGGTGGA
>CAYUVQ010000124.1:4338-7469 GCA_964448175.1 uncultured Cellvibrionaceae bacterium | reverse complement strand
AGCAATTTCACGAACCAGTTAGCGATATGTAGGTGTTGTCGCCTTAAGCAATATCCATATTAGCATATTATATTGACAATAAATTGCACCACCGATATATCGAAGATTCGATCCATCAGTCAGTTTTTTCCCTTCAGCAGTAGGCTGATCTCGAACACCGCCGGTTCGCCATGAACGGGCATTTTCACGTTTCCTCATCTATCAGCATTCATGTTTACGAGATGAATCGGAGATTAATAATGAAACTTACTATCGTGCAATTTGTGACGGTTGATTCTTCAGGAGGTAAATTTCAATGAAGCTTCCAAACCTCAAAAAAATGATTGGAATAAGTTGTGCTGCGATTGGTATTGCAGCGGCATGTTCGATGGCGGTTAACGCGCAAACTCTCACGTCAAATTCTGTGGGTACCCATGGTGGCTTTTACTACTCGTTCTGGAAGGATTCGGGTAACGCGACCATGACGCTGCAGCCAGGTGGGCGTTATCAGTCCCAGTGGACCAACAACACCAACAACTGGGTGGGCGGTAAAGGCTGGAATCCGGGCAACAGTTCAAAAGTGGTGAACTACACGGGTTATTACGGCGGCGCCAATAATCAGAATACTTATCTCGCGCTGTATGGCTGGACGCGAGCACCATTGATTGAATATTACGTCATCGAAAGTTACGGCTCTTATAATCCCTCTTCCTGTAACGGCGGTATCGACTACGGCAGTTTTCAAAGCGATGGCGCAACCTACAATGTGCGGCGCTGTGAACGGGTAAACCAACCATCCATTGAAGGTGACCGAACGACCTTCTATCAATACTTCAGCGTGCGCTCGCCCAAGAAAGGTTTTGGCAATATTTCGGGCACGATCACCTTTGCCAACCACGTAAATTTCTGGCGCAGCAAAGGCCTGAATCTGGGCAACCACGATTACATGGTAATGGCGACCGAAGGTTATCAAAGCAGCGGCAACTCTGACATCACCGTGAGTGAAGGAAATAATCAGGGCGGCAATAACTCTTCCGCGACCAGTAACCCCGGTAACAATGGCGGCGGCATCACCGTGCGCGCTCGCGGCACGACTGGCTCCGAGCAGATTTCGTTGCGGGTCGGCGGCGCCACTGTCCAAAGCTGGACATTGACCACCAGCTATCAAAATTATGTATACAGCGGCACAGCGTCCGGTGACATCAATATTGAATACACCAACGATACCGGTGACCGCGATGTGCAGGTGGATTACATCCAGGTGAATGGCGAAACCCGCCAGGCTGAAGATATGGAGTACAACACCGCCTTCTACGCGAACGGTTCCTGCGGTGGTGGTGGCAACAGTGAGATGATGCACTGCAACGGTGTAATCGGATTCGGCGATACCAGCGATTGCTTCAGCGGCAATTGCGGCGGCAGCACCAACAGCAGCACCGGCACCACCAGCAGCGTGGCAACAAACAGCAGCACGGCTACCACCAGCAGCACCGCCACCAACAGCAGCAGCGTCAGTACCGGTGGTCAGTGCCAATGTAATTGGTATGGTTCGCTGTATCCGAGTTGTGTCTCAACACAAAGTGGATGGGGCTGGGAAAATTCTCAAAGTTGTATCAGTAACAGTACCTGTAACAGCCAGCCAAGTGATGCAGGCGGCGTTGTATGTAATAACGCGAGCTCGGTAGGTGTTTCTTCCAGCGTGGCCAGCTCGACGCCCGCCAGTTCCGCGGTGTCCAGCAGTGCCAACTCAAGCAGTTCTACTGAAAACGGCGCCTTTGTTTACGCGGTGAATGCCGGCAACACCGTAGCAGCAACATTGAATGGTGTTGTGTATCAACCGGACCGGTTTGCCTCGGGCGGCTCAACGCAAGTGGTGAGTGATTCCATCGAAGGCACCAGCGAAGATACCTTGTATCAATCCGAGCGTTACGGCAGTTATCGGTATGAAATTCCCGTATCCAACGCGACCTACAATGTTCAATTGCATTTTGCCGAGTTGTTTCATAACGCAGCGGGCGCCCGCGTGTTCAATCTGACCGTTGAAGGCCAGCGCATACTTTCTGATTTTGATTTGTATTCGGTTGCCGGCCATGACGGCGCTTATGACCAATCAGCCAACAATATTTCAGTCACCGATGGTCGCCTGACCATTGAACTGGAAACGCTGGTCGACAATGGCACCCTCGCCGGGTTCGCGATTTACTCCAACGATGGTGGCACCTTCCTGGGTGAAGCGGAACCGGAATGTACAGCAGCTGAGCGTCAGACTCCTTCCGCGATTGATTACAACCGCGCAATCACCCGCCCGGAACAACGTAATCCGCCCTCTGGCCCCTACGGCTATGCCATCGAACACGCGACGCAAACCTTGCCGCATCACACCATTTACCGCCCGGACCTGTCGCGCACTGACAATATCCCGATTGTTGCCTGGGGTAATGGTGCCTGTTCGACTGTCGGCACAGAGCAGGCAGATTTTCTGCTGGAAATCGCTTCACACGGTTATCTGGTCATAGCCAATGGCGGTCCCTTTGGATCAGGCACCAGCGATCAGCACGGTGCCGAATTGATTACCGCCATTGATTGGGCAATTGCCGAAAACAGCCGCCAGTGCAGCCCCTTCTACGGCAAGCTCAACGTGGAAAAGATTGCCACCATGGGCTGGTCCTGCGGCGGCGGTATGGCTCACTTCGCAGCGGTGGATCCGCGAGTTGATACCGCTGTTGCGTTAAATAGCGGCCTGGGTGTTTACGGTGATAGATTCAACTACTATCCCCGCTTCCACTCCCCGTTGGCTATTTTTAATGGTGATCAAAGCGACGTTGCCTACAATCCGGGCCTGCAACAATACGACGAAGTTAACAACGTGCCCTTCTACCATGCCAACTATCCCATTGGTCACGGTGATGCCTACTTCCAGGACAACGGTGGTGAGTTCGGTATTATTGCAGTGGGTTGGCTGAACTGGATGCTGAAGGATGACCAGAGCGCGTCGGGTAAAGGGATGTTTATCGGCAATAACTGCCGTTTGTGTCGTTCGCCCTGGGTGAGCAAACACAAAGGATTCTGAATCGGATCAACGATCTATCATCATTAGGGAAATTCTCCGTGGCCGATGGCCATGGAGAATTTTTTATGGCTGTTGGAAAGAC
>CAYUVQ010000124.1:0-4238 GCA_964448175.1 uncultured Cellvibrionaceae bacterium | reverse complement strand
GATGTTGGAGCTCATTCAATCAACTCGACATCAACCCCGCGATTTTTTAATCACGTCATATGCTTTTTGAATTTCCTGCGAACGTTCAGTTGCTGCTTTAATCATATCTTCCGGCATACCCTGCCCGATGAGTTTATCGGGGTGATACTGACTCATTAATTTGCGATAAGCTTTTTTAACTTCTGCATCCGTGGCACTCGGGCTAACGCCCAGTGCTTCATAAGCCAGAGTAACTTCATTGGCACCGGGTGCCGGCCGTGCGGTATTGAACTGGTCTTCGCCACCAAATGCATTCTGCGCGCGAATCATGCGCAGAATCTGCTCGAAGAGGAACGACGAAAATCCGAGCTTCTGTGCAACCTGCCGCAGAATCTGCTCTTCTTTTTCGTGCAGTTCGCCATCCGCCATCGCCAGATTGATGAGGTAAACCAATAACATCTGCACCAGGTTCGGGCTGCGGCTGCTGTGGAATTTAAAATCGCGCAACACATTGTCGAGATTAAAGATGGGTTCTGCACCCAGCTTGAATAAACGGATAGCTTCGCGTTTGTGATCGGCGCTCAACCCCATTTTTTCCATCAGGGATTCAGTCAGTTTAATTTCTGTTTCGGTGATGCGGCCGTCCGCCTTGGCGATGTGCCCCAGCAACATAAACAGCGTGTTAAAAAAACTGGTTTGAATCGCACGTAATTCATCCGGAGATACATGGAGCGTGCGCTTCAAAGCGCGATCAAACATATGGCCGATGATTACACCGATAATAGCCAACAGGGGGCCGCCTGCGGCAAAGCCCAGCAGGCCGCCGATAATTTTTCCGATCATAGATAAGCCTTGGTTGTACAGGATAAAAATAGTAATGGGAATGACAGAGCAACGCGTCGCATTTTTTCAGGGTTTATCAGGAGCTGCAAGACAACATCGAGCAGCCCGCTTTGTGACGCGCCCATTCCGGGCGTTTGGCAAAGTAATGCTGATTATGCGGCTGCTCATCGTAGGGATGACGCAGCAGTTCCAGCAGACTTTCCACTTCCGAGAAATCACCAGCGTTCGCTTTGTCGATGGCCTGCTGGGCCAGATAATTGCGCAACACATATTTTGGATTAACCGCATTCATACGCGCGCGACGCTGCTCCGCTGTCGTGCCCTGCAGAATATAATCCTGCACCAGACGCTCGCGATATTTTTGCAGCCAGTCCAACAGCGGTTGTATTTTTTCCAGCTCCGGCATCTGATAAAACGCATCATTCAAAGGCGCCAGCAGCGCTTCCGGTGACCCCTCAAAGCTCTCCCGCTCCAGCTGTAAATCTACATCCGCCAGGCGGCGATAAAAAATGGTCATATCGGTTTCGGTTAATTGCAGCACGCGCTGCAGATCATCAACCAGCAAGGTGTCCTGCTCAAGGAATTCACTCAGGCCCAGTTTATTTGCCATATCTTTTTGCCAGGTGCTTTCATATTCCTGACGGTAAATATCCAGCGCGGCCTGCAAGGGCTCCACATCATTAACCAATGGATAAATGGCGTTACCCAGTTGGGCCAGATTCCACATTGCCACTTTGGGCTGATTACCGAAACGATAACGACGGCCCTGAGCATCAGTGGTGTTGGGCGTCCAGTTGGGATCGAAGCCTTCCAGCCAGCCATAGGGCCCGTAATCAATGGTTAAGCCCAAGATCGACATATTGTCGGTATTCATCACGCCGTGCACAAAGCCGACACGCATCCAGTGCGCAATCATCTGCGCCGTGGTACGGCAGACTTCTTCAAACCAGGCAATGTAGGCTTGTGGTCCGGGCTCACCCAAATGCGGAAAATCAGCGCGCACTGTGAAGTCCAGCAGCTGTTGTAAAACATCCAGTTCATTGCGTGCAGAAAAAATTTCGAAATTACCGAAGCGCGTAAAACTGGGGGCAACGCGACATACCACCGCACCCGGTTCCCATTGCGGATTCCCGTCGTAAAACATATCGCGCTTCACTTGCTCGCCGGTGAGGATCAGGCTCAGCGCCCGCGTGGTAGGCACACCGAGATGAAACATGGCTTCACTGCACAGAAACTCCCGTAACGATGAACGCAATACCGCCAGACCATCCGCCGTGCGCGAGTAAGGCGTAGGCCCTGCACCTTTGAGCTGCAACGTCCAATGCTCACCGCGCTGGTTAAGCACTTCACCCAGATTGATGGCGCGACCATCACCCAGCTGGCCAGCCCAGTGGCCGAACTGGTGACCACCATAACAACACGCATGAGGCTCCATGCCGGGCAACTGACGATTGCCTGCAAAAATCTGGGTGAATCTTTCCGTCAGACACTCATCCCATTGCAAATCCAACAGCTGCGCCACTTCCCGCGCAACGGCCACGCGTTGCGGCTGGCGTACCGGTTGCGGATTTACGCGGGAATAACAGGCCCCCATTACCTGCCGACGAGAGTTTTCGGTGACGGGATCAGCGGGCAGCTCACGTACAAAACGATTATCGAAACGCAACTGTTCGAGGGTCAGCAATTGAAGAGGCTGGGATGGTGGCATAAGTCTGACTCTGTAAAGAAATGAAAACCGGTGCGTTACCTGCCGCACCTTGGAAATCGTTAGTGAGTTGGCATTTATGACAAGTACTAAGGAGATAAGCTCAATATCGGCAGATTGAATGTGGGGCCCAATCGCAGCGATGCAAGCGAGCTGCCGCAAATAAAAAACCTGCTGCTGTTCGTTTGCGATTGACTATTTTACAATCGGTTCACTTTAAACCCCGCCCGGCTGACTGCTGCTCCAGGATTCACGACTCATTATGTCTACTGTTCTACCTGAAAACTCGATTGCACGCTGGTTGTTAGTCTTTGTTCTTATTGCTGCCATCTATTTTTTTGGCGACTTTGTCGTGCCGGTGCTTGCCGCCTTAATTATCGGCTTCGCCAGCTGGCCGTTATACGAACGCCTGTTGGATGCCTGTCGGGGCAATAATGCTATGGCGGCGACCATCGCCTTGCTGATCATTGTCACAGTCCTCGTGATTCCAATTGCGCTTGCCTTTTCCTATGCCATTGAAGAAGTGAAAATCTGGATGGAATGGCTGGTCGTGGCTAACCGCGAAGGCGCTGCCGCACCCACCTGGATTGGCGCTCTGCCTGGTGTGGGTGAATGGCTCACCAGCTACTGGAATGAAAACCTGGCTAACCCTCACGACCTTGGCGAGTTGGTGCAGCTGTTCAGCGGTGAACACATCGGCAATATTTATCGCTGGTTACTGGCGTTGAGCGGCAAAGCGTTCAGTCTGGTGCTTACTCTGCTGTTCATGCTTATCACGCTGTTTTTTATTTACAAAGACGGACGGCGCTTAATCGGTCAGGTGGATAAAGTGGGCGACCGGATTTTGCCGGTGCACTGGCAGCGCTTCTCACGCGTTGTACCCGCGACTGTCAGTTCAACAGTGACCGGCATGGGCTTGATTGCATTGGGCGAAGGCGTTGTGCTCGGTATTGCCTACGCCATTGCGGGTGTTCCCTCCCCCGTTGCCCTCGGCGTACTGACAGGTTTTCTGGCGCTGATTCCGGGCGGCGCGCCGCTGGCGTTTACCATGGTATCGCTTTATCTGGTCGGTTCCGGTGATACCGTTGCAGGTATCGGTCTATTTATCTGGGGTTCAGTGGAATTATTTATCGTGGATAAGACACTGCGCCCACGCTTGGTCGGTGGCCCGATTAAACTGCCATTTCTACCCACATTTTTTGGTCTGATTGGCGGCGTTAAAACCATGGGTTTTGTCGGCCTGTTTGTCGGCCCGGTGTTGATGGCCATCTTGATTGCGATCTGGAAGGAGTGGCTGCATCACATCGATAACAGTGAGCGTTCCGAAGAAGATTTGTAATTTTTTGCATGAGAAAGCAAAAATGCTGTGCTGCGAAGCCCAGCGTGAATGCACTCGTGGCGAACTGATTCTTGAGTAGCCATCAAGCAACACAGAATGGTGGAGCGACCTCTGGGAACGTTAAGCGCAGAGAGTGGCAGAGCGACCTGCAGGAAACGTTAAACCGCAAAGAATGGCAGAACGACCTGCGGGAACGCTAAGTTGCAGAGAATGGCGGAGCGACATGCGGGACCGTCACCGGCATGGATGCCGGTGCCGAGCCTACAGGGACGTATTTACGGCGTGTCCCG
Source organism: uncultured Cellvibrionaceae bacterium (assembly GCA_964448175.1). Lineage (GTDB taxonomy): Bacteria > Pseudomonadota > Gammaproteobacteria > Pseudomonadales > Cellvibrionaceae > Cellvibrio. The sequence goes on along the minus strand of CAYUVQ010000124.1, from coordinate 82 downwards.
CAGGTCGCTCCGCCATTCATCGTCATTCAGCGCCCCACTAAAAACCTACTTCACCCCCAGCAGCTCAATCCGGTAACCATCC
>CAYUVQ010000123.1:0-7906 GCA_964448175.1 uncultured Cellvibrionaceae bacterium | reverse complement strand
AGCATCAGCCAGACTCCCAGCAGAATGCAGAGCGCGAGATTCCATGGCAGGTTGATAGCACCGGTAAAGAAAGCGCGCAGGACGGCAGTTGGCTTTTGTTCGAAGTTATCGTCGGGCTGGCGGGTTTCGCCTTCATCGGTGTCGCCGGTAAAAAATATTTTGAGCACAGGTTTTCCGGCATCGTGACGGCGTTTTAAAAACTGGCCCGTGGCCAAGAGTTCATCCAGCGAATAAGGAATCTGGATCAGCATAGCCGCGGCGGCAATTAAACACGGCGCGCACCAGGTGCCCAGTAAAATCGGTTGAATAACAATAAACGTAATGGACACAATCCCCAGCGGGACAATCATGATGCCGAATAACGTTACCAGCCATGGCATGGTGCGCCAGCGTTTCTGCGAACCGATAAGCCCCACCAGAATTTCCATCGCATAAGTCATCGCGCCCAGCCCGGCATCTGGCACCGGCCAGGCTTCCGACAAAGGCGAGGTAATAATAAATTCGGTTCCATTTTTTTCATTATTGACGCCGGAAAAGAACGGGTCCCACACCCCGTCGATGTGGCCCAATTGATAAGCCGTCATGTAACGCGAGATAAAAAACCCTATAAACGCTAGCAGAATAATCGGCGCACGCTGAAACCAGCTGGAGGGATTGCGATCCCAGCCCGGCGGAATTTCCGGACCTGTCAAAACCGCGACCGGAGATAAACAGGGGGTGGGTTTGGTCAGTACGGCGAAACCGATAGCTAATATGCCGATTAATGTACCGTTGAGATAAGCCGCTGCGCTCGGCGTCCAGAAAGCCAGCGGCGCGAACAGTAACCAGAGGCCGACGACGGCACAGCCCCAGCGCGACCAGCCCATGCGCCAGGAAAGCGAGACCAGCGCGAGTATGATCAATAAACTGCCGGCGATCATATCGCTGTAGGCCATGGCAGTGCCCGCGTAGTTCATTACCGGTGCGGAGGTAATCAGCCACGCGCCCAGCCCGACATTCATGAACGATGCCCAGATATTTTTCTGGTGCTGCTCGCGATACCGGGTTTGATAGCTGTTTAATAAATCGTTGGGATTACGCCCGTGCTCACTCGCTTCCTTGGCCCAATCCGGCGGGGTGATTTTATTTGCGGTATACCACTGCAGTGGATCTTTTTTCATATTTTCAATCATCGCCGGCAGCACATCATACAGCGCATGTTGCGGCTGCCAGCCGAGCTCTTCCTGAGCGCGGCGAATATCCACTTCGTAATGATCAGATGCCATATCGATCATAAACGCACGAATAAAGGGTTTCTCACCTTTATCAAAATCATCCGGCACTACGGGTTCGGTTTTTTCTTCCAGCCAGGCGCCGGCTTTGGCGATGGTCTCCGGCACGGTAAATGTTTGCCATTCGGCCGCACCGTGGAGCAATTCCCCAATGCGGTTCTGCAGCGTGTGATAGCTCAGGCAAATAGGTTCGCCGATCAACAATGCATGTTCTTTGGGTAACTCATCGCGTCGCTCAATGGTGCGTAAAAAGGCTTGAACCATATCGTCTTTATGCAAAAACGCCTGACCCGCATTGGTATCGCCGGAATACAATTTACTTTTCACTTTCCGTTCGTAAATGCGTGCGATCTGGTGAGAGAGTGTGGGCACGGCAGTGTAGTCGTCGTAAATACCCGCAAGGCGCAACAACGTATAAGGCATCTTGTGCGCATGCTCGCGAATCACCGCTTCTGTTTCGGCTTTGGATTTGGGATAAGCCCAGCGTGGTCCGATGGGGCTGGTTTCATCAATCTTCTGTCCGGGTGAGCCGGGCTGATGAACCAGCATAGTGCTGGCATAAATAAAACGATGAACAGTAAAATCCTGCAGTGCCGTAAGGATCTGCCGTGTACCTTGCACATTAACCTGATCGTACAGCGGTGATTCCTCACCGGTAAAATCAAAATAGGCAGCTAGATGAATAACGGCTGCGATCTCGTCACCTTCTTCTTCCCGAATTTGCTGGAAAGCCTGCTGCACGGATTTGGTCGAGGTGAGATCAATAGAAAATGAGCGGGCAACGCCTTCCGCCGGACGCCGGTCGAGGCCAACAATGCGGTAATCCTGATTCAGTGCCTGAGCTAATGATTGTCCAAGGTTGCCGGCTGCACCGGTAATCAGGATCATTGGCTTTTCGGCTGACGGATAATTCATGATGTCTCCCTTTCAAATGCGGCAGCGCATTCCCCATGTTGTGTTGGCTGACGAACATATACTGCGTCAGTGGAAAACACCGGGGAATGTGTTGAACGCGTTGCAGAAAATACGGGTTTGGATTTAGGAAAACACTGGAAATTATTGGTTCCGTTATCCGGGGAAACACCGTGTTCAGGAGCCGTTTTACGCGGAATAAAAGAAGGAGAGAACAGAATTAACGATCGGCGGAGTTATCGGCCGCTGATATAGCGATAAAATTTTAATAAATTTATTAAGAAAAGACCGAGAGTTTACTCCTCGGTCTTGGCAAGCAATAACACCAGCAACTGTTTATCTATTTCTGTAGCGGGCTGATGTTCGATGCCGACAATATTCTCGCGAATATGAACAATCTCGCCCTGCATCTGCACTTTCTTTTTCATAGTTTGCTGTAGCCCGATTTCGTCACTATCAATCAGTAATTTGATGTGATCGCCCGCCCGTAATAGATGTTCGCTCAATAACGCGATGCGCGCACCGGTCATGGACATATCGAGAATATGCACTTCCCAATCTTTCGTTGAATACGCCAGTTGTGCGTAGGCGCGCATCGGGAAGCGGGGCTGGTTACGGCGGTCGGCGGTCTCATTATTGTCGGTCATATGGGTGTCTCAGCTGAAAGCAATTAGTTCGGTTAATTCACGCTCGGCAGCGGAAGGGTCTTTCAGGTTTAATTCCACCAGTCGACGCAGATGGCTGATGCTTTCCATGTCGATGGATACGCAGCGCAGCCCCAGAAGATTCTTATCCTGATGGGCCGGATGAACCATCATTTCGATAAGCGCCTGATCCGATAGCGGAATGCTGGCAACCAGAGACATGCGTTTGTCATAGTTCGCCGATGCCGGCATCTCGACCAGCAGGCCCTTGAGCGAGATATCCAGCAACTCCGCCTGCCATTGGTGATCGCCCTGCAGCAGCGTGACGGGTATGGAAAATTTCACGCGGCTGAAGCGGCGCCGTTCTTGGTGTTCGGTCATAACTTTAATCCTTCATATTTAGCACAGGCGAGCCCGGCGCAGACGTTTGTAGTGTAGTCCCTTTATGAATATCGGCCATGCCAGTTTGCCTGCTGAACGACGGCAAACCTATAATCCCGCATCCTCAGATTCCAGTAGACAACAAAAAGGTCCAAATATGACGGAAGCGGCAGCACAATTGCGTATTGGTATTGACCTTGGCGGCACCAAAACCGAGGTAATACTGCTCAGTGGCGCAACCGGCGAGTTGTTCCGGACGCGTATTCCCACCGCGCGCGGTGATTATGACGCTACGCTCGATGCGATTGCCGGGCTGGTGGCTCGGGCCGAAGCAGCGGCTGGCGTGGAGAACCTGCCGGTAGGCGTGGGAATTCCCGGCACCGTGTCGCGCAAGAGCGGCCTCGTAAAAAATGCGAACTCTACCTGGATCAACGGCAAACCGCTGCAACAGGATTTGTCCCACTTGCTGCAGCGGGATGTGAAGGTGACGAACGATGCCAATTGTCTGGCGGTATCCGAAGCCACCGACGGCGCAGGTAAAGGTTATGACATGGTCTTTGCCGGCATCCTCGGTACTGGATGTGGAGCGGGTCTGGCTTGGCGCGGTGCCCCCATCGTCGGCCCGAATGGGGTGGCGGGTGAGTGGGGTCATAATCCTTTGCCTTGGACATCCCCCACGGAACTGCAGGCTCGCCCGTGTTATTGCGGAAAAAGCGGCTGTCAGGAAACCTTTTTATCCGGTACCGGCTTGTGTCTGACCTACACGCGCTTGACCGGGGAAAAACTTACCGGCGAGGAAATTGTAGCGCGCGTGGCGGATGGGAATAGCGCGGCCATCACCGCATTGGAGGATTACCTGGATGCACTGGCGCGCGGGCTGGCGGCGGTGATCAATGTGCTCGACCCGGATGTCATCGTGCTAGGCGGCGGCGCATCGAATATCGCGCAGATTTATACCCAGGTGCCGACATTATTGCCGCGTTATGTGTTTGGTGGCGAATGCGATACGCCCATCGTGCAGGCCGTCCACGGTGACTCAAGCGGTGTACGCGGCGCGGCCTGGTTAAATCCGCTGTGAAAGCTGTATTGCGCTGGGCGTTGATGCTCGCGCTGGTGTGGCAGCCACTGATGGCCCACGCCGCCGCCCAACGCATCGCCTCGCTTAATTTGTGCCTCGATCAATTGCTGCTGATGTGGGTGCCCCGGCAGCGCATCGTCTCGGTGACTTATCTGTCTACTGATCATCAGCTTTCTACTGTTACTACCCAGCTTACGGGTGTGCATATCAATCACGGTCTCGCAGAAGAGTTGATTCCGTTGCAGCCGGATTTAATTATTGCCGGTGAATTCGGTGCAGGCGATGCCGTGCGCCTGCTGCAGCATTTTGATTATCCGGTTGAACGCATTGCGTTGCCGCGCACGCTGGATGACATTATTACGCATATGGAATCCCTGGGGCGTTTGGTGGATGCGCAGGCGCAGGCCTCGGTCATGGTTAATGAATTGCGTGAGCAACTGACAGCACTTGATGCGCAACCCGTTGATAAAAAAACATCAGCCATCTGGTATTCACCCAACGGTATCGTGGCGGGCAGCGATACGCTGGAGGATGAGCTGATGACACGCGCGGGCTTTCGCAATCTGGCGGCGGAGCAGGGCATTGTGAGTTTTGCGCAGATGGATCTGGAGCAGTTGGTGGCAGCGCAGCCGGAAGTGCTCATTGTGGAGGGCGGTTACGTGCAGGCGTTTTCTGTTGCGCGCGAGTATCTGGAACATCCGGCATTAGTACGCAACAGTCGAGTGATTGAGTTGCCTGCGGCGTTGTCGGTGTGCAGTGCGCCGGTGGTGGCAGATGTATTGCGGGTGTTGCGCGAGCAGCGGTGATGGTTTGCAAGATCAGTGATAAATGTAGCGCGAACGGCCGAGACGGCAAGTGCTTCTGAAAACGCATGAATACATCCCTGTAGCTCCCTCACGTCGTCCCTGACGCGAGGGTTTCAGAAGCACTTGCCGCCTCGACCTTAGTGCCGCAATGTGTTTTGCGGAAAAACTCATCATGAGGTTGTGGAAAGTTGCGCGAACCCGTACAAGGCTGCATAAAACGCTGGCAAAATGGGCCGCGCTATCACGAGCTGTTTGATTACCTGTTTTCATTTAGTAGAACGAAAACAACTCGACGTATTTTTGGGTTATCACTTTTTAGGATGTGCTGTGCGTTCAATCAATTTCGGTTTATTAATTTTTCTACTCGGCGCGCTGTTGTTTATCAGCAGTTTATTTGCGTTGCATATCGGGGCTGCCGATATGTCGGTGCTGCAGGCGTGGCGGGATTTATGGGTAGATGAGCAGAGCCTGGCGGAAATTGTTGTCTGGGAGATTCGCCTGCCACGTGTGCTGCTGGCGTTATTGGTGGGTGCGACGCTGGGGATGGCGGGTGCAGCAATGCAGGGGTTATTGCGTAATCCTCTGGCGGAGCCGGGCATTCTGGGTGTTTCCAGCGGCGCAGCCTTGGGCGCGGTGTTGGTGTTGTATTTCGGTGTGGCAGCAAGTGCCTGGTATTGGTTGCCGCTGGCGTCAATCAGTGGTGCGTTTCTGGCGTTGTTGCTGGTGTATCTGTTGGCGGGTTTACACAGCAGTTTGCTGGCGTTGATTCTGGCGGGTGTAGCGATCAACGCGATGGCGGGTGCGCTGATTGCGGTTGCCTTGAATTTTGCACCGAGTCTGTTTGCGATGCAGGAAATCGTGTTCTGGATGATGGGTTCTCTGGCTAATCGCAACATCAATCACGTCACTGTTGCGCTGCCATTTATTGTCGCGGGCTGGATCTTATTACTGAGCCGCCGCCGCTATCTGGATGCGTTAAGTCTCGGTGAGGATACAGCGCGCTCCCTCGGCTTTCATACACAACGGGAGCGCGGAATTTTGTTGTTCGGTCTGGCGTTGTGCGTAGGTGCGTGCGTTGCAGTGAGCGGCAGCATTGGTTTTGTGGGATTGGTTGTGCCGCATTTACTGCGTCCGCTGGTGGGGCATCGTCCGGGACGCTTGTTGTTGGCCAGTGCATTTGGTGGCGCGTTGCTGGTGTTGCTCGCGGACATTCTGGTGCGGCAGCTGGATATTGCACGTGAACTGAAACTGGGTGTGGTGACCTCGCTGTTGGGTGGGCCGTTCTTTTTATTCCTGATTTTAAAAACCCGCAGCCGCTGGATGTAACGATGAACTCACCGCTGAAAAATTCTGAATCCAATAACGGTTTACTCCGCGCAGAAGAGCTTCATCTGCAGTTTCATAAAAATCCAATTCTGCAGGGAATTAATTTGCAGTTGGGTGCAGGGGAATTCGTCGGCCTTATTGGCCCGAACGGCGCGGGCAAAAGCTCGCTGCTGCGTGTCCTGAGTGGCTTGTTACCAGCGCAGCAAGGACGCGTAACCATGCAATTAGCGCGGGAAGCGCCGCAGGACATCCAGCGCATTCCGGCACAGACGCGGGCGCGTTTTCTCGGTTATCTGGCCCAACAGGAAAAGCCGGCCTGGCCGTTGACGGTGGAACATCTGGTCGGTTTAGGTCGCGCGCCCTGGCGTAAACCGGTGACGAATAAAATGGCTCATGATCAAGAGGCGGTAGAGCAGGCGCTGCAGCTCACGGATTTGCAGACATTACGTGAACGCCCGGTGACGGAATTATCCGGCGGCGAACTACAGCGTTGTCTGTTAGCGCGGGTGTTCGCCGGCGAGCCGCAGATGATTCTGGCCGACGAACCCATCGCCGCGCTCGATCCCTATCATCAATTACAAATCATGGAATTGTTGCAGGCCCATGCACGCAACGGCGGCGCGGTTATGGCCGCGCTGCACGACCTCAGCCTCGCTTCGCGTTTTTGCCAGCGCTTGATTCTGTTGCATCACGGCCGCGTCGTAGCTGACGGCGAACCGGTTGCAGTGCTTACCCCGCCCAATCTGCAGGACGTTTACGGTATTACCGCCTACGTCGATTGCCGTGATGACGGCGTGATTATTATTCCCAAGCATCGTATTTAGTTAGGAGCGTTATACATACCCGTTGTCGGATTACGCTTAGGCTAATCCGACCTACTTTTTTGGGGGGGGCGTTGAAGTAATAATTTTTTTGCCAGCGCATCATCCCGTAGGTCGGGTTAGCGGCGCAGCTGCGTAACCCGACACAAACCACTTTGCCAGCCCCTTGACTCCCTCCCCCTAACACCGTACCTTGCGCGCCGAGGTGTCTGATGGCCGCGTTATTGGCCGACATCAGAGTAAATGGGAAGTCGGTGAGCGCTTGGCGCAATCCCGACACTGCCCCCGCAACGGTGAACATCTTCGCGATGTGAGTCCGATACCAGCCTCATTGGCATGCTCGCATGCCCACTCACACGCACGATGTAGCGGAGGGCTTCATCGGTGGTAATCCTGTGTTGACCATCACCGGTCCTTGTACACATTGTTCCCACTTATCCCTCCCTCAATCGCTTGTTTATCCTGATTGGGGAATCATTATGTCCACTGTTTATTTTTCCCGTGCGCCTTTGAGCGCGGCGGTATGTTTATTATCTGCCAGCCTTGCCGTTAACGCGGCACAAGAACCTCAAGTCGAAAAAATTTATGTCAGCGGCACCCGCAGCGAAAGCGCGCAATTACCCCTGGCTACCACCATTACCGTGATTGATCGCGAACAGATTCGTTT
>CAYUVQ010000122.1:0-8246 GCA_964448175.1 uncultured Cellvibrionaceae bacterium | reverse complement strand
CCCGACCGGCTGATTACAAGTCAGCTGCTCTACCTACTGAGCTACGCCAGCCTTTAAAACCACGACTTATTGTGGAGGCGGGATTCTAGTGAAAGTTTTACTTTGGCGCAACACCCAAACAGTAATTTTGTCTTTTTTCGATTCCGGAATGCTGATTCAACAGATCAACCCAGAGCGTACCGTCTATTTTTTCTGCTTCACCAGGAGCGAGCGTCACCCAAGTTTCGCGGTGTGTGCGCTCAATTTCTCGCAATTTAGGTTGATATCCTTGCATCTGCAATTCTTCTATGCGCGCTTTTGCCGCAGATTGATCATTAAACATCCCAAAAGATATACCATTGGCCAATTCGCCTGAGGGTATGATGTAACTGTCGATATTTTTGGACTGGATTTCATATAAGCGTCGCAAAGCTTCCTTTTCCGACATTTCCGGTGGCAGATATACCCAGAACGCGATGCTATCCGGAACCTCTACAGACTTAATAACCGCATGAGCATCCATCGCCGCCAGCCGTTCAACCAGATACTCCGCATGGAGCAGTTTCGGGAAAGGCCCCACCATCGTACACATATCGCTGCTGCCAGCAGATGGGTCATCCTTCCCCGCCTGATTTTTTTCATTCTTTTTTGTCAGCGCACTCCGATCTGCCTCATTAATCATTTTCAATTCACTCCCTTTTAGCGCACGCGCCGGGGGCGTGAAGTGCGAACTCGCGGAGTCTTGAGCCCCCATGACCAGCTGCATTAACAAGACAATCACATTGATTGCCACCAAAGTCATAAATATTGAACGCATAGATAACGCACCCAGACCTAAATAATTAACTGGCAGGAAATGCCAACTCGAGACCTTCAAACACCAAATCAGGCACAAATACGGAGCGATTTAAAAACTTTGATAGCTGAAGGCCATCCCCACCAGTCATCAACAACTCTGGTAAAGATGCCGATTCGCCATCAATAGACAGCTGTTGTACGGCCCACTGAATCAACCCTGTAATCATAATCAACTGCGCCGAGGAGACTGCAGACTCAGTATCACGGCCCGGAGAAAGATCGTCGAAGTCATTTCCCTTTACCGCCTTTACGCCGTGTGTATTCGCAAATAGCGAACGATACATAGCTGTTATACCCGGCGATATATATCCTCCCTGGTGCACACCGTCCTGATCAATCATATCCACCGTAATCGCACTACCGCAATCCACGACCACGCACGCGCCTCTCGCACGCGAATAACCACCCAACATAGCGAGCCACCTGTCCACACCAAGACGCTCCGGACTTCGATATCCGTTTGTCACTCCCGCGCACTGCAGCGCGGTTTTAGCAAAGCGCGGCGTTACACCAAATTGCTTCGTTGCCCATGCTGAAAACGCCTGATCTGATGCTTCACCCAATACGCTGACAACAATAATTTGCTGAATTGACCAATCGGACAATGTGGTGGCGAGAGAAAAATAACCTTCGTCATTCAGGAAGGCCCCCCGCATTACCTCCCTGGACGCACTGCACAAGCGCCATTTAAGACGGGTATTACCTCTATCAATCTGTAAGATCATTGCGCCGCTCTCAAAGATACTTCCCCACCGTAAAACAATGTCTCACCATTTTCCGTTTCTAACCGCAGCGCTCCCGAGTTGTCCACCCCCAACATCTGCCCAATCACCACTGACTTTGCAGTATGCAATGCCACCGGTTGTCCCGCATAAACATTAAGCCGCTCCCATCGCTCGCGATAAGCCGCAAATTTTTCTTCGGGATAATGGTGCAGCAGAGGCAACAAATTCGTGAGAAGGGCGGCAACTAACTTGTTGCGTGAGATGAGCTGAGAAAGATTAGACTTTGATCGGATAGTTTGAAGATCGACCCACGGTTGATCAATCCCCAGCGCATCAGATGTCGGCATGGCGACATTGATTCCAATACCGATAACCACCTGACAGAGACCAGCGGGATCACCTGTCATTTCTAATAAAATACCAGCCAGCTTCCGCTGTCGCCAAAGCACATCGTTGGGCCACTTCAACCGTACGCCTGAAATACCAAGCTGCTCCAAAGCCTCGACAATAGCCACCCCTACAGCAAGGCTCAGCCCTTCGAGCGCAGCGATACCATCGAAATTCCACGCTATCGAAAGATAGATATTTTTTGCGAAGGGACTAACCCACTGACGACCACGACGTCCTTTACCGGCAGTTTGCTGCTCCGCAAGACAAACATGACCACTTTCGCAACTCGCAGCTAACTGCATTAAATAGTTGTTAGTGGAATCGATTACCGTGTGGATATCCAACGCAGCTAGAAATTTTCTAACTTCCGGCGGCAGTTGCTGTTGGATTTTTTCGGTATTAAGCAAATCGAGTCCGCCGCACAAGCGATAACCCTTTCCTTTCACTGACTCCAGCGAAATATCCAGCGCTTCAAGTTTTTGTAAGTGTTTCCAGACCGCCGTACGACTAACACCTAACGTTTCACCCAGTTCTTGTCCAGAGTGAAATCGGCCATCAGCCAGCAGGCGCAAGATCCGCTGTAGAGAATCATCATGCATAAGATTACCCCTGCTCAACAAGTACACCGTCTTTTACATAGCGACGCTGATAGCGGTATCCCAGACTGGTAAGAATGTCATAGCCTAAGGCGCCCGTCCGCTCGGTCCACCCGTCTACCGTCAATTCGTTGTTAAGCACTTCGATCATTTTATCCTCATCTTCGAGATTCGCCGCAGAGACGTCAAAGATGGTAGCGTCCATCGAAATACGGCCAACTACCGGCACCCGGTGCTGGTCAACCATACCGAACCCGGCGCGACCAATAGTGCGATGTAATCCATCCGCATAGCCTCCAGCTGCAACAGCCAAGCGTGTGGGTGCCGAGGCCTGGGCACTTGCTCCATAACCAATACTGACGTTACTCGTTAGCTCGCGCACCTGTAAAACTGGTAATGCCAAATGCACAACGGGTTTTAGTGGTGAAGGCTTTGATGGCTGAGGATTAATACCGTAAAGTGCAGCCCCTGGCCGTACAAGATCAAAGTGCCATGCATCGCCGAGATAGACACCAGATGAATTAGCCAAGCTGAAGCGCGCCGCTGGCAGGAGAGGTCTGGTGGCAGCAACGACCGTTTGAAACTGATGCAACTGTTGATGATTTAGCGGATGATCCGGTTCCTCGGCGCACGCCAGGTGACTCATTACCAAGGCGGGAGAAAGTGCCTGCAGATCGTCAGCTGCCGCCAAAAATGCCAGCCACTCCTGAACCTCTAGCCCGAGGCGTGTCATTCCAGTGTTAATCTTCACCGCACAGGGCGGAGGGAGTGTGGTTTCTTTAACGATTGCCAACCAGCGCCGTATATCTTCCACCGTGTGCAATACAGGTGACAACGCATGCTGCACAAACATCCGTTCCGCCCCAGGGCGCACACCCCCGAGCGCATATATTCGCGCATCAGGCTCTAAATACTCCCGAGCCGCCAAGGCCTCCTCAAAAGTTGCCACAAAAAATTCGCGGCAGCCTGCTCCGTAGAGCATCGGCCCCACCTTCTCCGCGCCCAACCCGTATGCATTAGCCTTGATAACAGCAGCCGCTGACGCATGCCCGCCAAGCTGATTATTGATACAACGCCAGTTCGCCAGAATGGCGGATAAATCTATGGTCAATATACCTGTTGATGATTTCATAAGCCCGTGGAACCTCGTTCGGATGCCATCGCATCTAAACAAAGTTACTACATAAAATCCATCTACACCGCAATGAAAATTTTTCTGAAAGAGTGGAAACAAGATGTAAAAAAATTCCCACAACCTCTTTAAAGATTGTGGGAATTAAAGCGCAATCAGGAATGCGTTATCGAGCAGGGAATTGATAAAGCGTGTAATAAGCCTCCAGCAAAAGAGACTCCGGTGAATCGAAAAGCGTCTGAGCATCGAGTGCAAAATGATATACGCGCGCAGTCTGTTGGGGATGAATCTCAGGCTGCTGCAGTGACGCCAGGCGAACATGAAGCGAAGTGTTATCCTCAGACCAGGTCAGGGCTTCGATTGATTCCTGCCGCTCATCAAGAACTTCTGAGCCATAGTCCGGGGCATCCCGATAAACCCAGGACGAAAGGCGGAGCAGTTCCCTGACCTGCACCTTGTCGCGGCCATCAAGCGCGGGTTTAGTTAACTTGATCTCGAAGCCATCTGCGCGTGCAGAAACACTATATATACCGAGCGGAACGGCTTTGCTCTCCCGTACAATGCGTTGCAAACTCGCCACGTGCCCACCCTTTGCCTGCCATCCACGACCGGTTTGCCCCAGCATCAAACTTCCGTCAGCAAGAAATACTGGTCTCATTACTCCAGATTCGAGGCCTGTAGCAAAAGGAATGACCACTCCTTGCTCTATCCCATCGACGACTTCTGTTACCACACGCAGTAAATTTGACTGTGTCTGGTCACCGATGAACATGTGTCCTGAGAACGGGCCGAACCGCCCTTTTGTAGCATCCCAAACCGGGTGTCCGGGAGAGTTTGCAACACGATTCTGTGGCAACAGGATCACTGCCTTTTCCCGTCTTTCCCGGACTTTTTCCCAGGAAATCTGCGGCGACTCAGGCGTCATGCCGGGCAGGTCAACCAAGCTGGAGGGATGTCCATAAAAGGCATCTTTTTTCAACAAGAAGATCTTGGAGGTCGCCACAAATTCACCTTGATTATCGGCATACCACAGCCGACCATCTGGTGCGGTAGCGATCCCCGCAGGGCTGCGCAAACCGTTTGCCCACAATTCGTATTTAGCATCTTGTGTAACGCGGACCGCCCAACCACTTAAGCCGCCGGATGTACCCATATACATGCCGTCCGCTTTGTATACAGCCTCATCCGCATGAGAAAGATTCAGAGCAAGGTAATAGGCACCGTCAGGTCCTCGTGCCGGCCCATGCATATAAGCATGGTAGTTGCCGTGATAGCTGTGAGCATCAAATAGAGTTTCAAATTTATCAGCAAGACCATCGCCGTTAGTATCCGTAATACGGGTGAGCTCCGCTTTTTGGCCTACAACCAGCTGCAGCCCTTTTTTATCTTCGATTACTACACCTAAACTATCAAACAAACCTTCAGCGAAAAGCTGCCACTCACCCTTTACGATACGCCAGATCCCGGCCGTACGTGTAGCAACAACTATCGTTCCATCCTCGGCTACTGCCAGCCCCAGAGCTTCGAACAACTGCTCCCGACCATAATTGTCACGTGGAGGTAAGTAGCTCTCTATTCGATAACCTTCTGGCAAGTTTGCCTGCGCAGGAATAACCTGAAGCTTTTGCTTTTGATAAACAAATTCCGAGGGCGTCGGTCGCCAGCTTGCGGTGGCTACTTTTAACGTGGCTGTTAAAGCAATTTTATTATTAGTATTGGCGGGAATACTCCACGTTAGAACTTCATTCGCGAACCCTTGCTCTAGCTTACCGACAGACACTTTGGGTTCATGCATGATCTGTGTATTAATCGCAAATCGTTGAGCAGTTTTAAACTCACCCTGGATATGAATTTGAGTGTCGCCGTTTGAAGCTATCTGGGTCGTAATAGAAATTAGATTCTTACCAATACGATAGTGAAATTGTGGGGAAGAAGTCGACTTCTTTGAGTCTTGTTGATATCCAAGAAATTGTGCATCAACAGCGTTCAGACGGGTTAAATGATCCTGCTGACTGAACAACGACTCCGTTATCGTCGCCATATCGTTAAATACAGCTTCTTTAAATGAAAAATCGATTAACTGGTTTTTACTGTTCAAAGGCGCCAACAGGAAGCCAGCCTCCCCTATTTCTAAGGTCCGACTTTCATAACCTGGCTTCAACCCTCGCCCACCTCGGTTTTTAAGTTCACCGGAGACGTCGAGGAATCCCCCCTGCCACACTTTAGTAATAGCCAGTACGCGTGGATCAAATGAATAATTGATACCGTTCGTCTGCCCCACATGAATGGATCTCGCAGAAACACCTTCCATTGGGCCTCTTTGAATACGCGTGCGGTCGTTTACGAGCAACTGTAGATCATCAACAAGAGGATCATATTGCGCAGGCCCATCTTTCGTCACGAGATGAATAGCGGGGCCTTGGTCCTTAAGAGGATTCAGCGTCATCAGATAAGCAGCGATAGCATCGACCTGTTTGTCTGATACAGCCTGGTCTGAGTAAGGCGGCATGATAGGAAGATAAGCTTCACCAACTGAGGCCCCTGCCTCAGCAACAGCTCTTAATGCAGCGGGTTTTCGAACACTGTTTAGCAAGTAGCTCCGGTCCGCTTTTATCTTGAAACGGTGATTATCTTCACCCTCAGCCACTTCACGACCGCGAGGGGTACGCTTGAAAAGGCCAAAGAGGTTAGGCCCACTTTTAACAGATGGGTCATTCTCTTTAACGGCATGGCAAGAGCCGCATCCTAAAGCATGGAAAGCTTCACTACCCAAGACAACGAAATCAACCAGTTCTTCTATATTGGTTTTTTGACCACTCGCCGCAGGTATCTTAATCGCACTGAAGTCAGCATGTCGTACATCAATTGCTCGCAGTGCGATCTCGCCTTCAGAAACAGCAATAATCAAAGGGCCATGATGAGCCTCCCAGGCAAACCTACTGCTTTCCCCAAAGCCTTTAACCAATAGATTTTGCTGCACCAAATGACCATTAAGAGTCACCTCGATAAAAAATGCATCTTCTACTTTCCTACTCGCGTCATCATAGCGGGGCGCGCGGAATTTAATATCAACGCGTTGCCACTCACCAGCCGATTTAGCTGCATCCAACAACGGGGGCGCACCATTCTTTTGCTCACTTATGCGAGCTTCCACTCCACCGGCATGATGGTGCGTTAAGACAGCTTGCTCAGAGTTGGTAAGGGCGACGGCATAACGCCCTTGAAGAATAACTTTTGCACTTGCATCTTCAGTCAACATGTACTCAAAGCTAATTTGACTGTCAGCCCAAGAATCCCTCGATACTAGATCCCCATCTTTATTTGTCGCACGCCTTTTAAAATAAAGATTGTTTCCAGCTCCACCAGATATATTTAATTGTTTTCCACTCTTCGAAATGCTGACTGTCTCAGCTTCTTTCCAGTAAGAGTTAGATTGAAATACCTCTTCAAAACTAAGGCCAAACGCGGTCATCGACGCTAGCATGCTCAGCGAGATAGCGAAAAATGATTTTAGAAAAAAAGACATAGGAAGCCTCTGCATGGGAACCTTGAAAAGGTTCCCAATAATCATGAATATTATGAGGGGAGGGTTTTTTATTAGAGTTTTCTTACCCAGATATTTCTAAAACTTACCGGGTTACCATGATCCTGCAAACGCAAAGGTGCACAGCCATGAGGCTCGTAGGGAGGATGACCGATCCAAGCTGTGGGACCTTGAATTTCAAAATGATTCTGCACCAGAACATTATTGTGTAAGACAGTAATGTAAGCAGGCTTGATTAAAGTTCCATCTTCATCGAATTTCGGAGATTGAAAAATAATATCGTAGGTTTGCCAGGCGCCAGGGGCACGCGACGCATTCACCAGTGGGATAGACTGTTTATATACAGATCCAGCCTGACCGTTAGGGTAAGTTTCATTTTTATAGGAATCAAGGATCTGAATTTCGTAACGTTCCTGCAAGAAGATACCGCTGTTGCCGCGCCCTTGCCCATCCAGTCCACGTACCTCCTCCGGTGTTTTCCATTCAACATGTAATTGAATATCACAAAAGGCTTCCTTCGTTTTTATATCCCCTGTCTTCGGCGATACCGTTAATACACCTTTATTTACAGCCCAGCGTGCCGAACCACCATCAACACCTTCCCATTTATCGAGATTTTTACCATCAAAAAGTACCAGTGCATCCGAAGGAGGATTTTTCTCTGAAGCAACCACAGTGTCAGGAACTGGCGTCCACACCTCAGTCTCCTGGGCCAGCTCCCAAGGTTCTTTCTTGGGCGTCGCGGATGCATTTGATATGGCGGCAAACGCCAAAGGAATCATTGAAAGAATGAACACTTTTTTTATCTTTTTTATCTGCATGATAGTCAGCTCTCGGTGAGGCCTTGAAACTTAAGGCGGATATTTTGATTATCCGTGAGCAAGTAAACGAGCAGAAGACAAGTCTATTTAAGAATTGTTAAGGCCTTGTTTATTCGCAAACTCTTGTTCATATACAAAAACATTGCCCCCTTGCTCTCGGCCGCTCGTTGGCCCAGGGCGCACTGCCCGCTCAAGAATCCG
>CAYUVQ010000121.1:0-8457 GCA_964448175.1 uncultured Cellvibrionaceae bacterium | reverse complement strand
GCCGATGCCGATGCCGATGCCGATGCCGATGCCGATGCCGATGCCGATGCCGATGATTTTGCCGCAGAAGACATCACAGTGAGCGCTGATTCTTTTCTGGAAGACGATCAGCCTGAGCCCAATGAGCCAGACATCGGAAGCAACCAACAGTCGCTGCTCTGAACGGTGTATCCGGAAGGCTGTTTCAGGCCATGAACTTCAGGTTAAAACCACCTGAAACCCCTGCTTTTTAAATGCCTCGCTGTATCGCTAATACAGCGCTTTATGAGGACACCAGCTTGTCGCAATCATCACATTCATCGCCCTCCTCCAGGCAAGCCGCATCATTCGATCACCTGCTGCAGACATTTTCCCAGCCTGCTAATAACGCTACCTTCACCGGCATCCTGCGTGGGTTGGAGAAGGAAAGCCTGCGTGTTCTGCCTGATGGCACACTCGCACAGACCGACCATCCGCTTGGCCTCGGTTCAGCGCTCAAGCATCCTCATATCACCACGGATTACAGCGAAGCTCTGCTGGAGTTTATTACCGAACCATT
Source organism: uncultured Cellvibrionaceae bacterium (assembly GCA_964448175.1). Classification (GTDB taxonomy): domain Bacteria; phylum Pseudomonadota; class Gammaproteobacteria; order Pseudomonadales; family Cellvibrionaceae; genus Cellvibrio. Next base: position 7,919 of record CAYUVQ010000121.1, on the reverse strand, counting down.
CCGCAACGTGGATGACCTGCTGCAACAGCTGGAGGACGTACATCGCTTTACCTGTCATCAGTTGGATCAACAAGGCGAACGCCTTTGGCCGGCCAGCATGCCCTGTGCTCTGGGTACCGACGAGCAGATTCCGGTGGCCCGTTATGGCACTTCTAATAGCGGGACCATGAAGACCATTTACCGTATCGGCCTCGGGCACCGTTACGGGCGCTCCATGCAGACTATCGCCGGCATTCACTACAACTTTTCCTTACCCAACGAATTCTGGCTGGCCTTGCAGCAGGAAGAAGGTAATCAGCTATCGCTGCAGGATTACAAAACCCAACGCTATTTTGCGCTGATCCGTAATTTCCGTCGGTATTTCTGGCTGCTGATTTATTTGTTCGGCGCGTCGCCGGCGGTGTGCAGTTCCTTTGTGAAAGGCCGCCAGCATAAATTACAGGCGTTTGATGAGCAGGCCAGATCACTGTATATGCCCTACGCTACTTCATTGCGCATGGGCGATCTGGGTTATCAAAGTGATGCACAGCAATCGCTGATTGTCTGCTACAACAATCTGCCCAGTTATCTCAAAACCTTGTACGGTGCGATCTCCACTCAACATCCGGCTTACGCCGCAATCGGTACTAAGGATGCGCAGGGAAATTATCAGCAGCTCAACACGAGCCTGCTGCAGATTGAGAATGAGTTTTACAGCAGCATCCGCCCTAAACATCCCACTCAGTCGGGCGAAACGGCGTTGCAGGCTTTGCGTTTGCGCGGCGTCGAATACGTAGAGGTGCGCTGCATCGACCTCAACCCCTACGAGCCACTGGGTATTACCGCCGAACAAATGCGACTGATGGATGCGTTTTTATTATTTTGTCTGCTGCACGACAGTCCGCTCGCCGGAGCAGAGGAATACCGTGAGATTCAGGAAAATCAGAAACGTGTGGTGGTAGAAGGCCGCCATCCGGATCTGCAGTTAATGCGCAATCAGGAACTGGTCAGTATGCGCCATTGGGCCGAGGAGGTTTTGGCCGCTACAGCAGACTGCGCGGCACTGCTGGATCAGGCCAACGGTGGCGACCTTTATCAACAGGCAGTGGCCGCGCAACACTGCAAGCTGGCGCAGCCGGAACTGACGCCGTCAGCGCGGATATTGCAGGACATGCACAACGGGCAGAAAACTTTCTTTGGCCATAGCATGGACCTGGCAGAACAACATCGACAGTATTTTGCCAACCGCCCGCTGGATGCCGGAAAAGAAGCTTATCACCAGAACCTCGCGCAACGCTCTTTAGTAGAACAGCAGGAACTCGAAGCCACTGAACAGCTTCCGTTTGAAACGTTTCTGGATAACTACTATGCACAATACCGTTGCTGTGCAAGCAGCTAAAGTCTGCAGCAACAAATAGTCAATATAGAAAATGCAGGGACTGAGTGACTGTAAAGTGAAATGACCTGGTAAGGCCGGCAGATTTCCAACCGACGAACAATGCCTGATGTCGGCACTCATCCGAGATCAGGCATTTTTATGCACCTTTATTTCTGCATCACAAGATTGTTGAACAACACATCCTTCACCGCTATGTGCGGCCCCACCTCTTCAGCCAGCAGGCGATTGATTTCCAGCAGGGACGCCTGCCGCAGTGCTTCCTTTCCTTCCACACTGGCCATGGCCTCATCGGTCTGACGACTGAATAGCAATACCAGCGCATTGCGAATCAACGGCATATGATGATTGACCGCCTCTACCGCGACAGGGTCATCGACCCGGAGCGATATATCCGCTTTTAAATATTTGATCTTGCCCACGCCGCCATAATTCACCACAAAAGATGGTTTGAGCTGGATGTACGGGCTGCTGGACGCACTGCCATTATTGGCAAATGCTGTCCCAGTACCCAACAGACACAGACACAATCCCACCAACAGCAACCCGTATTTTTTAACTCCGCCGCGCATAGCAATACTCATATCACTTCCTATTTATAACTGTCCGCTCGCAGGCTATTGAACCCCTAGTAAACCGGTCGGTCAACCATGGCCTGGCATCCCGCTGAACATGGAGGCCGTCACTATCGTGCAATAGCTCCCGCTCCTGGCAATTGGCTGGCACATCTACCGGCTTTTTGCGTACTATTGCTCTTAATAACCTTAACGAAGGATTCACCATGTTGCCCAGTATTCGCCAGACAAATCTAATAATTTTCCTCGGTTGTGTTGGCTTGATGTTGATTGCCGCCTATATGGAACATGTCATGGGGTTGGAGCCTTGCCCTTTGTGTATCACCCAGCGCGCGTTCGTCGTCCTGGTGGGGCTTATCGCACTCATTGCCTTTCTGCACAATCCTTCCCGCATTGGCAGGCGCGTCTATGGCGTTCTTGGCATGCTGGCAGCGATCATTGGCGGCGGCTTCTCCAGCCGTCAGCTGTGGCTGCAGAGCCTGCCTGAAGATCAGGTACCTGCCTGTGGCCCGGGGTTGTCTTACATGTTTGATGTTTATCCGTTCCTGCAGGCACTGGAAGTTCTACTGCAGGGTGATGGAAACTGCGCAAAGGTAGACTGGTCGTTGTTCGGTATCAGTATTGCTGGCTGGACGCTGATGGCTTTTGTTGGACTGGCCTTAATCAATGCCTTTCAGACCTGGCGTAAAGTCTGATGAGGCTTGCCGTCTGCGGCGGGATAGCCTATCGTGGCTCGCCTGATCAAAAAAGTTATTCAAGGAATATCGCATGCTAGACAATTGTAAAAACGCCAAAGAGCTTTGGGGCGGCGTCAGCGAAATCATTGATCGCTGGCTGCAAGAGCGGCAGGACATGCTGGTGCAATATTGTGCACTGAGTAGTCTTGAAGCTAACGCTGACAATGAAGCCTTGCGCGGAGCGAAGTTGCGTACCCTGTGCCAAATTCTGGTGGATTATGTCTCAGCAGGCCACTTTGAGATTTATGACCAGCTCATCAAAGAAGGTCAGCAGTTCGAGGACACCGAGGCACTCAAAGAAGCCGGCCAGTTGTTCTCTACCGTTGATAAAACTACCGAACACATTCTCGATTTCAATGATAAATATCTGGAAACCGATGACCTCAGTACACTTGCAGCTGATCTGTCAGCGCTGGGTGAGGCGCTGGAAGTACGCTTTACCGCTGAAGACCGTATGATTGCGGTGCTGCATACTTCACATAAAGATCTGGTTAATTAACCTCTGTTTGAACTCATCGCTGATTCGAAATCATTGAATCAGCAGCCATAAAAAAACCCGCTGAAAAGCGGGTTTTTTTATGGCTGGTTTAATAAACCAATTACTCAGCTGCTTTCACTTCCAGTAACTCCACTTCAAAAACCAGTACGGAGTTTGGTGGAATCGGGCCGTTGGCGCCTGGACCATAAGCCAGCTCAGATGGGATAACCAGTTCCCACTTGGAGCCTTGTGGCATCAACTGCAAACCTTCAGTCCAACCCGGGATGACACTGTTCAGGTCAAAAGTAGCCGGTTCGTTACGTGAATAAGAGCTGTCGAACTCGGTACCGTCCAGCAACTTGCCGCTGTAGTGCACAGTCACGGTATCTGTTGCCTTGGGCTTAACACCGGAACCTTCAGTAATTACACGATATTGCAGACCGCTTTCGGTGGTGGTCACGCCTTCTTTGGCTTTGTTTTCAGCGAGGAAAGCCTGACCTTTCTCGGCATTCTCAGAAGCTATTTTCTTCTGCTCTTCTTCGCGCTTGGCCATAGCCTGCTCTTGGAAAGTCTGCATGACAGTCTGCATTTCTTCGTCAGTCAGACGGGATTCAACACCGTCACGCACATCATTGAGCGCTAACATAAAACTATCTGGTTCAACGACTAATCCATTTTGCTTGAAGTTGCTTGCCAGGTTACGAGCGATGGTGTAGTTCACTTTCTGCTCGAGCGTATTCAGCTCAACAGCTTTGGGTTCTTCGGCTTCTTTTTGACAACCTGCTACCAGAACAACAGAAGAAACCAAGCCCACAAGTAGTTTTTTGTTAATCATATGACACCTTAAATTTTATTGATGTATGTGCTTCCTAATCTATCCAGCCAGGACATAAGGGCCGGTCGACCGATTAAATCCAACCCGGCAAATCCACAACTTCAGGGGCCAGAGAAGCCGCCAATGGTATACCAACTGGGGCGGATTGTGAGCCTTTTTTATGGTTTTTTTGCCGGATAGCGCCAGTTATCTGGCGAATCTGCGATGCACTTGGCGGGGGCACTATTCCGGTTATTGTGGTCATACACAAAAGTGAACTGCTACTCACTCGACTCGTATATTTACCGCGAACGGGAATCGGCAACGAAGACGGTTTATCCAAATTCATATTTGGATTACGTTTCTCTCTTCACTATCAGCTCACTGGAAGGTGCTTTACCAGGCTATACGGACCGAATGACGACACAAAATCAACACATTTGTTCGATAGCAGACATACACTTTTTTAAAAACCACGATTACAATGAGGCCGGTTCAGAAGCTCATCTTGATGTAAAAGATAGTCACCGTTTCAACCAGACGTGCGTGATAAATTTATGTCTGGATTTGTACAACAAGATTGCACCATTCACTGTTACCACCCTTAAACCGACAGGACACCCTCATGGCCGCCAAAAAGACAACCTCAGTCTCGATTGCTGACATTGAAAAGCAAATTGCCAAAGTAAGTGCCGAGCTCGAAAAAGCGCGGACGAAAAAACTCAACGATGCAGAAAAAGCACTTGCTGCCGCACAAAAAGCCGCTGCAGCTTCTGCTAAAAAGCTGGCTGACCTGCGTGGTAAAAATGCAACGACCGCAGCAGCTAAAGCCCGCCTGCAGAAATTGAAAACTGACGCAGCGGAACAAAACAAGGCGTTGGTTGCGGCTCATGAGGTTGTCACGGCACTGCGTACCGAGAAAAAAAATGCAACAGAGATAAGTAAAGCAGTAGCCAAAGCCGTCAAGTCAATGAAAGCCAAACCCGCCAAAGCCACCAAAAAAGCGGCTTCAAAAGCAACGCCTAAATCAGCCGCAGCGACGGGCAAAGCTTCTACCAGAAAAGCAAAAAGTGCTGTTGCCGGCGAGTCAGTTGAGGCTACTCCCGCTAAAGCCAAGGCCGACAGCAAAGCAAAACCAAAAGCTAAAGCAGCACAAAAAGCCACTGCTAAAAAATCTACTGATAAAGCTGCCTCCACAACTGCTACCAAGTCGGCTGGCAAAAAAGCGGCTGCACAGCCAACCGCTGAAAAGCCTGCCGCAGAGCAAAAGAAATCGGGTGCAAAGCCTGCGAAGGCCAAAAAATCTGCAGAAAAACAACAGAAGTCTGCGGACCAACAGCCATCTGTTGATATAGAGCAAGCACCAACTCAGAAGGCTGCCGAAAAGAAAGCCGCGGAAAAGAAAACACCGGAACAGGCCGCGAAAAAGGCGGAATCGAAAGCGGCTCCCAAGGCTGAGAAAAAAGTAGAATCCAAACCAGAGCAAAAGGCTGAGAAAAAAGTAGAATCTAAACCAGAGCAAAAGGCTGAGCCGAAAGCTGCAGAACCACAAGAAGCGGCTTCCTCTCCAGCAGAACCGGTCGATGCTGTAGTACCGGATACGCAGGAAAAGCCAATTCCGAGCCACACCACGATTGGCATGATTGAGCCACGGGATAATCCCCTGCCCAAACCCTCGCCGGTACCAGATGCACCCACCACCCCGATGGCCACTCCCGTAACCGGTAGCCTGTTTGAAAACGACGATAAGTTTTAATCGTCAGCTGCCCAAATAAAAACGGACGCTGCGGCGTCCGTTTTTATTTGGAATCAAGTCTTTGCGTTAACTGAGCCAGCGCTGCAGCCATCAGGTCGTCGGACACGTTAATCGATCGCAGATAAAGTTGGAGATTTTCCCCTTGGCATGGCGGCGCAGGGTCCACTGTCCATTCATCGGCCAGGCATTCCAGCCACTCCAATTCCACTTTTTCTGCCGCGAGCTCCGCCGTTTTAATGCGTTGTCGACAAGCCTCCACGGATTCGTCATCAACACCATACGTCTGCCGGATCGTTCGGCGCAGCTGGCGCAACGGCTCGACGACGGATTCATCCCAGGAGTTGATGCGCTGAAGCGCCTGCGTCAGACGCGCCGTCGTTAACCGAATGCTGCGGGTTTCCAGCCAGCGACACCACAGCAGAATATTCACCTTGGCCTGAGCCTCATCCTGCAATTGCAGACAGATACGCTCAACGGCTGGAACCCTGTAAAGCGCGAGCGAAAAATCCCACAGACAGATTTGCGAAAAGATCATAATTTTTTTGCTCAGGTTATTGAAAATTGTCCTGATTTTCATTGACCGGCACACGTCGGTCGCAAACCAGTCTGCTAGAATGCGCGCCATGATTCAATTACAGAATATCTCGCTCCAGCGCGGCAGCAAATTTTTGCTGGAATCCGCCGACCTGACTATCTTTCCGGGCCAGAAGATCGGCCTGATCGGTGCCAATGGCAGTGGCAAGTCCACGCTCTTCCAGATGCTGCTGGGCAAGATTGCCAGCGACACCGGCCGCTGTGATGTACCTCGGCAATGGCGCATTGCTCATATGGCGCAAGAGGTGGGACACACGCAGCGCTCAGCGCTGGATTATGTCCTGGATGGCGATACCGAGCTGCGTCGCCTTGAAGGCGAGATTCAGGCAGCCGGGCAGGATGGTGACAAACTCGCGCATCTGTATGGCGAGATGGAGCGGATCTTTGCATATTCCGCGCCCTCCCGCGCGCAACAGTTGCTCAGCGGTCTGGGCTTTGCCCCGGGTGATGATACCCGCCCCGTGAGCGACTTCTCCGGTGGCTGGCGTATTCGCTTGAATCTCGCCCAGGCACTGATGTGTCCGTCTGATCTTCTGCTGCTTGATGAGCCGACTAACCACCTGGATCTTGATGCGACCCTATGGCTGGAACAGTGGTTACAACGTTACCCCGGCACCTTGATTATCATCTCCCACGACCGGGATTTCCTCGACAACATCATCGATCGCACCGTCTGCATTGAGCGCAATAAGCTCGACAATTATGCCGGCAATTATTCTGCCTTCGAGCGGCAGCGCGCCGAAAAGCTGGCGCAGCAGCAAGTCAGTTTTGAAAAGCAGCAGGAACGCATTGCCCATATCGAAGATTTCATTCGACGGTTCCGTGCCAAAGCATCGAAAGCGCGCCAGGCTCAGAGTCGAATTAAAGAGCTGGAGCGCATGGAAAAAATTGCCCCGGCCCATGTCGACTCGCCTTTTACATTTAAATTTACCTGTGCCGATAAAGTATCTACGCCTTTGGTGCATATTGCGCGCGGCGAAATTGGTTATGGCGATAAAACCGTCCTGCAAAAAGTTGAATTAAGCATCGTGCCGGAAACTCGCGTGGGCCTGCTCGGCCCCAACGGCGCGGGGAAATCCAGCCTGATTAAAACACTGGCCGGCAGCCTGCCGCTGCTGGCGGGTGAGCGCACTAACGGGGAGCATTTTAAACTGGGTTATTTTGCCCAGCATCAACTGGAAGCACTGGACATAAACGCATCCGCTGCGCTGCATATTCAGCGCATATCGCCGCAGGTGCGCGAACAGGAAGTGCGGGATTTTCTAGGTAGTTTTGATTTTCACGGTGATCGGGCATTCGAACCGATCACGCATTTTTCCGGTGGCGAGAAGGCGCGTTTGGCGCTGGCAATTATTGCGTGGCAAAAGCCTAATGTGTTGTTGCTCGATGAGCCCACCAACCATCTGGACCTGGAGATGCGGCAGGCGCTGACCATGGCGCTGCAGGAATTTGAAGGCGCTGTCATCGTGGTCTCCCACGACCGCCACCTGCTCCGCAATACCGTGGACCAATTCCTGCTGGTGGCGGACGGACGCGTGAGTGAATTCGACGGAGATCTGGAGGATTATTACCGCTGGCTTGGCGAGCAGA
>CAYUVQ010000120.1:0-8470 GCA_964448175.1 uncultured Cellvibrionaceae bacterium | reverse complement strand
TTAACCTTTAGAATTCCAGTCCACCTTCACGCGCAGCATCAGCCAGAGCTTTGACACGACCATGGTATTTGAAACCACTACGATCAAATGCAACCTGGGAAATACCGGCAGCTTTGGCACGCTCAGCAATTAGAGCGCCAACGGCCTTCGCAGCATCTATATTGCCGGTTTTGCCGCTACGTAAACTTGCGTCAAGAGTCGAAGCACTAACCAACACTTTCGCACCATCGTCCGCAATAACTTGTGCATATATATGACGCGGGGTGCGGTGAATCGCCAGACGGGTAACATTCAACTCACGAATCTTTGCACGGGCACGGCGCGCACGGCGAAGACGAGATAACTTCTTATCGCTCATAACCTAGGCCCTACTTTTTCTTGGCTTCTTTACGCAGTACTTGCTCATCCGAGTAACGTACACCTTTACCTTTGTAAGGCTCTGGTGGACGAACAGAACGGATCTCAGCAGCAACTTGACCCAGCATTTGCTTGTCAGCGCTTTTAAGTACAATTTCAGTCTGGCTCGGGGTTTCTACCGTTACACCTGCAGGTACAGTGTAGTTAACGGGGTTTGAATAACCCAAAGACAGGTTTACAGTGTTACCTTCTGCTTTAGCACGATAACCAACTCCAACCAAGGTCAGTTTTTTCTCAAAACCCTGGCTAACTCCGATCATCATATTATTTACCAATGAACGGGTGGTTCCTGCTAATGCATCTGACTGCTTGGCACCATCACGCGGAGCGAAGGTCAAGACATTATCTTCTTGTTTCACTTCAACATTCGGGTGAATTTCGAGCGCCAACGTACCTTTGCCACCTTTTACGGAGAGACTTTGACCATTAAGGCTTACAGTCACCGCGGCTGGTACTTCAACCGGACTTTTTGCAACTCGTGACATGACGATTTCCCAATTAGAATACTGTGCAGAGGACTTCGCCACCAACGCCAGCGGCGCGAGCAGCACGATCAGTCATTACACCTTTACTGGTAGAAACAATAGCGATTCCCAAACCACCGCGAACGGTAGGAAGCGCGGTTTTACCGGCATAGTTACGTAACCCAGGACGGCTTACGCGATCAAGCTCAGCAATTACTGGCTTACCTTCATAATATTTCAAATCAATAGTTAATTCTTGTTTAGCACCTTCGCTAACAGAAAAACCATTAATGTAACCCTCATCAGAGAGTACTTTTGCCACACTAATCTTCAATTTTGAAGATGGCATGGTCACAGTTGCCTTACCCACTTGTTGCGCATTACGAATGCGGGTCAGCATATCTGCCAACGGATCTTGCATGCTCATCAGATTCTGCTCCTAATATTAAGCCGAGGCTTACCAGCTGGCTTTAACCAAGCCGGGGACATCACCGCGCATGGCTGCTTCACGCAACTTGTGACGGCACAAGCCGAACTTGCGATAAACACCATGAGGACGGCCAGTTACACGACAACGATTGCGCTGACGAGACTTGCTGGCATCACGAGGCATCTTTTGCAGTTTAATTTGCGCTTCCCACACCTGCTCTTCAGTAGACGATGGATTAACGATCGTCGCTTTAAGCTCTGCGCGCTTAGCAGCATATTTTTTCTCGATCTCTGCACGTTTGACTTCACGCGCAATCATAGATTTTTTAGCCATGACGTAACCCTTAGCCTTTGAACGGGAAGTTGAACGCTTTCAGCAGCGCACGACCTTCTTCGTCTGTCCGCGCAGTAGTGGTGATGCAAATATCCAATCCACGGAGCTTATCAACTTTGTCATAGTCAATCTCTGGGAAGATAATTTGCTCAGTAACCCCCATAGAGAAGTTACCACGACCGTCGAATTGCTTAGGGCTGATACCACGGAAGTCACGAATACGTGGGATAGCTATCGAAATCAGACGATCCAGAAACTCATACATACGTTCTTGACGCAGAGTAACCTTGCAGCCGATCGGCCAACCATCACGAATCTTGAAGCCTGCGATTGACTTACGAGCATTAGTCACGACAGCTTTTTGACCGGAAATCTTGATCAAATCATTTACTGCGTTTTCCAATACCTTCTTATCACCTACAGCTTCACCTACACCCATATTCAGGGTGATCTTGGTAATGCGAGGCACTTCCATTACGTTTGCCAAGCCCAACTCTTGTTTGAGTTTGGGGGCAATTTCTTTGCTGTATAGATCTTTGAGCCTAGCCATGTCTAATTACGCCCCTACGGCTTCGCCATTTGATTTGAAAACACGAACTTTGTCGCCATTTTCAAGGATCTTGAAGCCGACGCGATCAGCTTTCTTTGTTGCCGGGTTAAAAATAGCAACATTTGAAGCATGAATGGAGGCTTCTTTTTCAACTATTCCACCAGCCACACCCAGTTGCGGATTTGGTTTCTGGTGCTTTTTGATCATGTTAATGCCTGAAACAATCAAACGATCTTCAGCCAATACGCGTAATACTTTCCCACGCTTGCCCTTGTCGCGACCGGCGATAACAATCACTTCGTCATCACGTTTAATCTTACGCATTTGTCTGCCCTCGATTCTCTGCTTGGCCTGGTTACTTAAAGTACTTCAGGTGCAAGAGAAATGATTTTCATAAATTTCTCGCCACGCAACTCACGAGTTACTGGTCCGAAAATACGGGTACCAATCGGAGCATCCTGGTTGTTCAGCAGTACGGCAGCATTATCGTCAAACTTGATTAATGAACCGTCTTGCCGGCGAACACCTTTTTTGGTGCGCACGACAACTGCCTTCATTACTTGGCCCTTCTTCACCTTACCGCGAGGAATTGCTTCCTTAACAGTAACTTTGATGATATCGCCCACGGATGCATAGCGACGGTGGGAGCCGCCAAGAACCTTGATGCACATGACACGGCGAGCACCGCTATTGTCAGCAACATCTAAGTAACTTTCTGTTTGAATCATCGTCCGTCTCCGAAACTTATAAGGTCGCCACAGATCCCGTTAGATCTGTGTAGCGCGCTCTTCAATATTGACTAAAGTCCAAGTCTTGGTTTTTGACAGTGGACGAGACTCAGCAACGGTAACAATGTCGCCAATCTTACATTCATTGTTTTCATCGTGAGCTTTCAGCTTTGATGACTTGGTCGTGTACTTGCCGTAAACTTCATGCTTAACACGACGCTCAATCAGCACAGTGATGGTTTTATCCATCTTGTCGCTAACGACCTTACCGGTCAAAGTACGAGCCTGGTTAGTAGCCTGAGTCATCGTTAGTTACCTGCCTTTTGTTTAAGCACTGTCTTGATGCGCGCGATGTCTTTACGAGTTTTCGCCAGCAAGTGGGACTGTCCTAACTGACCAGTAGCAGCCTGCATACGCAATTTGAACTGTTCTTTCAACTGAGCCAACAGTGCGCCATTCAGTTCTTCGACGGACTTTTCGCGGAGTTCTGAAGCTTTCATCACATCACCGAACGTTTTACAAATGTTGTAGTAATAGGCAATTTAGCCGCCGCAAGAGAAAAGGCTTCGCGAGCTAATTCTTCGCTCACGCCATCCATTTCATAAAGAACCTTGCCAGGACGAATTTGTGCCACCCAGTATTCCACGTTACCCTTACCTTTACCTTGACGAACTTCCAAAGGCTTTTCAGTAATTGGCTTATCCGGGAATACACGAATCCAGATTTTGCCCCCACGTTTTACGTGACGAGTCATCGCACGACGGGCTGCTTCAATTTGGCGAGCAGTAATGCGACCGCGACCAGTTGCTTTCAAGCCAAAATCACCAAAACTAACTTTGGAGCCACGTTGGGCCAAGCCGCGGTTGCGACCCTTCATTTGCTTGCGAAACTTTGTACGCTTTGGTTGTAACATTTTGCGTACTCCTTACTTGGCTTTTGCAGGTTTTTTCTTGGATGCAGTTTCGGCTTCAACAACCTCACCGATAACTTCACCTTTGAAAATCCACACTTTTACACCGATGATGCCGTAGGTAGTGCTCGCTTCGGCCGTTGCGTAATCAATATCTGCACGCAATGTGTGCAATGGCACACGACCTTCACGATACCACTCACTACGTGCGATCTCGGCACCACCCAAGCGGCCACCCACCTGGATCTTGATACCTTCAGCACCCTGACGCATAGCATTCTGCACAGCACGCTTCATCGCACGACGGAACATCACACGACGCTCCAATTGTTGAGCAACGCTTTGTGCTACCAGAGCCGCATCCAGATCAGGTTTGCGAATTTCTTCGATATTGATATGAACAGGAACACCCATTTGCTTGCTTATTTCTGAGCGCAACTTATCAACATCTTCGCCTTTCTTACCAATCACAATTCCCGGACGAGCGGTATGAATTGTAATTCTGGCAGTGTTTGCCGGACGCTCAATATCAACGCGGCTAACAGATGCACTGGCAAGCTTTTCTTGAATGTACGAACGCACTTTCAAGTCTATATTCAGTTTATCTGCGTACTGGGTGCCATCGGCATACCAAATCGAGGTATGTTTTTTGATGATCCCCAGACGGATACCGTTCGGATGTACTTTCTGACCCATAACGCCTGCTCTCTTACTAGTCGGCTACTTTAACGGTGATGTGACAAGTGCGTTTCACTATGCGGTCAGCACGGCCTTTAGCGCGAGGCTTGATGCGCTTCAGACTGGTACCTTCACCCACATAAATTGTCGACACTTTCAACTCGTCAACATCAGCGCCTTCGTTATGCTCTGCGTTTGCAATTGCAGATTCGAGCACTTTCTTGATTATTGCTGCACCCTTTTTTGTACTGAAGGCCAGAATATCAAGAGCGTCTTCAACGCCTTTACCGCGAATTTGATCGGCTACCAAACGCGCTTTCTGCGCCGACAGACGAGCACCGCTTAGTTTTGCTGATACTTCCATCGTATTACCTCGTAGGCACTTTTAGCGCTTAGCGCTTTTTAGCTTTCTTATCTGCAGCATGACCGCGGTATGTGCGGGTAGCTGCAAATTCGCCAAGTTTGTGACCAACCATTTCTTCGTTGACCAGGACCGGCACGTGTTGACGCCCATTATGAACAGCCAAAGTCAACCCCACCATTTCCGGCATAATCATGGAACGGCGCGACCAGGTTTTAATTGGACGACGATCATTACCTGCGATCGCTGCTTCGACCTTCTTAATCAGGTGAAGATCGATAAAAGGACCTTTCTTCAGTGAACGTGGCACTGTTGTTTCCTCACTCAGCTGTTAAGTCGACGCTTACTTCTTATCGCGACGACGAACAATCATCTTATCGGTGCGCTTGTTCTTGCGCGTTTTGTAACCCTTAGTTGGGATACCCCATGGTGAAACCGGGTGACGACCACCAGAAGTACGACCTTCACCACCACCGTGTGGGTGATCAACCGGGTTCATCGCAACACCGCGCACAGTTGGACGCACACCACGCCAGCGAGAAGCACCCGCCTTACCCAGTGAACGCAAACTGTGTTCGCTATTGGAAACTTCGCCCAAAGTAGCACGACATTCGCTCAGCACTTTGCGCATCTCGCCACTACGTAAACGCAAAGTAGCGTACGCACCTTCGCGCGCAACCAACTGAGCTGACGCACCAGCCGAACGAGCAATCTGCGCACCCTTACCAGGCTTGAGCTCAACGCAGTGCACCACGCTACCCAGCGGAATATTGCGAATCGGAAGTGTATTCCCAACCTTGATAGAGGCCGCATCACCGGATTCGATTTTGTCACCAGCAGACAGACCTTTGGGGGCGATAATGTAACGACGCTCACCATCGGCATAACAAACCAGCGCAATATATGCAGTACGATTAGGGTCGTACTCAATGCGCTCCACTACTGCCGGAACCCCATCTTTATTACGACGGAAATCGATCAACCGATAATGCTGCTTGTGTCCACCACCGATATGACGGGTAGTGATACGGCCTGCATTATTGCGCCCACCACTTTTGGATTTTTTCTCCAGCAGTGGCGCATGAGGAGCACCCTTATGCAAATCAGGGTTTACCACACGGACGACAAAGCGGCGACCGGGCGATGTTGGTTTACTTTTTACAATAGCCATTGCAACAATCCCCTTACTCAGCTACCGCAAAGTCGATTTCTTGACCTTGCTCCAGACGCACATAAGCCTTCTTCCAATCGCTTTTCTTGCCAACTCCGTAGCGGGTACGTTTGGTTTTGCCCTTAACATTCAGCACACGCACACTTTCTACTTTTGTGTTAAACAGTGACTGAATGGCGGCTTTAATTTCAAGCTTGCTTGCGCATGGCAGCACCTTGAAAACGACTTGATTGCTAGAATCACCAGCTGCGGCTGCCTTTTCAGAAACCACTGGACCTAGCAACACTTTATACAGGCGCTCTTGGTTCATCCCAGGATCTCCTCAAATTTTTTCAGAGCAGGAACAGTTACAATCACCTTTTCAAAGCGAATCAAACTAACCGGGTCTACACCTTGCACATCACGAACATCAACCTTGTGAAGATTACGTGACGCAAGAAATAAGTTCTCACTCATCTCTTCAGTAACAATTAGCGCCTCGGATAAATCGTATTGCGCAAGCTTTGAAACAAGGCTTTTGGTCTTCGGTGCATCCACATCGAAACTCTCAACAACGATTAAACGCTCTTGACGATTCAACTCTGACAAAATGCACTGCAGCGCGGCACGGTACATCTTCTTGTTCAGCTTTTGATCGTGATTGCGTGGCTTGGCTGCAAAAGCAACACCACCAGAACGCCAAATCGGGCTGCGAATAGTTCCAGCACGGGCACGACCGGTGCCCTTCTGGCGCCACGGCTTTTTGCCACCACCAGACACTTCAGCCCGCGTCAACTGAGCCTTAGTACCCTGACGAGCACCAGCCATATAAGCGACTACAGCCTGATGAACCAGATCCTGATTAAACTCTCTGCCGAACGCCACTTCAGAAACACTCAATGTGCCCTTAGCGCCGCCGGGTGTAACAATATTTAATTCCATCGTCGATTCCCCTCGGATACTTAGGCGTTGTTGCGCGCTTTAACAGCTGGACGCACAATCACATCACCACCTGGCGCACCAGGAATAGCACCCTTTACCAAAAGCAAGTTGCGCTCAACATCGACACGAACGACCTCAAGATTCTGAACAGTTACCTGCTCAGCACCCATGTGACCGGTCATTTTCTTGCCTTTGAACACGCGACCCGGGGTCTGACACTGGCCGATAGAACCAGGAACACGATGCGAACGCGAGTTACCATGCGTAGCATCTTGCATACCGAAGTTCCAGCGCTTAACAGTACCAGCGTAACCCTTACCTTTAGAGGTACCGGTGACGTCAATTTTTTGACCAGCAACGAAGGACTCAACTGTAATCTGCGAGCCAACCTCGAAAGCTTCTTGAGAGTCGTTACGCAATTCCCACAAGCCACGACCAGCTTCGGCATTAGCCTTGGCAAAGTGACCAGCTTCAGATTTGGTAACACGGGAGGAGCGACGAGAACCAATAGTTATCTGCACAGCAGAGTAGCCATCAGTTTCTACATTCTTAACCTGAGTGATGCGGTTGGGCTCAACCTCAATCACGGAGACAGGAATGGACAAACCATCATCGGTAAATATGCGAGTCATGCCGCTCTTGCGGCCGACAATACCAATCGTCATTTTTCTAACCTCTTAGTGTACGGGGCTTTTACCCGCTATGGCCGCCCATTTCAGAGCGTTACACAGCCTCGCAACCCTATGCTGCAAGGCTTTAAACATTTACTTAGCCGAGACTAATTTGAACCTCAACACCCGCAGCCAAATCAAGCTTCATCAGGGCATCTACAGTTTTTTCGGTAGGCTCAACAATATCCAGCAAACGCTTATGTGTACGAATCTCGTACTGATCGCGCGCATCTTTGTTAACGTGCGGAGAAATCAATACAGTGAAGCGCTCTTTACGAGTCGGCAGCGGAATCGGGCCACGAACTTGAGCACCTGTACGCTTTGCTGTTTCAACAATCTCTTGGGTAGAGGCGTCGATAAGCTTGTGATCGAAAGCCTTCAGGCGAATCCGAATGCGTTGATTCTGCATGTGAACCGAACTCCAAATGTTATTAAAGAACAACCTTGCTTGCTGACGCAGAAAGCACCCCAGCAAAAGGAGGCGCAATCTTAATGATCAGCACATCAGCTGTCAACAGGGATAATTAAAAAGATGCAGATATTTATCTGCTCGTGCACAAAACCCCACATCGCGGGTTTCTTTGTCAACAAAAATAAAAACTTCCCGCATAAAAACAAGAAGATCTCACCCGCCAACAACTACAACCACATCAAATATGTCAAACCACAAGCTTCAAAAAGCAGCCGCTTAAATAAAAAAGACGCCCAAACGGGCGCCTTTTTAAACCGCGACAGCAATTACTGAATGATTTTGGCAACAACACCAGCACCAACAGTACGACCACCTTCACGAATCGCGAAGCGCAGACCTTCTTCCATCGCAATCGGGTGAATCA
>CAYUVQ010000119.1:0-8485 GCA_964448175.1 uncultured Cellvibrionaceae bacterium | reverse complement strand
CCGGTACCTGCGCCAGTACCACTACCTGTGCCGGAACGGGTTCCAGTTCCTGGGCCGGTATTACCAGTGCCAGTGCCGGTTGCACCACGATTTTCAGTTCCGGTGGTGCCGTCGCGGTCATAACCGGTAGATGTTCCATCCGTACGATTTCTGTGATCCATTGATGACACGGAGCTGGACGTTGTATAGGTGCCAGTTCCACCTTGATTGCTTGTGTCACGTGTACCGGTCTGTGCAACAACCAAAGCAGATGAAGCTAATAACATGCTGGTCAGAATCAAAGGTAACTTTTTCATCTTGAACCTCCTCAGGCATAAAAAAATAAACAGACATTTTTTTGTCAGTGAGGTTATTGCATTGCTCATGCCAGAATGAATCTGACATTTATTTACCGGCTAATGGCTTTTAAATGCAAATTAATGAAGAGTTTTATGTCTGTACCGTTTGGCTTATTGAGTAGCTTTTTACATTACGTTGTAAATCTTATAGTTATCCACAAAAATAATTTTTTACGCTGCGCTTTCTCTATTCTTTGCCATTTTTTATGGCAACGTCGCGCGACCAATAGTGTTGGTATCAGTTCCAAACCACAGCACATTTTTTATCGGGTCATAAACCATGTGACGTACGGAGCCGCCGCCGCTGGTGATCTCGGTAGGTGTGCTAAATGTATTATCAGCGGGATTGAATCTTATAAGACGGTTAGGCTGCATTCCTGTTTCAACAAACCATACACGACCTTGTTTATCGGCAGCCATGGCATAAGGACGGGATTTTTCCTGCCCCGGTGTACGCCATTCATCCACAGCGCCAGTCGTCGGATTGTAACGCCCAAGATGGCCCTCTGCGTAATCCACATACCACACCATACCGTCCGGGGTTATAGCCAGGCGACGCGGACGATTTTCTGCGCGTGGCAAGGTAATCTCAACAACCTGCTGGTCTTCGATCGTTGCGAGTTTGTTGGTGCCGAAGAGCGCGATCCATGGCTTATTATTTTTATCCACCAACAGCCCGTAAGGACGCGCATCCTTGGTCGGAACATGATACAGCGTCATTTTTTTACTTTCGGTTTTCAGCAAACCGATCTTGTTGCCGCTCTGAACGGTAAACCAGATATCACCAGTGCGGGTAAAGCCCATCGTGTGTACATCGCGTGGTCCGTCACCCGGCAGGATAAATTTTTCAATAGCGCCAGTGACGGGGTTGATTAGACCGATGTGTTCGGAACGATTCCCCGCATACCATGCCCCGCGCTTGTCTACGATTACCGTGTGCGGCCCCGCGCCCGCTTCAAGATCATAACGTTTGAACTCCGCCGTGACGGGATTGAAGCTGGCCACGTAATCGTCTCGTTGACCAACGAACCAGATTTTGTCCGCTGTTTCCACCCATGGATCGCGCGGAAGGGAATTCTCCCAGGGCACCGTCCATTCGGTGATAACCACCTCGTTGGTGGTTTCTGCGGCAGTGATACCAGGCAATAGCAATGCGCCGATCAGCAGGGACATACGGGGCAAGGCAAATAGATTCATGGGCAAACCTCATACGGATAAGTTGTCGGTTTGGTAAAGCAATGACAGGCATCACTGCAGCATGCTTTTGGTGTGTGGGATTATTTATGGACGCCAGCGAAGCGTAATAATTCCGGTATGTTTTTTCGCTAACCTTCGAGATATTGTGTCGATCGGTTCATGGCATCAATCGCTTCAATTTGAAACACTACCACAGCTTAATCGACTTCGCTGTTCGCAACAGGAATTACTATGCGGCTCCTAATTAAAATTATCGGCACCCTGTGCTTTTTGTCTTTGATTGCTTGTGGTGGCGGTAGCTCGTCTTCCGCACCGGCGTCATCCAGTGCCGCGGCAGGTGCATTATCCAGTGCTTCGGTCAGTTCACATCCGGCAGGCTCATCAGTCGCATCAAGTTTAACTGGCGGCATATCTTCGGTGCAGGCATCGGTGAGCAGTTCGCCAAGCAGTGCACTCAACAGTTCGCTCAGCAACATACAAAGCAGTTCGTTTGCCAGCAGCGCAAACAGTTCTCCCGTAAGCAGCGCGAGCAGCTCGGCTTACGCCAATCTGATTGATGTCTCACTGCAAAGCCAGATTACTAAAGTGCAGCCGATGACCGGCATCGTGTTATGGGCCAACTCCCACAACAACACCCCGTTAAAAACAGAAGACGATTACGTGCAGTTGGAGTACGCCTATGTACGCCCCAGCGATGTCGTGATCGGCGCAAACCGGTATGAATGGAGCACCCTGGAAAATTTACTGGCGCAGGTGAGTGGGCGTGGAAAACAGGTGATTTTGCGTTGGTATTATGTATACCCGGGCCAGCCCACAGCCGTGCCGGATTACATCAAGGATTACAGTGACTATCGGGAAACCACTGAAACTAGTGAAGGCAAAGCAACAGGCTTTCCGGACTGGTCACACGCCGAACTGCAGCAGGCCCATTTGGATTTCTATACGGCATTTGCGGAGCGTTATGACCGGGATCCGCGCATCGCATTTTTACAAGTCGGTTTTGGCTTGTGGGGCGAATACCATATTTATGATCCGCAGGTCAGATTGGGAGAAAACTTTCCCTCCAAGACTTACCAGAAAAAATTTTTGAAACACCTGGCTGAAGTTTTTCATGAATTGCATTGGAGCATCTCGATTGATGCCGGTGACAGCAGCAACACGCCGATAGCGGCGGATACGGAACTGCGCGCGTTGCAGTTCGGTAATTTTGATGATTCGTTTATGCATAGCGGCCACGCCAACTACAACACCGATATGTGGAAAATATTCAACCACCACCAACGTTACCAGCACTCGCCTCACGGCGGTGAACTCAGTTACTACTCCGACTACGATCAACGCAATGCTTTGAACAAAGATGGCATGTACGGCAGAACCTACGAGCAATTAAGTAGGGATTTCCACATTACCTATATGATCGGCAACGATCAGCCAAAGTATCAAAGCAACGAGCGTATTAAAGAGGCCGGCATGGCCAACGGTTATAAATTCCATATCACGGCTTTCAAGACATCTTCAGCACGGTCACTGGTAACGGTAGTCAATCGTGGTATTGCGCCCATCTATTACGACGCCTACGTAACTGTTAATGGCGTGCGGGCAGGGCAGTCCTTAAAAGGGTTGCTACCGGACCAATCACTCGAGGTGGAGATTAAAGCGGGGGGCAATCGCCCGGTAGTGACCATCGAAAGTGATCGGCTGGTGGCGGGACAGGAGATACAGTTTGCTGCGGACTTGTGATCTGTGACGAGCCCGGTTTAGCGGGCTCGTCTTCACTTGACAGAAAACCGGCGGCCATCGTTTTTCAACGCTCAATAACGTGCTTCAGTGCTCGGTTCTGGTCCCTTCTGGAGGAAAAGGTAGTCAGAAAAAACCGCTCTGGTTTAGCGGCGGCGGCTCGCTTTGCGACCTTTAGATGCGCCGGCAGTCTGGGGAACGTAAGGTTTGTTGATCAGCAACTGAAAACCACCAAACACCATTGCCATCAGCCCGACACAGGTGGCGATGGTAAACCCCTCGCGGCTGAACAGGGCGTAGGCGAGGGGAATAATCAAAAGGCCAAACGCCACAAAACCCCAACCAATCTTCTGATTTTTACTCATGATAGTCATCCTGTTATTTTTTAGGTTGCAATGATTGTCATTGATAGAAGCGGGTATGATCCTGCTTTGTGAACGCCAGGTGCTTTTACGCGCACTGACGATTTAGCGGATTGTAGAACATCCCGCCGGAAATTGAACATTTCTATCATAGATTTCCCCAATAAGCCGCCTGGGTGCAATGAATGGCGCATGCAGATGATTCATTGCCGGGTCCCAGAACTTGGCTCGCCGATGTTAGTGGATCTAGAGGGACGCGGCATTCGAGATAGGGTGGCGAGCAAGTAGGTCATTGCTCCGGCAGCTCCGAATCCCACCACAACTCCCCAATCTATGTATGGCGTATTCGTCTGAGAGCCAGAATTCCCAGTGTCAGCACAGATAGAAACAGCA
Organism: uncultured Cellvibrionaceae bacterium; assembly: GCA_964448175.1. Lineage (GTDB taxonomy): Bacteria > Pseudomonadota > Gammaproteobacteria > Pseudomonadales > Cellvibrionaceae > Cellvibrio. The sequence continues at coordinate 4,458 of CAYUVQ010000119.1, read as the reverse complement.
TATCGGGCTCATTCACCTCTACCGCTCTTAATATCCACGAATCATTTTTTGATAACACCCCGTAATCGCTCGCATACATAAAGTGATCGGATGCTGCGCGTGTCGTTATACCATCATTAGTAAACATATAAAAATAATTGGTCAGCGTGCCGTCAATATAATAATCAGCATTCACCACACCGAAATTATTAAGCGTTACATCAAATGAAAAAAGTCCTTCAATGTTCGGATTCCATACGTTTCCGATTTCCTCCATTGTCTCAGGTGAATATCGCTCTGTAATGAGTGGTTGTGAAAATTCTCTATCCGCGAGGTTTGCACGAAAATTAGAAATGTTGCGAACAAACAAACCGTCCTGAATGCCATCGAATGAACCGGTAATCGTAGCAGGCCCGTCCGGGTGGTTCATTCCAACCGCATCGAAAAACGTATAGGAAAATTCAAAGGGAAGGGCGTTTGAAACTAGCGGCGCAAGAAAAATTATTCCCAACAGAACGCGGATATGTCGCATGATTTCTCCTCCTGAAGTCCATTATCAATAAAACTCACCAGCGCTCGCTTGAACGCTCACCTGAATATAGCGGTAGATTTAAAATGCTGCCGGAACAATTTGGAAAAGTGTTAAATAAAAAGCATGTGCATCAGCGGCGGTGATGTTTTAATGAGAGCGGCTTGAGCGGTAGTGGCGTCGAGTTCTTCGGTTACGGTTTATAAGTTTTCCGCATAACCCCGTTACCGCTTGATACAGGCCAGCCTCATGTCGTGAATTGTGGTGTTATTAAGATCGATAAAAAATCACGTGCAGTCCCACTACATAAAAATGGAGAATATTATGCCATTACGGTCAGCACTATCAGGTCGGATCTTGAAAGGGTCCCTCGCAACTTTTTTATTTTTTGTGGCGAGCCTTGTCAACGCTCAAACTACATCCTGGCAACATTGTGCGAACGAAAATAATACCTGCACGTTCTCAGGCACAAAGTTAGTCCGCTACGGCGCAGGCTCGGTATGGACGCAACGTCTACAAATCAATTCAGTAAGTTGCAATAACGCGACCTTTGGCGATCCCTTACCGGGTACGTATAAAAGTTGTCAGATTGCGGAGCCGCAATGGATAACCTGCGCGAACGAAAATCAAACATGCACATTCAGCGGAAAGAAAATTATCCGCTACGGCGCTGATACCAGATGGCGGCAAGGCGAATTTACAAATAACGTGGAATGTAGAAATAGCGTATTCGGCGATCCGGCGGTAGGAATTTATAAATCCTGCCAAATCGCGAATGGGACAAATGATACGACTGCACCCACGCCGCCGACCAATCTGAGATTATCTAACCTCAATTGCACATCAGCCACCTTGAGTTGGAATGCAGCGACGGATGACATTGCCGTTTCAGCCTATGACGTTTATCACGATGGTCAATTCATGGTGAAGGTCGACGGTACCAAACTTTCTGCTGCATTAACCTTGGTGCCAGGCGCGAACTGGGGCTTGTATGTTAATGCTGTTGATGCGGCTGGCAATGTGTCGCAAGCGAGTACCACGCTCCAGGTAGGCGTTCCGCAATGCGAGACAGATGTGAATCCTCCCACGACGCCCACCAACGTTAGAGGCACCGCGACCGGCACGTCGGTAACGCTGACCTGGGTGGCATCCACCGATAACATCCAAGTGACGGGTTACGATGTTTATCGCAATAACGCAAAAATTGGTACCACTCCTGACCTGACCTACATTGATTCGGGACTAACAGCTAACACAACGTTCCAGTATTCAGTGGCGGCACGTGACGCGCAGCAAAATGTTTCAGCACGGAGCGCCAATATCAGCGTGACGACAGGCAGTGTTTGCACCAATCCGGTTTGCTCGGTTGAACAAGTCACAACCGATACGGATATTCCGTGGGGCTTGGTAGCACTGCCTGATGGTTCCATTTTGTATAGCCGCCGTGATGCGCACGATATTATTCGATGGGACAACGGCGTTAAGACAACCGTCGGCACTGTGCCCAACGTGGAAAGTACGGATGGCGAAGGTGGACTTTTAGGTCTCGCGGTAACCCCTGATTTCCCCGAAAACGATCCATGGCTTTATATATTCCACACCAGCCCGACCGACAATCGCCTCGTGCGGATTCAATATATAAACGACCAACTGGTTTTATCGACGCAACAAATTTTGCTCTCCGGAATTCAACGCAATAAATTTCACGACGGCGGCAGATTACGCTTTGGCCCCGACGGAAAATTATACGTTGCCACCGGCGATGCTCAGGCAGCCAACAGCGCGCAGGATATCAACAGTCTCAATGGCAAGATATTGCGCATGAACCCCGATGGCAGCGTACCTTCCGATAATCCTTACAATAATTATGTCTGGACCTATGGCCACCGCAACCCGCAAGGACTAGCGTTCGACTCGCAAGGTCGCTTGTGGCAGCAGGAATTCGGTGACGGCTCACTGGACGAAACAAACTTGCTGGAAAAAGGTGGTAACTACGGCTGGCCGATTTGTGAAGGCACCTTGTCTAAATCCGGTAGCGGATGTTCTACCCCCGGCTTTATCGCGCCCAAGAAAACCTACAGAACTGCAGACGCATCATGTAGCGGCATAGCGATTCTGGAAGACGTACTCTACATAGCCTGCCTGCGCGGAAACCGCGTCTACCGCCACGAAATTAACGGCAGTGACCTCACCAACTCGCAGCAACTTTTTGTCGGCACCTACGGCAGAATACGCACTGTAGAACCCAGCATTGAAGGTGATTTGTGGATGACCACCTCAAACAATGGCGATAAGGACAGCACGCCTAACAACAGCAATGAGGAAGTTTTTAAGGTGTATTTGAATAGATAATATTGGCGTGGGATTAATGTCGCTCCTGGAGCGACATTAATTCTTTCCCGTTTTATGTTTTTATTTTTTTTGGGATTAGTCACTCCTGCCCCCGCGTAAACGTTCACGCAGGCGGCGTAGCCTGTTTTTCTTCTGTTGCTCATCAAAGCTGGGCCAATGTGTATTTTTGCTTTCGCATTGCACTATGCCGTTGGTTCTCAGTCGCAAGCGCCAACGCTGCGCCGAGGAGTGTGTTTCGCCGGGTTCGGTGCACACCAGCAGCAGGTTGTAATCGTGCTGTTTTTCTATGGGATGCGCCTGAACGGGAGACGATGGATCATCCTGATCTGCCCACACAAACAATTTGTTTTGAGTAGCTTGAATCATTTGGCAGAGCTCTTCGCAATCCAGACTGAGACGCTCCTGAATCTGATCATGCTCCAGTGCGGCCTTGTCCAGATTGAGCACTGACCGATAGCAAATGATTTGCCGCTCCTCATTCGTAGCCCATTTTCCCACATGTTTCGATACCTGTTGCGGCAGTTCGGGCAGCTTGCGGTAGTCCAGCCAGACCTTTTGCAGAGCCAACAAGGTGTGGGTGTAAGGCATGAGCAAGCGAATTTTCCAGCGCGGCTTGCCTTTGCGCAGCCATTGAGTAAGGCTCTTGATCATATCGTCACGCAAGAAGTCACGCAGTGCATAGATCAGCGCAATGCCTAATAGCAAAGACAAGGATAGCTGCTGACCAACTGCGCGCGCGTTAAACAAAAAATAGGTAAATAGGGACATAACCAACATCGTCGAGATCGCCTTGACCACTTTTTGCGTGCCAGCCCCCAGTTCGGTCACCTTGGCGCGTAGCAGCACGGGGGATTCCAGTAGCCGGAGATACAGACTCATACGATTCCAGACGCGGGTGGGCGTGCCATTAAAGTCACTCAGGTATTCCAGTTCGCGCCGATGCTGATATTCCTGCTGCAGAAAACTCTGAACTCCATCGCGGAGTTCCTGATCCAGCTCGGAAAATCCTTCGAGCGTAATACACTCCAACATGAACTGCTCGGCGTGCCAGGAAAAGTAAATATCCAACAGTCGAAAATAGCGCTGCTGATTGCTTTGTTCGGGAATGGCTTTGCGCAGGCGCTCGGCAAAGTTCTGGCTCAGGCGCAGCGCGCGCTTTAATGGTTCGGCAGTAGGCTCCGCGCTTTGAATTTGTTGGCGCAGGCGGGCCATTGAGGCGCGATATTGAAACAGCCAGGAGCCGTACATGATCTCGTAGTGCGGCGAGAGCAGCTTGAATGAACGGTCAGCCTTACTGACCCGGTCTTTGTCGGGCATGCCTAACCGGCTAAAGCGATGCTCCAGGGAGTTGAAAAAGAAATGTTGCTCGGCCAGCGTCCATGCGGAAAAACTGCTTTCATGGGGAGTGAACAGATAAAGCTCGACGCTATACCTTCCCGGCTTTTTTAATATGCGGGTCAGCTGTACACGATAATCGCCCTTGCGTTTCAGTGAAAACACATTGCCCCCTCAACATTTACTTAAGTACCACACTTTGTTGCTCTAGCAGGCTGCTGAAAAACCCAAAAAATGCAATAATTGCGCAGCAATTTTAATTG
>CAYUVQ010000118.1:0-8557 GCA_964448175.1 uncultured Cellvibrionaceae bacterium | reverse complement strand
ATACACTGATGCAGAAACTCGGCAAAAAACAATTAACCCTGCAACTGCAGCATCCGCTAACCGACATCCCCTCGGCGCTGGATAATTATCAATTGGAGCTGAACAGTGATGGCAGTCAATTAATTTATACCTTTGATAGCCAGGAAAACGCAGATATCGCGGGCCTCCTGCGCCAACTGAACAACCTCGGTATCGAGTTTAAAGATCTGCAAACCAGCCAGAGCTCTCTGGAAGATATCTTCGTCAATTTGGTAGGAGAACGTGCATGAATATCCATGCCATAAAAGCAATTTATCTGTTCGAGCTGGCACGGACCTGGCGGACCTTGATGCAGAGCATCGCCTCGCCGGTTTTATCCACGTCACTTTATTTTATTGTGTTCGGCTCAGCCATCGGTTCGCGCATGGTGGAGATTGACGGTATCAGTTACGGTGCTTTTATCGTGCCAGGCCTGATCATGCTTATGCTCCTGACTGAAAGTATTTCCAATGCATCCTTCGGGATTTATATGCCCAAATTTACGGGCACGATTTATGAAATCCTGTCAGCTCCGATCTCAGCCACGGAAATCGTCATTGGCTTTGTAGGTGCGGCGGCAACCAAATCCATTATCCTGGGCTTGATTATCCTCGCAACCGCGCGCCTATTCGTCGACTTCAGCATCATTCATCCATTCTGGATGCTGGGATTCCTTGTACTTACTGCCATTACCTTCAGCCTGTTTGGCTTCATTATCGGCGTGTGGGCGGACGGTTTTGAGAAACTGCAAATCATACCGATGATGATCGTCACTCCGTTAACGTTTCTGGGTGGAAGTTTTTACTCAATCCATATGCTGCCACCACTGTGGCAAACCATCACGCTGTTCAATCCAGTGGTTTATCTCATCAGCGGATTTCGCTGGAGTTTTTATGGCGTGGCAGATGTAAATGTGGGCATCAGCCTGGGCATGATTTTATTTTTCATGGTGCTGTGCTTGTTGCTGATCTGGCTGATATTTAAAACGGGATATAAAGTGAAGACGTAAAAACGCCACGCCTTATCTGGCCGTCCGGAAATAAAAATGCCGCCGATCTTTCGATGCGGCGGCAATATTAAATCAGCTGATTCCTCAGCTTAACCAATATTAGAAGCGTCCGCGTACGCCCAAGGTATAACGTGGCTCATAATAGTTCTGAAATGCGAACTGATCTTCGAAACCAAGATAGTACTCTTCATACTCTCCGGTAACGTTTGAACCGCTCAGGTAAACGGTAACTGCATCAGAAACATCATAGCTCGCAGAAATATCTACGTAAGCTGCGTCTTTTTGATACAGGTTCAGCGCGCCCCACGCACCACCGTTTTGAGCAGCTAACCGCTCACTGCGATAGTTGTAGGCGATACGCGCCTGGAAACGATCGTCCTGATACCAGGCAGCCAGGTTGAATTGGTGTTCGGAGTTGTCGACGAACATATTCTTATCACCAAAAATATCCACTCCAGAACCTTCGCTGGGCGAGTAGGTATAGTTGGTGTCGATACCGAAATTACTGATGAATCCATCAACAAAATCACCGAACGCAAATTTACCGGCAAGTTCAAGACCTTCCAGAGTTCCGCCTTCACCCTGAACAAGACGACTGATGGTTACATCATCACGACGAATGACTCCATCCGCATCGGGGTGAGCCTCATCGAAGCTTCGGGTCTCGGTAAAGCTGTCTACGTCAACTTTAAATATTGCTGCGCTTAGCATTGAAGCAGAAGCAAGATACCACTCAACAGAGAGGTCATAATTGGTTGAACGCCAAGGGTCTAAATAAGGATCTCCGGTATTACTACCATTGGAAACGATGAAGTCGCCTTGGGTGGGGCTACCGTCATTACTGTCGATAGTATAATTAAGAACCAGCCCCTCACCATATTGGTTCAAATCCAAAGGAACCATATTTTTTGCAGCAGCAAAACGAATAACGAGATCGTCATTAAACCAGTAGGCCAGGTTTAAAGACGGCAATGTATCGGTATAGTCCCGGCGAGTAACAACATCTCCCGCATCAACATTCGTGTTGCCATAGCTTTTTTGTAAACCGGATTCATTCTGTTTGACAGTCAAATCGGTTTCTACTACTCGAACCCCCAGATTACCTTGCAGTGCGCCCACTTCAAAATTGGCCTGAACGAAGTATGACAGCTCATTCATATCCACATCAAAGCTGCTTCCTGGTATTACGTGTTTAGTGGTTGAGCCAAAGACACGATTATGAAACGCAATTGGATCATCGTAATCTTTAGGATCTACTGCCCACACACCAGGAATACCATTTACCGGGCCAAAATCCGTCACCCAGATCGCGTTGTTGTACTGATCCAATCGGACATTTGGCAACACGGTGTATCCAACAAAGGTATCAACAATGGTGTTGCCATTGAGCACACCATTAACAATTTCACCTTCTTGACAGGGGCCAGCATGCAATTGAACATCTGTCGCTTTCCACTGAGCTTCACAGCCATTGTCATAGAAAGGAGAAAACATATTGAAACGTTCAAATGAAGCCGAGCGCAGACTTGAGCGTAAACCTACATCAACGCTTGTGATGAATCCTTCTTCGATTTTGTAGTTTCCTTTCAAACTAAATGCTCTCAAGGATCCGTCTGCGTTTTCATTATTTTCTGAAGAAAAGGCGCCAACGTTATAGCTATCCAGATTAGCCATGTAATCAGCGATAGTTGCTCCGGCACCTAAACCACCCGCGAGCGGACGATCAAAGCCACCCCAGGTTGGATGCTCGGTTGTCGTATCGTAAGAAATCTGCGGATTTTCGCTGTAACCCAATGGATTGACGCTTTGGAAACAGCCGCCATTTGCGCCAATAGCCACTGCATCGGGTCCACACAATTCCGCGGGGAAGAAACCTGGTGGTGTTCCACCGCCACCCCATGTAAGTGGATTTATACCCGTGGTGGTTCCGTTGGTAAGATCGCCCTCGTTGTAGCCGTGGCGTCGCTCGCGTTTTGCATCACCAATAACCGCACGGAAGCTGCCAGTAAACGCACCACCATTGTCGTAATTCAATTGAACATTAATGTTCTTGGACGTGGTGTGGAAGACATCATTTTGGGTAAACGATTTAAGACGCTTCGGAGACAGTTCTGCTTTGGTCCAAACAGACCAATCATCTATACGATTCCCATTTTGATCGCGATGCGCTACTCCAGTGGCACGCTCTTCTGTAGGAGTGAACCAATTATCACCTTGCCACTTATTCGTTGCACTTACGCCAACCTTGCGGTTGTATTCCTCTTGATCGGTATAAAACCAATCGGCAATTAACTCGAAGCCGTCACCCAGATCAGCCTGAAATGAAGAATTTAATCCGATACGTTCCCGTTCGGTTACCTGGTTCCAGGCAGCAAAACCCTGTGAACCCATGTAACGACGCTCCTCGGCCGCCAGGCCCAATGTAGTATCAGTAACCTGGCTGGTCCACCCTGCATCACCCGGATTACCGGTATTGAGTCCGTTATAGGAGTTGGATAGATTCACATTGGCATAAGTACCTGCGAGCATGAAACCAACATTTTCATTCTTCCAGTTAAACAAACCATTGATAACCGGGTCTGTTTCACTGGTTTCTTCACCGCTTTGAATTTCAGCACCACCAGCAAATGTAAACCCTTCGTCAAAATCAAACGGACGGTACGTTCGCAAATTAACGGTACCGGTAATGCCTGTGTTGCCTAAATCTGCGGTGGCGGATTTATGAATGTCTGCGCCCTTGAACAACTGTGACGGAATATCACCGAAGTTCGGCTGTGTAGAAACCACCGAGTTTGCACCCAAATATTGTTCGCCATTTAGTTGGGTAACGACTTGTGGCAGGCCACGAATGTTAATGGAAGAACCTTCACCCGCCGAGCGGCGAATTTGAACCCCGGGAATACGTTGCAGTGAATCAGAAATCGTGACGTCAGGTAACTTACCAATATCTTCAGCTGAAATACCGTCAACAACAGAAGCTGCGTTGCGCTTGATATTTACCGATGTTTCCTGCGCAGCTCGCACGCCTCTTACCACGACCTCTTCGACAGGCTCCTGCGCCATCGAAATCCCACTGATTCCAGTGAGCGAAGCGATCGTCGTAGCGATCAGCTTTCTTTTGAAATTGAATGTTTGTTTCATGAAGCTCTCCTTTATTATTAAAGAGGAATTATTTTCCTAACCTATGCACGCTCAACATGCCAAGCGGCTGTTAAACGAGTTTCACCTTCCTGCGGAAGACGAATTCTCACACCCAAACTGGGGTATAACCTCGGCATCCTTGCACTCAGCGCTGGGTAATCCAGGTGGATTGAACATCAAGGTGTGACAGCGCTGTCATTTAAATCAACATTCAAGGTATGCAAGGCAGCCCCTGCTGCTTTATATTTTTTAATTTTTAACCCTATAACGATAAATTATCGCAATAGCTCAGCTCCATTTGAAACCGGTTACTTGGTGGCGCAGTATTAACGCGCCTCTGCCCTTTGTCAACGCTGCGGTGGAAAATTGCGATTTTTCCCGGGCAGAAATGAGATTTAACGAACGCAATTTAACAGAAAGACTTTGAAGGAAAGCCTTCTGTATCAGTCAAAAAAGATATCGGTTACAAAACAAACAACCAACAATGGGCAGGGGGTATTAGCGAATATCGCGGTATAGATGAGGTGGACATAGGCATCACCGGGCAACAACCTGTAAGCACTACTCGTTGGTAGCTTTATCTCTTACTTCAGCGTGGTGCCCGGCAATAATAATCAACAAATTCCTGATGATTGGGGAGCTTGCTTACAGCATCGGCAATTGTTTTGCGCGTGTTACTCAGATGGCCGGTCAGTTCTTCATCCGACATGGTTTGAAATATTGAATGATAGCTTTTGGGCATAATTCTCTGCCCCAGCATGACGTGCAACCATGAGTCTCGTCTAAACAACTCACCATCGCCTTGAAAAGCGAATGCATTTTCTCTGAACAGTTCGATGCGGTGAGCCAATGAGTCCGGCACATTCATATATTTACAGTAACGCCAGAATTCAGTGTCCTCACGCTCCGTGGCATGATAGTGCAGAATAATAAAATCACGGATGTTTTCCAGCTCGGCGATGGACTGCTGGTTATATTCATTGATCAAGGATTGATTAACGCCATGAAAGGGAAACAATCGCATCAATCTGATTATCCCGATCATAAACATATAAATACTGGTTGATTCCAAAGGTTCAACAAAGCCGCTGGAAAGTCCTAATGCAACACAGTTTCGATTCCAAAAAACTTTACGCCGACCCGTTTTATATTTAATGACCCTGGGCTCGGTTAATACATTGCCTTGAACATTATCTAAAAGGTGCTGCTTTGCTTGATCATCAGTCATAAACTCACTGCAAAAAACATTGCCATTACCCACGCGGTGTTGCGAGGGTATATGCCATTGCCAGCCAGCATGATGGGCGGTACAGGTCACGTAGGGTTTGGCCGGTTCGACTGACTCTGTTTGGATAGCAATGGCGCTGTTGCAAGGAAGCCAGTGTGACCAGTCTTCGTAGGGAGTCTTCAAGGTTTTATCAATCAACAGACCAGCGAAGCCCGTGCAATCAATAAACAAATCTCCTTCGACAACCTCTCCGGATTCTAATAACAGTGCTTTGATGTCCCCATCGGGATGCTGCTGTACTTGTTGAATTTTTCCTTCGATCCGTGTCGCACCGAGCTTCTCACTGAATTGTCGTAGAAATCGAGCGTAACGCGTCGCATCCAGATGATAGGCATAATTAATATTGCCTTTTTTCGATATAGCAAATTTATTCGCTTTAGCCGCCTGCACTTCTAAGCTGTATTCACCAAACTCCGCATGAATTCCTTTACTTTTACCATGCAGCCAAAAATGTTGGAAATCCGCAAGGTAGCTGTTTTGTCCGGTTGAGCCAAAGGGGTGAAGATATTCATCACCAATTTGACCCCAGTTTTTAAATGAGATCCCCAGCTTGAACACCGCGAGGGTTGCACGCATAAATTCTTGTTCATCAATTCCCAAAAGAGAATGGAATGTGCGCATAGGCGGGATAGTGGCCTCCCCTACGCCAACCGTTCCAATTTGATCAGACTCAATAAGGACGATATCCAATAACGTTCCAAGCTGTTTAGACAAGGCTGCTGCTGCAACCCAACCTGCAGTGCCGCCTCCGGCAATTACTACTTTTTTTACACTGTTATTTTTCATCACCATAGCTCGTCAATAAGTTTCCGCGTCGACAATAGTTTTTTAGCGATTAAGTTTATTCAGCAGCAGAGCCCGTAACATTTTACTCTTCGCTGCGTCGATCTCGCCGAGGTATCCGCGCGCTTGTTCAGGTAAATGCTTGCCTGCCTGGTCGGCATCGCCAAAGATGTAATAATCAAAAACATGTTTCCATGCCTGCTTTTCATGCTCCGGCTTATCGCGCAAACTCAACAGTGCGTGATATAACACGTTCATTGCAGGCCCCATGTGCTTTGCGGAGTTACTCCACCAATAATTAACCAGCACGTTAAATCGGTTGAGGGACTCGACTTGATGCCACCACATGCTGGGTAAATATAAGGCATCACCTGCTTCCAGCTCGGCAATCTGACCATGCTTTATTGCTTCTGCAAATCCGGGGTACCGGGTGAAATCGGGGTTAGCGAAGTCCACCATGCTTAGTACTTGCCCACCGGGAGTCGGCGATAAAGGCCCAGGGTAAAGATTGGCAATTTGATCTGGTGGGAAAAGCGTAAAGCGCCGTTTACCCACTACACAGCAAGCTAAATTATCGGAAGCATCATAGTGACAGCAGGCTGTTGTACGATTGCCAATCCAGATGCTGATACGAAGATCTTCCAGTGGAATCTTAGCGTCGGGTCGCGGAATCGTAATATCGTTCTCGCGTCTGAAGTCTGGAAAGTGCGTATCGATAACGTTAGAGGCAATGTAATACGAGGCGGGATTGCTCTCATCAAAACCTGACTGAATGAGGTCAAGGACCTCGTCGATTTTCATTTGCCGGGTTTGATAATTCAGCTGAGTGCGTTCAGCATCATAGAAAAAGCGCCCCTGGATTTCCGGCGCTCCGATGCAGGCAACCGAAGGGCGGCCATTGTAATGCGACTTCAAATAATCAATTGCAGTACTTTCTGATTGATTTCCTTGCTCTACAAGTTTCCAATGCTTAACCAGACCTTTGATAATGACCGGTTCTTTAGACGATAGAATGCGCTCATCTAAAACCTGGCTGTCATAATCGGTAATAACTGCTGTTGTAGTTGTAATCATAGACATAATGTAGCTTCTACGCCGGGGTATAGCTATTCTAAGCAGTCTTACCCTCGGCTTTTTTTGATTTCGGTCAATCTTCGGATGTTTGTCATTGACGCGATTACTGCAAAAGCGAGTGATAAAAAGCCGAGCTTGTTCAGCTTTTCTAATTTTTCACCATCCAGAGCCATAAGCCTTTCTTCATGAATGGTTGAGTATCCTAACAGACGAAGCTTCTCGCCATCATGCGAATTGATGTCGATATCAACTGGTTCAATTAAATTCAGCTCTGAGAAGAGTTTAAACATTCCATCCTGTATTGCGATGCCTTGATGAATAATTTTTAAAACGCTCGCAATTTTCTCCAGATACGGACTATTACCGCCATGCTCCAAAAAGAGAGGATAACCTTGCTCATGGTTTACTTTCGGATGATCGAGATCTATATGGATGACCGGAATAGTCGTATCACCTGAATCCTGCGACTGCATACCAATTAAAAACGGGCCTTTAGCAACAGCAGCAGGAATATAATGCGCAGCCCACCCTGTTTTTGATACTGGATTTAAAAACAGATTCTCGCTTTTTTCTAAACCTAATAAGACTACCGCTTGATACTTTCCAGTTTCAGGATGCTGCCTGAACAAAATCGGATATTCTTTTTGTAATTCAAGAAACTCAGTTGGAAAAGCCAAAGCGCTATTAATATTATCGCCAAACTCAGCACCAAAAGAAGTGTTCACCTTCAACTGATGATGTACTACGTTGCTCAGTAAAACTGTGTTTGTCATTACTTTATTTCCAATCCTGGACCTTGAGCGTCTATTGATCAACTGCCTTAACTGTAATGCCGATCAATGAAGCACACTCATATTTCAAATCGTCAGAAAAAGTTAAAAAGCCGCTTTACAGCGGCTTTTTAACTTATCAGAGATAAGAGGGTTAACTACGTAATAAATTAATTAAAACGTATAACGCGCACCCACTTGATAACGAGGACCTAAATCACGCAAGTCAAACATCATAGCTTTGTTACGGCCGTGTGAACGACTGTCTTCACCTGTGACGTTGAGACCTTCGAGCGATACCGTCAGCGCGTCGGTTACAGCGTAGCTGACGTTAAGGTCGATTTGTGAGTAAGCCTCAATATAACGAGGGTTTGCAGAGGAGCCTCTGTTAGTCTCGTTGAGGTACTTGTCTCGCCAGTTATACGCAATACGCGCCTGGATGCGATCGTTCTCGTACATACCAACCAGGTTTGC
>CAYUVQ010000117.1:3489-8678 GCA_964448175.1 uncultured Cellvibrionaceae bacterium | reverse complement strand
TGGTGGAGCCGGGGGGATTTGAACCCCCGTCCGCCAGCACTCCATCCTCGGCTCTACATGTTTAGGTCCGTTTATTGATTTAACGCTTATCAGCCCAACAGGCAGGACGATAAACGCGATCCTGTAGAGTTTTAGCAGCGCGGCCCCAGGCAAGCTTTGCTGCGATCCAGTTCTATATGACGGGCTTTAACGCGGTACTGGCACCTTGTTAGAGACCGTTAGCAGCAATTAAGCTGCTAAAGCGTAAGAATCGTCGTTTGCGACTATTCAGTTACAGCTTTGGATTAAGGTGATTCGCTGTCATCACCACATGCACCTTGGGCTTTGTTACCGGCGTCGAATCCTAATCGGCCCCTTTCATTGTGTTCAGCTCTCTGACCATGGTAGTCATTATTTGTTCACAATGAAGTGGCGGCTATTTTAGGGGGTCGGGCGGGGGATTACCAGCGGGATTTTAAGAGATGCCGATCCCCGCTGGGGTTCTCGAGTCAGTGGTAGGAAAAATGCCACCGGATTGATGATTATTTGAGCTATTTAAATGGATGGAAGGGCCGAACTCTCATGCTCCGGTCTTTTTGGCGCAAAATGCATCTTTTTTATTGTTTATATGGCAAGCGCAAGCTTTTCTGCTTTACTTATGGTGCATGTGTCCATAAGCCGCTGAGTCAGGGCCTCGGGCCTCCCGTCTGTTTTGCGTTTCGGCCGTTATTCATGAATAGAACTCGTTTCAATACTATGCTGCTGCTGGCGATCCAGTTGACCGTGGTGGCGATAGTCGCTCATCAGTTTATCCCGGCCAAACGCTTCGTGGTCACGCCCAGTGCTGAGGGTTCATATTATCTGCACTCGACCCGGTTACAAGACGGTTCAAGGGCCGGCAGCTGGTTGGACGAGTCGGAACGCAAATTCCGCTGCGTTTATCCCGCGGACGCGCCGGTGGATTATTACTGCAGTTTTAATCAGGTACATTCGGCATCCATGGTAGAAGGCACCGACCTTTCAGGTTATGACCGTCTTAACTTTCTGATCTCTTATTCCGGAAACTCACCGAAAATACGCTTTTTTATGCGTAACTATGACGAGCGCTATTCGACGCCCGAGGATAACAACAGCACCAAATACAACACCTTATATATTCCGATCCGCAATCTGAATCGTCCCAGCAGTGTTGGGTTAGATCAGTTAAAAGTTGCGGAGTGGTGGTTGATTGTCTACAACATTCCCCTTGAAGATTCGCAGGTTGATCTGGATAACATTATTAATATCGGCGTCGATTTTTCAGATTTTATGTCGGTGGGAAATCATGATGTCACTATTGAAAAAATAGAATTTGTAGGGGAGTGGATCTCCAAAGAAAAATGGTACCTGATGATCCTTTGCTGCTGGCTAGTGGGGATGTCGGTTTACACTGTGAATCAATTACGTTTGCTGCGGGAAAAAACGATTCGTGACCGCTTTATTATCAGTCGGCTCAACAAAAGTAATGCGATCCTGAAAAAAGAGACGGACAAATTCCGTCGTCTGTCAACAGTTGATCCGTTAACCCAGGTTTATAATCGTTTCGGTATCGATCAGATTGTGACGGCATTGGAGGCCGGCCTTGCGACGGGGGATGATCAATCAAGCAGCTATTCTATTGTGCTTATGGATCTGGATTTCTTTAAACAGGTGAATGACACGCACGGTCATGATGCGGGTGATCTGGTGTTGCGAGAAACCGCGAATGTCATTGAAAAAAATCTGCGACACACCGATTACCTTGGCCGTTGGGGTGGGGAAGAATTTGTTGTTATTCTGCCGAACACGGATCAGGAAACAGCGTTGATTCTGGCAGAAAGACTGCGCGAGGCCATCAGTCAGCATGTATTCCAGCCGGAGCATCGGGTTGCCGTTACCGCCAGCTTTGGTGTGGGTGCGCGGCGGGCGGGTGAGGATTTCGCCACTACCTTCAAGCGCGTTGACAACGCCCTTTATGATGCAAAAGTTGCAGGACGCAATTGTTGCGTGCTGGCTAAGTGACATCAGCAGAGCATTACCTCGAGAATCGATTACAAGTGCTGGTTTAGAAAATGCCGGGTTGGTAGCCGGCTTTCATAGGGCACAAGGCAAGGAAGTTTGGTAACGCCACTGCTGCTTGAAGTTATACGCTTAAATATTGCTGCACCAGCCCTTCATTAAGCTCACCGATTGGTCCCGTTGCCACTACGCTGCCTTTTTCCATAATAAAAAAATCATCGGCTACGCGGCGTGCGAACGGCAGCTTTTGTTCAACCAGCAGGACAGTCAGATTCAGCTCGCGATTCAGGCGACGGATAACATCGCCAATGTCGCGTACGATATTGGGTTGAATGCCTTCGGTGGGTTCGTCGAGAATCAATAATTTCGGATCAAGAACCAGAGCGCGCCCAATGGCCAGCTGTTGTTGTTGGCCGCCGGACAGATCGCCACCGCGTCGATATTTCATTTCTTTTAGAACAGGGAATAGTTCGTAGATGTGTGTAGGAATAAATCGCGCGTTGTCTTTGCGCGCGCCGAGGGAGATCTTCAAGTTTTCTTCCACGGTCAAAAGTGGAAAAATTTCACGGCCTTGTGGAACGTAGCCAATGCCGGCGCGGGCGCGTGATTCGGTGGAGAGCTTGCTGATTTCCTGGTTGTTGAACTGTAGCCGTCCCTCGCGGATTGGGAGCAGGCCGGTTATGCATTTCAATAAGGTGGTTTTGCCTACACCGTTGCGCCCAATCAGGCAACCGCAGGTGCCTTGTTTCAAGTTAAGAGACAAATCCCAGAGAATGTGGCTTTGACCATAGTATTGATTGATGTGTTGGATTTGCAGCACGGGGTTCTCCATTTGCATTTGGTTTTTCAAGCATGCGTTACGGCATGGTGCAGTTGTTTGTTGTCGATAAATTTGCTTTTTGTCGGATTAGGCTCAGCTAATCCAACCTGCGGCGGCGTGCGGGCCACTATGTCGGATTACGTCGCTCGTTGCGCTCGCGGCTAATCCGACCTACATTTTTTTCGCTGCAGAGGGATTGGGTAAACGTTGAATCGCCGTTGTAGGTCGAATTAGCGCAGCGTAATCCGACTGGAGTCTGCAACATAGTCCGACGACGCCTTGGTGCATCCAATCATTCGCCAAAAATTAACCCCACTAACCCGACCGAACGCATATCAATCCCTTCCAGATACACCTCTACCGCTCTTCCATAAACCTCTATCACTCTCCCAAATACACCTCTATCACTTTCGGATCATTCTGCACCTGGTCCATTGTGCCTTCCGTCAACACAGAGCCTTGATGCAACACGGTAACCTTACGGGCAATAGAGCGGACGAATTTCATATCGTGTTCTACAACGATGACCGATTGTTTTCCCGCAAGTGATACCAGCAACTCGGCGGTTTTTTCGGTTTCTTCGCCGGTCATTCCCGCGACAGGTTCATCCACCAACAATACGCGCGGGTTTTGCATGAGCAGCATGCCGATTTCAAGCCATTGTTTCTGACCGTGGGACAGCGCACCCGCGTTGTGATGACGCAGCTCGGCGAGGCGAATCTGCACAAGCACTTCATCAATGCGATAACGTTGACTGCTGTTAAGCGATTGGGTCAGTGTCCACCACACCCGCTTATCCGCTGCGGTGGCCAGCTCAAGGTTTTCATAAACAGTCAGTGCTTCAAAGATGGTTGGCTTTTGAAATTTACGCCCGATTCCGCCGCGGGCAATCTGGTGTTCAGAAAGTTCGAGCAAATTAATCTGTTGGCCGAAATAAACACTGCCGCTGTCCGGCTTCGTTTTTCCGGTAATGACATCCATCATCGTCGTTTTGCCCGCGCCGTTAGGCCCGATGATGCAGCGCAATTCACCTTCATCGACATATAGATTCAAATTATTCAACGCACGGAAACCATCGAAGCTGACAGTGACTCCTTCGACATACAAAATAGGGCCGTGAGTTGTATCCAGTGGAGCGCCGAAGTTGGGATCACTCTGGCCGAGTGTGCGACGCGCCTGGGTAAAAATATTCATCAGTGCGTCTCCTCCGCTGGGTTAAGCGTGGATGCATTGTCTGCTGGTTTGTTGTTACGTTTTATTCGCGCCGCCAGGCCAACCAGCCCTTTTGGCAGCACCAGTGTGACCAGCACAAACAGAGAACCCAATACAAACAACCAGGCTTCCGGCGACCATGATGTAAAAACAGTTTTGCCATAATTCACCGCGAAGGCTCCTACAATTGCACCAAATAAAGTCCCTCGTCCGCCCGTTGCAACCCACACGACCAGCTCAATGGAATTCAATGGCGAAAACTCGCCGGGATTAATGATGCCGACCTGAGGTACATAAAGCGCACCTGCTATTCCCGCAAGCACTGAGGAGAAAACAAATAGCCAGAGCTTGTAGGATTCCACTTTGTAACCACAAAATCGCGTGCGACTTTCCGCATCGCGAATGGACACAATGATTCGTCCCATACGCGAGGTTACGACGTAACGGCAGGCGAGATAGGCGAGAATCAGCATTAATGCGGACATCACAAATAAACTTACACGGGTTCCGCTTGCGGTGATTGGAAAGCCGAGAATATCTTTAAAATCGGTTAAGCCATTGTTGCCACCAAAACCCATCTCATTACGGAAAAATGCCAGCATCAAGGCATAAGTGAGTGCTTGGGTAATAATCGCAAAATAAACCCCTGTAACCCGCGACCGAAATGCAAGCCAGCCAAATACGAGAGCAAGCAATGCAGGTATCAACAAGACCATCAGCATGGCGAACCAGAACATATCAAATCCCTGCCAATACCACGGCAGGGCATCCCAATTCAGAAACACCATAAAATCCGGCAGTTCCGGATTACCGTATTGCCCGCGATCACCAATCTGGCGCATCAGGTACATGCCCATGGCATAACCGCCCAACGCAAAAAATGCACCGTGACCCAGCGATAAAATACCGGCGTAGCCCCAGATCAGATCCACCGACAACGCAAGCAGTGCATAGCACAAAAATTTTCCGAGCAAAGTCACGGTGTAAGTGGATACGTGAAATGTCGAGCCTTGGGGCACTGCGAGATTTAGTATGGGCACGACTACGGCGGTCAACGCGATAAGGCCAAGTACAATCATGCCGCCGCGATCACTAAGTAATAAACGTTGAGTCAACATAAACCAGCTCTCAGATATTTAAA
>CAYUVQ010000117.1:0-3389 GCA_964448175.1 uncultured Cellvibrionaceae bacterium | reverse complement strand
TGTATAGAAGCGAAAACTAATCGGCCGCCGCGCGTCCTTTTTGTGGAAACAGGCCTTTGGGTTTCTTCTGGATAAACAGAATTAGCAGCACCAGCACTAATACTTTTGCAAGGACGGCACCCGCATAAGGTTCAAGGAATTTATTGATGATGCCCAATCCCATGGCGCCAACCAGCGTGCCCCACAAATTGCCTACGCCACCGAAAACAACCACCATAAACGAATCGATGATATAAGCCTGGCCGAGATTGGGGCCGACATTTGTCAGCTGTGATAACGCAACACCGGCGATACCGGCAATGCCTGAACCAAGACCAAAGGTAAGTGCGTCTACCCAGCTGGCCCGCACACCAACAGCACGCGCCATTGCGCGATTTTGCGATACCGCACGAACCTTCAAACCGAGGGTGGTTTTCTTGAGGATCATCATCAATACAAAAAACACCACCAGTCCAAAAATAAGAATGTACAGACGGTTGTAGGTGATGGAGAAAACGGGATTGATTTCCATCGAGCCGCTCATCCAATCCGGCAGGCTTACGGCGCGATTAAGCGGTGAAAAAATACTGCGCGCTGCCTGTTGCAAAATAAGGCTGATGCCGAAGGTGGCGAGTAAGGTTTCCAGTGGACGCCCATATAAAAAGCGGATAACACCGCGCTCAATTGCGATACCCACCAGACCGGCTACCACAAAGGCGGCGGGCACAGCGATCAATAGACTGTAGGTGATCTGGTTTGGAAAAATCTGTTGCACCACCCAGGTGGTGTAGGCGCCGATCATCATCAGCTCGCCGTGGGCCATATTGATCACGCCCATAACGCCGAAGGTAATGGCCAGTCCTATCGCCGACAGCAACAAAACAGAGCCGAGGCTTAAACCAAAGAAAATATTCTCCCCGATACGGTAGGTACTAATACGATCTTCAATTTCCTTGAGATTTTTCTTTGCCAGCGCCCGTACGGTTTTATCTTCATCCTGTGCGGCAATGGTGTTCAGCTTGGTGCGCACCTCTGGCTCCAGCGAGCCGCTAAGTAAAGCAATGGCATCCAGACGTTGTTTGGGATCATCACTGTCAAGGTTATACAGCGCGATAGCGATGGTTAGCGCTTCGCGCACTTTTTTATTTGGTTCAGTTAATTGCCGGGACGTTAATAATTCGAGGGTGGTTTCATCAATGCCGTCGCTGATGACCTGTCGCACCGCTTTATGCCTTGTCTCTGGTTGTGCATGGT
Organism: uncultured Cellvibrionaceae bacterium; assembly: GCA_964448175.1. GTDB lineage: Bacteria > Pseudomonadota > Gammaproteobacteria > Pseudomonadales > Cellvibrionaceae > Cellvibrio. The sequence continues at coordinate 2,156 of CAYUVQ010000117.1, read as the reverse complement.
TGATGTTGATGCTTGCCAACAGTGTTCGCAGCTGATTGCGCATAGTGTTGTTGATCGGAATACGTTTCAATTGTTTTGCGTCATCTGGGGAGACAGCTTCAGTGGTAAGCGCATTAGTGAACTTTCCACTGCCGATGCTGATCGCAACCACTGGCGGGTCCTGTCGGTCGGCATAAAGGTTTCCTAGCAGTAGTGCTTCGATAATCGTTGCGACGCGCCCGTCCTGAATGGCTGCCAGGGCTTTGATCGTCTGCACACGTTTAGGTAAGCTCCCTTGCGGTAATTCCTGTATCAGTGTTTCAAATTGATTTGATGTAGCGGAGGCTGGTTCGCCGTGCGTTGCGTCGGGTTGCGCCGTGGCGCTATTTGCCAGACTTGCCAAAAGGAAGGCGCCGAGCAAATTCTTTAACAGCCACTGTAAATTAGGCATAACATTTTCTCTTTCGATAACGATGTCTTTGAAACAGAGTTATATTCTTTATTAATTATTTGCAGATCCGACGCGCCGTTCATTCTGCAAGCTAATGATGGGTTAGGTGTTGCTGCCACTGGCAACAACACCCTGACCCATGGTGAGACGAATTTACGGCATTGCAGCACCCAAACATTTCTTTGTTGTGGTGTTGTAATTACCGCACTTCAATTTGATCCAGTCAGATGTCAGATCTTTGCTGCCGTCCAGATAGTCGGACCAGGCATCACCTTCAACCAGACCATCGGTTTCCCACACGGTAAGGAACTGACCGTCGTCCTGAATCTCGCCGATCAGCACCGGCTTGGTGATATGGTGGTTGGGCAGCATCTTGCTGGTGCCGCCAGTCAGGTTTGGTACTTCGACCCCTACAATCGCGTCGATCACTTTATCGGTATCGGTTGATTTCGCTTTTTCAACGGCTTTTACCCACATATTGAAACCAATGTAGTGCGCTTCCATTGGGTCGTTGGTTACGCGCTTTGGATTCTTAATGAAGCTTTTCCATTGCTTGATAAACGCATCATTCGCATCATTCTCCACGCTCATAAAATAATTCCACGCGGCGAGATGGCCCACCAATGGTTTGGTATCTATACCAGACAATTCTTCTTCGCCGACGGAGAAGGCGACCACGGGAATATCTTCTGCAGAAATTTTCTGATTGCCCAGTTCACGATAGAAGGGAACGTTGGCATCGCCGTTGATGGTGGAAACTACGGCAGTTTTTTTGCCGGCCGAACCAAAGCGTTTGATATCCGCTACGATATTCTGCCAATCTGAATGACCGAAGGGCGTGTAGTTGATCATGATGTCTTCAGCTTTTACACCTTTGGATTTCAGATAGGCTTCCAGAATCTTGTTAGTGGTACGCGGATAAACATAATCGGTGCCAGCCAGCACCCAGCGTTTTACTTCAAGTTCATTCATCAGATAATCAACAGCGGGGATCGCTTGCTGGTTTGGTGCGGCACCGGTGTAAAACACATTACGCGAAGACTCTTCACCTTCGTATTGCACCGGATAAAACAGAATGCCGTTTAATTCTTCAACCACCGGCAACACAGACTTGCGCGATACCGAAGTCCAGCAGCCAAAGATCGCGTCGACTTTTTCTTTTTCCAGCAGCTCGCGGGTTTTTTCCGCAAACAAAGGCCAGTTGGATGCCGGGTCTACTACGACGGCTTCGAGTTTTTTGCCAAGCAGTCCGCCTTTTTTATTTTGCTCTTCGATCAGCATCAGCATGGTGTCTTTCAAAGTGGTTTCTGAAATCGCCATGGTGCCGGAGAGCGAATGCAATACGCCGACCTTGATGGTGTCTGCTGCGTGTGTTGCTACAGCAGTTAGTGTCAGGCTGCAGGCAAAGCCGAGGGCCCCGATGTGCTTAACTATTTTGTTCAATTTCATGGGTCTAACTCCGTTGTGTCTGAGTAGGGTTAAAACAACCGTAAGCGTGTATAAACGCCGGTGCGTCCTTGTTGTTACTTGTGTCTTTGTTGGATCAGCGTTGAAACTTCATCGTGAAATATCAAACCGCTGACGTTTTTATTGACGACTGCTTATTACGGACAAAATGGTCTAGCTGATTAGGTTATGGGTAATTTGCAACACGTTGCCGAATTACGCTTGCTGGTATTTCATCTTGCTCTGTCGGATTACGCCTACCGGCTAATTCGACCTACTT
>CAYUVQ010000116.1:0-8692 GCA_964448175.1 uncultured Cellvibrionaceae bacterium | reverse complement strand
GTTATTGTCTTTTTACTAGAAGTTTGTCACAAGCTATGGCGATATTAGAAATACTTGAATTTCCCGATCCGCGCCTGCGCACAGTCGCAAAACCTGTCGCCGTGGTCGACGATCGTATCCGGCAGTTGATCGATAACATGTTTGAGACCATGTACGACGCACCGGGTATTGGGTTGGCCGCTTCCCAGGTGAATGTGCATGAGCGCGTCATCGTAATCGACATCAGCGAAGATAAATCCCAGCCCATGGTATTTATCAACCCGGAGATTACGGTGCTGGACGAGGAGCTGCAGGAATACGACGAAGGCTGCCTGTCGATCCCCGGTTTTTATGAGACGGTGGTGCGCCCCGGCCATGTTCGGGTGAGCGCACTGGACCGGGAGGGCAATCCCTTCACGATTGAGCCAGATGGTTTGCTGGCGGTCTGTATCCAGCATGAGATAGACCACCTTAACGGCAAACTCTTTGTTGACTACGTGTCGCCCATCAAGCGCTCACGTATTCGCAAAAAACTTGAAAAGAAACATCGCGCCCAAGCCTGATCTGACCCATCAGGCTTTTTTCTTCCTCTGGTTTCGGATAACCCGGGTTCTCCATGACATTAACTCCCTCATCTGCTGCATCCTCTGCCGGTCTGCGAATTGTCTTTGCCGGCACGCCGGACTTTGCCGCACACCATCTGCAAGCGCTGCTGAACAGCCGGCACCAGATTATTGCGGTTTACTCGCAACCGGATCGCCCTGCCGGCCGCGGTAAGAAGTTAACCGCCAGCCCGGTGAAAGCGCTGGCTCTCTCCCACGATATCCCTGTCTATCAGCCCTTGTCGCTCAAAGATGCTGCTGCCCAGCAAGAGCTGACTGCCCTGAATGCGGACATTATGGTAGTGGTGGCTTATGGCCTGCTGCTGCCCAAAGCGGTTCTGGAGATTCCGCGCCTCGGCTGCATTAATGTCCACGCCTCGATCCTGCCCCGCTGGCGGGGAGCCGCGCCGATTCAGCGCGCCCTGGAAGCCGGAGACAGTGTAACTGGCGTGACGATCATGCAGATGGATGTTGGACTCGATACAGGAGCCATGCTGATTAAAGCAGAATGCCCAATTTTCCCCGAGGATACTGGCGGAAGCTTGCATGATCGCCTTCTGACCATAGGTGCACCGGCACTGCTCGAGGCGCTGGACCAGCTGCAAAATGGTACGGTCCAGCCCGAACAACAGGATGACAGCCAGAGCTGCTACGCGCCCAAGTTACAAAAGGAAGAAGCACTGCTCGACTGGCGTCTGCCGGCCGCTGTACTGGAGCGTAAGGTGCGCGCGTTTAATCCCTTCCCGATTGCCGTGTTCCAGCGGGCCGGCAGCGACGAACGCATCCGGATCTGGTCCAGCCGGGTCATCTCCGGCAATGCCGGCAAAGCACCCGGCAGCCTTATTGAAGTGAATGCGGCAGGCTTGCGCATCAGCTGTGGAGAAGACAGCCTGTTGCTCGAACAATTACAACTGCCCGGCAAAAAGCCGTTGATGATCAACGAATTACTGCGCGGCCATCCCACGTTGTTCAGCGTGGGTGACCAGCTGGAGATTCCTGCCTGATGGCGCTTACCGCCCGTACTGCCGCTGCGCAAGTTATTGGTCAGATCCTGCGCCAGCAGGGTTCATTGTCCAGCCTGCTGCCACAGGCTCTGCCCAAAGTGGCCGAAAATGAGCGGCCTTTTTTGCAGGAACTGTGTTTCGGTACCCTCCGCTGGCAACCCCAGCTGGACGCTTACCTGCAGCACCTGCTCGATAAACCCCTGCGCGGCAAGGACAGCGATATTCAAGCACTGCTGCTGCTGGGCCTTTACCAGCTGGTGCACCTGCGGGTGCCGGACCATGCCGCCATCGGGGAGACGGTAGAAGCGACCCGCCCCCTGAAAAAGCCCTGGGCTACCAAGCTGGTCAATGGGGTACTGCGCCGCTTCCAACGGGAGCGCGATAAGCTGGAACACCAGCTGCAGGACAATCCCGCCTTTACCACCAGTCATCCCGTGTGGCTGCTCGACCGGCTGCGGGCCGCCTGGCCCACCGCAATCGAACAGATCATTACGGCTAACAACGCGCACCCACCCTTTACTCTGCGCCTGAATATCCGCCACGAACCCCGCGCAACTTATCTTGCTGATCTGGCCTCCAAAGGTTTCTCGGCGCAGCCGACCCCTTTTAGTCCCGTGGGCTTCACCTTGCAGCAAGCCTGTGACCCAAGGCAATTGCCGCTGTTCGAGGCCGGTACCCTCAGCGTACAGGATGAAGCTGCGCAACTCAGCGCCGGGCTGCTGCAGCTAGAAGCGGGGCAGCGGATTCTGGATGCCTGTTCCGCTCCCGGCGGTAAAACCGGCCATATTCTTGAAAGTGCGGACGGCCTGCAGGTGGTAGCGCTGGACGCCGATGAACGCCGTCTGAGTCGCGTGCGGGAGAATCTGGCGCGGTTGCACGTCGATGCCCAAATCCTGTGCGGTGATGCCAGCCAACCGGGCGACTGGTGGGATGGGCAGCGCTTCGACCGCATCCTGCTGGACGCTCCGTGCTCCGCCACCGGCATCATCCGTCGCCACCCGGACATTAAAGTCTTGCGCAGCGCCGCTGATATAAGCAGGCTGGCCCAGCTGCAAGGCAAGCTGCTCGACAGCCTCTGGCCGCTGCTCAAGCCCGGCGGCATCTTGCTGTATGCGACCTGCTCCATAATGCCCGAAGAAAATACCCAGGTGGTCGAGGCATTTTTGGCACGCCAGCCAGCGGCCACCTGCGATCAACTGGATGTTCCCTGGGGCGTTTCCCAACCCTGTGGCCAGCAGCTGCTCCCCCATGCAGACGGGCACGATGGGTTTTATTACGCACGTTTACGCAAATCGCCTTGATGCATACCAGCCACGTTTGCGTAACACGGGAACTCATTAGAGATATTTTTTAGGGCGTTCACGCGTCCAATCGGCTATACAAAAATCGGACGTGGACTTATAGATTTAACCCGTGAGTAAGGCGGCATATGAAGATCATCATCCTGGGTGCGGGACAAGTCGGTGGCAGCCTGGCGGAGCACCTGGCCAGTGAAGCCAATGACATCATTGTGGTGGACACCGACGAAGGTCGTCTGCGGGACCTGCGGGACCGCCTCGATATCGGCGTCATCGTTGGCGAAGGGTCTCACCCCGACATCTTGATCCAGGCCGGTATCGAAGATGCGGACATGCTGGTCGCAGTCACCAATCATGATGAAATCAATATGATCGCCTGTCGCGTTGCCGACAGCCTGTTCCGCACTCCCACTAAAATCGCGCGGGTCCGCTCCACCTCTTACCTCACCCACCGCACTTTGTTTGAAAGCGGCGCCATTCCCATTGATGTCTTGATCAGTCCCGAGCAGCTTGTTTCGGACTACATCTTCCGCCTGGTTGAAAACCCCGGCGCGCTGCAGGTGCTGGATTTCGCAGGTGGCAAGGTGCAGCTGGTGGCGGTGCGTGCTTATCATGGCGGACCCCTGGTGGGGCAGGAATTAAGTTATCTGCGGCAGCACATGCCGAATGTTAAATCGCGTGTGGCCGCTATTTATCGGCGTAATCGCGCCATTATGCCGACCGGTTCGACGGTGATCGAAGCGGACGACGAAGTGTTCTTTATTGCAGCCAAAGCCGATATCCGCGCGGTGATGAGCGAGCTGCGCCGCCTTGATGTTCCTTACAAGCGGCTGACCATCGCCGGCGGGGGCAACATTGGTTACCGTCTGGCGAAGAAGCTGGAGGGGCGCTACAACGTCCGCGTGATTGAGCATAACCTCGCCCGCTGTGCCCGGTTGTCCGAGAATCTTGAGCGCGCCATCGTGTTGCACGGCAGCGGTACGGATCAGGATTTGCTGCTGGAGGAGAATATCGAGGATACCGACGTGTTCCTCGCGCTCACTAACGACGATGAAGCCAACATCATGTCCTCGATGCTGGCCAAGCGTCTGGGGGCACGCAAAGTGATGACGCTGATCAACAACCCGGCCTATGTAGATCTGGTCCAGGGCGGCGACATCGACATTGCCATTTCGCCACAAACCACCACCATCGGCAGCCTCCTCACCCACGTGCGGCGTGGTGATATGGTGAACGTTCACTCACTGCGGCGCGGCGCGGCGGAGGCCCTTGAGTTGATCGCGCACGGCGATGCGAAGTCCTCCAAAGTAGTGGGTAAAGCGCTTGAGGATATTGACCTGCCGGAAGGCGCCACGATCGGTGCCCTGGTGCGCAACACCGCCGACGGCGACAGTGAGGTCATCATTGCCAACGACGAGGTGGTGGTGGAATCCGGGGACCACGTCATTGTGTTCCTGCTGGATAAAAAGCACACTCGCGACATCGAGAAGCTGTTCCAGGTTGGCTTCACCTTTTTCTAAAATTCCGCTGAAACCCTGCTCGAGACAGCCGGCATGGTGGCTGCCAAAGCTTCAGCGGCTCAATATTCTGATCATTGATGAACGACGCGTGACATGAATTTTGCCACCATTATCCGGGTCCTGGGCGTATTGCTCACTCTGTTCAGCCTGACGCTGCTGGTCCCTATCGTCATCTCGCTGTGGTTCGATGACCACAATTACATGACGTTCCTGCTGGCTTTTGCCGTCACTTTTGCGGCCGGCCTCGGTCTGTGGTTACCCGTACGCACCAGCAAAGCGGACCTGCGCACCCGTGACGGCTTCCTGGTAACCGCACTCTTCTGGTCGGTGCTGAGTACCTTCGGTGCCCTGCCCCTGATTCTTTCCAAAGGCTTGAGCCTCTCGTTTACCGATGCCATGTTTGAAGCCGTGTCCGGCCTCACAACTACCGGGGCCACGGTTATCAGCGGGCTGGACACACTGCCACCGTCCATCCTTTATTACCGGCACCAGCTCCAATGGTTCGGCGGGATCGGCATCATCGTGGTAGCCGTAGCGGTTCTGCCGATGCTGGGGATCGGGGGTATGCAGCTGTATCGCGCGGAAGCGCCGGGGCCAGTGAAGGACAACAAACTTACGCCGCGTATCACCGAAACAGCCAAAGCGCTGTTTCTGATCTATCTCACACTCACCGTTACCTGCGGCGTGGCCTATTGGCTGGCAGGAATGAACTGGTTTGAAGCCCTGTGCCACGCTTTTTCCACCGTTTCCAACGGCGGTTTCTCAACGCATGATCAGAGCATCCGCTACTTCAACAGCGACGCGATCCTGTGGATCTGCTCCCTCTTCGTGCTGATCTCGGGCGCCAACTTCGCCTTGCACTTTTTCGTGTGGCGTGAAAAGAGCCTGCGCTATTACTTCAAAGATGCAGAATTCCGCTTTTACTTCGGCTGGATCGTGGCAGGAGCGCTGGTGACGGTGGCTTATCTCTACGCTACCCACACCTACACCGCCCAAGACAGTCTGGTAATCGGCTTCTTCAACCTCGCTTCCACACTTAGCACCGCCGGCTTCGCCGCCGATTTTGTCGCCTGGCCAGGCTCACTGCCCTTTGCATTATTTATCCTCGCGTTTCTGGGCGGCTGTGCCAGCTCAACCGGCGGAGGCATGAAGATGATTCGCGTACTGTTGCTCTACAAACAAGGCATCCGCGAAATTCATCGGCTGATTTTCCCTAATGCCGTCATTCCTATTAAAGTGGGCCGCATTCATGTGCCGGATCGGGTAGTAGAGGCGGTGTGGGGATTTTTCGCGATGTATGTGGTGATGTACATCGTGATGTTTCAGTTGCTGATGATCAGCGGCCTGGATCTGATTACCGCCTTTTCCGCCGTCGGCGCCTGCATCACTAACCTCGGCCCCGGCATGGGCGAGGTAGCCGCGAACTACAGCAGCATCAATGCACCCGCCAAATGGGTACTGTGTTTTGCCATGCTGCTGGGGCGTCTGGAGGTGTTTACCTTGCTGGTGTTGTTCAGTCCGTTGTTCTGGCGGCGTTGATTTGTTGGATCGCGGACCTTTGTCAATCTCGTTCACGTTGGTCTGGTAAAGACGTGCGCAGTTTAATCACGAAAAGGATGACGTTATTCACACCCTGTAAGCCGGTAATCACTGATAATTCTTTTACAGATCAGACGAAACCGAATTTCCAGGGACTTCACAATGAATAAAGGATTATCCACAGCATCTCCCCGTCTTTATATTGCCGGTACCGGCTTGATTACATCGGTCGGCCCCACCACTGCAACCACTGCGCTGGCAGTTAGAGCAGGTAAAACCGGTTATCAGCACTCCCATCATCTCAGCAAAAACGGCAAGCCCATTACCATGGCCGAGGTTCCAGCGGAGGTTTTTGAGCTGTTGGAATACGAGCTGGAGGAGTGTGATTCTTACAACGCACAATACGATCACACCATAAAAATGGCCATCCTGGCCCTTGGCGAAGCCTGCCGCGGCCAATCGGTTGTGCAACCTATTCCGCTCATCTTGTCCATGCCGGAACCAGAGTCAGGACCCTGTGTGCCGCTCGGCCTGTTAATTCGTAATCTCGCCGAACAATGCTCAACGCTGGTACATTCAGCATTAACACGGGCCTGCCACAGCGGCCGCGCGGCTGGCATGGAGGCAATCGCATTTGCCTTTCGTTACCTGCTGGATAGTCACGACTACATCCTCGTAGGTGGAAGCGACTCCTTCTGCAGCAGGGAACGCCTGAAGATATTGGACAATGCAAACCGCGCATTAACCAGCGAAACCGCCGACGGTTTTGCGCCGGGAGAAGGGGCTGCTTTTTTGTTACTGACACCAAACCCTGACCTGGCTCTCGTGCGAGACAACAGCATCATCGCTCTTTACCCTCCCGGTCTGGCAGACGAACCAGGACACCTGTACAGCGAACAGCCCTATCGCGGCGATGGTCTGGATCAGGCATTCAAGAAAGCACTGGCGGACCATCCTGATAGCAGTATTCAAACAATTTACAGCAGCATGAACGGCGAAAATCACTGGGCCAAAGAATATGGCGTGGCCTTTTTGCGCAACAAATCCAAATTCGCTGATCCTATTCGAATGGAACACCCGGCAGATTGTCTGGGCGATCTGGGCGCGGCAACAGCACCGGCACTGATTACCCTGGCGGCGGAGGATTTATGGCGGAAACAAAAATCGCATAAACATCTTGTTTACAGCTCGTCGGATACTGCCAGGCGCGGTGCGCTAGTCGTTGAAAAAATTACCGTTAATCAATAAGTCAAAAGTGTTAGAAACAGGGCTCAATCGATGGAAATTGGTGAATCAGTAAAAACACCCGAACCAGAACAACCGGAAGACCCGGTAGGTGATAAAAAACCTATCAAGGTACGCTGCGTGTTGTTATTCGATGGAACCGGTAACAACAAAACAAATATTGACAGCAAACAAGCCGGGCTTAGTGCGTATGAAAAAAGCAAAACTTTCTGGAGCAAGTTGAAAGGCGGGAACGCCAGTTATGAAAACTGGTATACCAATATTGCGTCATTGGATACATACATAAAGGACCAGCCTGCTGAGGGCTACGACATTACGGTTATGGTTTATACCGAAGGTCCCGGCACCCGGAACGATAAGACCGATAAATTGGGTGGTTATGCCATAGGAGTTGGGGAGGCTGGTGTAAAGAATAAGTGTTCTAAGGGGATAATGGAGGCGGTTGGTAAAATCTTAGGCAGTAAGTATGAAAGAGATAATTTATCGCCCATCAAGCATTACTTTGCGCAGCTGCATTTTGACGTGTTTGGCTTCAGCCGCGGTGCTGCAACCGCACGCTATGCCATCTACAAACTTATTTTGGAAGAAAATAAAACCATAAAAGATCAGCTACGGCTTCACGGTTTTCAGGTTAGGGAAACAAAGATCCGTTTTGCTGGCCTATTTGATACCGTCTCCTCCCACGGCATCAGTTTCCGCGACGATACACGGAAGTTGAAATTGGACGCGATAAGCGAAGCCGATATGGTCGTGCAACTCGCTGCAGCGGATGAATACCGAAAAAATTTCTCTCTTACTAATATCAAGAGCGCCGATAAAAAAGGGATAGAATATTTTATGCCTGGCGCCCACTCCGATGTCGGTGGCAGCTACCATGAGCTCGGCCATGAAGGAAGTAACGAAGATTTCACCCTCTACCAAGGTGCCCCGGACGCTGTGAAACGAGACGCACAACAGCTCGTCAAGCAAGGCTGGTACTTATACACCCAAACCGAACAGCAAATTGAATATCACGAAATTAAAAATCATTTGGGTCTGGTTGTCAGCGCTTACACAAAAGGAAAACGTTCGGGGATCTCCAATGCCTATTGCCGTATCCCGCTTAAAGTCATGGCGACACATGCAAAACAGCAACAGGTACCTATCAACCACGACAAATTAGAAGCAGATGCAAAGGAAGTGATTGATGATTATCCTGAGCTGGTAGAACTGGAACGCGATATATACAGATATATGGTCACCGATAGAAATACTTATAACCCTTGTGCGCCCCTATTAAAACAAGTTCGCAATAGACATTTACATATGTCTGCAAAAGAGAAAATTGGTATGACGCCTAGATTTGAGGGTAAAGGTGAAGGGCGCAAACGAAGCAGGAGTGTGTATGAAGGTTAATTTCATTTTATTTAAGCTATGCCTCATTTCAATTTTTATTTTGTCAGGATGCGGAAATATGTTTACCAAAAACAAAACCAAGTTTCATTGGCTGGCTCAGGAAAGTGCCC
>CAYUVQ010000115.1:0-8828 GCA_964448175.1 uncultured Cellvibrionaceae bacterium | reverse complement strand
CCATATTTGCCCGCTGTCGCGCTCACGTAATCCACCAGTTCCTGACCCGCATCAAAACGCCATCCATTAATTTTATTCTGTGACGTAGCGGAATAAGTTTGCGTGAGGTTGCCGACACTGCCGGAAGATGCCGTGATCGCCGTGCGCGTTGCGCTGTTCAAGTTGCACGCACCATCAGCGAACCACAGATACACACCTTCACCACGGAAGCTGCCACCGCTGATGTCTTTCACCAGATTGCCGCGCAGTTCGCTCAACGAAGACTCCAGAGAACTTTTCTCCTGCAGGCTCTGGTTAACGACAAACATGTTGTCTTCCCACAACACTTTCGCGCCGACACGAATGCTCAGTACATCCTTGCGGTAGTTGACGAAGACGTTGTTGAACATGTGTGACGTGCCACGGCGAATCAGCGGTACGCGCCGACCCGTGTTACCCAGGGTCAGATAACGCGAATCGCGCGTAACGAAAGCGTTGTGGTGCATGGTGGTGGTGATCTGCGAATTGATCGTGCGGCTATCGCTGGAGCCATGCAAAGAAGCACGTAACACATCAATCACTTTGTTGTACGACATGGTGATGTTATACGCACCGACTTTTACATCGAATGCGGAGTCGCCCGTGAGATCAAACGTATTCTTATGAATCCAGATATCGCGCGATGCGCCGGTAGCCCGAATCATGTCCGGATCAACATAATGGTCTTCGGTATGACCCGCGCCCTGGAAATTCAAGTGCGTGAGGATAACGCTGTTAGACGTTTTGGTGGGCGCACCCGAACTGTCACTGCCGATAGCAAAACCGCTGAAGCGGAAGAAGGCTTCGCTCATGCGGCCGTCGATGGTTTTATTAGAACCGATGACCGGAATACGGATAGGAATAGTGCTCTTGTGCATGGCTTTATTGAAGAACTCATTCAGACACGTGGCCTGATTTGAAAAGCCTTTGCGCGCGCACCATTGCTGATAATTGATACATTCGGATTCGCTGGCACCGAGCAGAGACTGCACCGTCGCATTACTGCAATACGCACGATACAAGCCGATTTCGTGCGGCTGCGCAAAATCAAATTTATCAAACACAATCCAGTTGTGTTCGTCGCCGGCAATGGCTGCAAGAATCTGTTCTTCTACGGTTTGCGCGGCGTTCTTTTTGATGATGGTCAACTTGCTGTTGCCATTGGGATCAAAACCGCCCCGCGCGTTTTCCCCGTAACCCACAGCTTGACCAAGCGTCTGTGACAGACATGCGACAATTTCCTGATCCGTCTGCAATGATGTCTGCCGCCAGTTCACGTTGGGATTCGTGGCCAGCGTGATACAGTCGTTGCTGATGGGTCCTGAATAATCTGGCAGCGAACTGGAAGAACTGCTCGAGCGTGGCAATGAACTTGCGCTGCTGGAACGCGGTACGGAACTTGACGAGCTGCTTGAGCGCGGTACGGATGATGCACTGCTGCTGGATTTGGGTGTACTCGACTGGGGCGCACTGGATTGCGGTGTGCTGGATTGAACAGCGCTGCTCGCACTGGAGCTGACATTGCCGCTCGCGTTATACACTTCAAACTCCGCCATGGACGGCTTCGCACTGGCGTTAACGATCAGGTTAATTTTCTTGGCGCTGACATTGCCCAGATTAACCGTGCGTGCTGCGCCAATTCCGCTGCCGGTGGCCAGCACCGCGCCGGAATCGTTGTTGACGAGTTGCCAGGTAGTAATGTTGCTGCCCGCCTCGCGCAACACGACGGTGTTGAAACTGACTGCACTGCTCCACTTCACGGAAATTCGCTGATTGCTGGTGCCGCCGGCCTGGCTGGCGGTGGTTACGTTGCCGTCACGTACCAGTTTGGTGTTGCTGAACCCCGAACCGTCCGCGCCCGCTCCGGGACCTGTCACCGCCAGGTTTGGGCCGAGTGTCTGCGCGTGGATAACTCCGGCGAATAATGCATTGGCTGCGATAAACAATGTGTATTTACCAAAATGTCGCGGTAAGTTGATGACTTTCATTTTTTATTTTACCTGTTGATTTTCAATCGTTATTAGTCGAGCCGCCATCTGTCGATGCGCAGCCTTGTCGTCTAGGCAAAAAATAAATGGTTTTTCTGGTGGGATTTTTCTCCTCAATAACTACGCACAATACAACCAACCAATCAGGAAGCCGTGACAGCTTCACAATCGGTTGAGTAAAAAATTCGCGCTAAGGAAAAGCCGCTACGCAAAACGCAACGCCGGGAGGAACACTGGAAAACTTATTATTGTTCTAGCCAGCTAATGTGAAAATTCGCTGCAGAAATTACAACGAATTTTCAGGTTAACTTGCATGTTCGTTGATGTATGAACTGATTCATATACGGCTACATCAACAGGTCTCTTCCGTATAAAATCGTAAGAATGCCGGCGCCGCCCGAGGCGACACCGGCAAACCATTTCACTCACTTACAAACACGGCACCTTGCCGAGTCCTAACACATAATAACGATCACCCGCGAGTGGAGAGTTAAAGGGCAACTCACCATAACGACCGGCGGTCGCGCTCACATAATCCACCAGATCCTGCCCGGCATCGAAACGCCAGTTAGCAATATCATTTTGTGATCTGGATGAATACTGCTGGGTCAGATTACCCACGCTGCCCGACGACGCGTTAATTTCACGCATGGTTGTGCTGTCGATATTACAGGCACCATCAGCGAACCACAGGGCACTGCCATCATCGCGGAAGCTGCCGCCGCTGACATCACGTGCCAGATTCGACTGCAGTTCATTCAACGAAGATTCCAATGAACTTTTTTCCTGATGCGCGCGGTTCACTACAAAGGCGTTATCTTCCCAGAGCACACTCGCACCGACGCGAACGCTGAGAATATCCTTACGGTAATTCACAAACACGTTGTTGAACATGTGCGAGGTACCGCGACGGATCAATGGAATACGACGCAGCGTGTTACCCAAAGAGCTGTAACTTTCATCGCGCGTGATAAACGCATTGTGGTGCATGGTGGTGGTGATTTGTGCATTGATCGTGCGGCTGTCGCTGGAGCCGTGCAGTGACGCGCGCTTCACATCCACCAATTTGTTGTAGGAGATGGTGATGTCATACGCACCCACTTTTACATCAAAGGCGGCGTCGCCCGTGGTGTCGAAGTTGTTGCGATGAATCCAGACATCGTGTGACTCACCGGTAACGCGAATCATATCCGGGTCGAGTCCGTGATCTTCCGTGTGACCGGCACCCACGAAATTCAGGTGTGTCAGGATCACGCTGTTAGACGTCTGAGTTGCCTGACCGGAACTGTCGCGACCAATCGCAAAACCATTAAAGCGGAAGAAGGCTTCGCTCATGCGGCCGTCGAGAGTTTTGTTAGAACCCACAACGATATTGCGGATGGGCAGGTTCTTTTCATTCAACGCATTGTTAAAGAATTCGCTCACACAATTTGCACTGGAAACACCTTTGCTGGAACACCATTGGGTGTAGTTGAGACATTGTGCTTCGGTCGCTCCCAGGTGGGATTGAACAGCCGAGTTGCCACACTGCAAACGGTACATCGCAATTTCCGACGGGTTCGCAAAATCAAACTTGTCGAACACAACCCAGTTGTGGGCGTCATCGGTGATCGCATCGTAAATCTGTTGCTCTACCGAGGTGCTGCCGTTTTTGGTGATGACGGTCAGTTTGCTGTTGCCGTTTGGATCATAACCACCGCGTGCATTCTCACCGTAGCCCACGGGCTGACCGAGAGTTTGTGCCAGACACTCAACGATTTCCTGATCGCTCTGCAATGCAGTATCGCGCCAGTTCACGTTGGGGTTTGTGGCGAGGTTGATACAGTCGTTGCTGATCGGGCCAGAGTAATCCGGCAGCGAAGAATTTGCGGCGCTGCTGGAGGTCACGACTGACGATGAACTGCTGCTGACCGCCGGTGTGCTTGAGTTGTTAACCGATGATGAGCTGCTTACCGGTGAACCACCCACAACGCCCCAGGGAGCGGGTTGCGAGCTGCATGTAGAAACGGCGATACAGCTTTGGTTGTCTTCCCAGCCCCAACCATCCTGCGTAGTAGCGCACAGCGGATAGAGCGTGCCGTACCAGTTACATTGCTGACCACCAGTGGCTGGTGTCGAAGATGACGAACTGGAAGGCTGCTGCGGTGCACTGCTTACTGCAACCGAGCTGGCGGAAGAGGAAGGCACACCGCCTGAGGTGGTAATTTCAAGATAGTCCACATTCGGGCCACCGTTTGAGGTGGTTGAAGCCGCACGAATGACATTGGTACCCGCATTAAGCGTCAGGATGAGACTCTGCGTTGCCCAGGAAGCCCAGCCGCCCGTGCCATTAAAGTCCATGCTGCTGTTCACCAAATTGCCGTTGACACTGATAGCCATGGGGCGGTTGGCGGTGGTGCCGTTAGCAAAGCGGAAAGTCGCTGTAACCTGACCGGCACTAGGTACTGTTACGGTCCACTCGCCATAGCTCTCGCTTACGTTTTCATAATCAGCAAAACCGCTGCCGCTATAGCCGTTGTGGATGTTATCGACAATACCGCGATACAGGTAAGCGCTTTCAGCTTCGTAACGTACGGTTTCACCAACTGGCGCGGTTGAACTGTTAGCCGAGCTGCTGGCGGGCGGCGGCGTTACGCTGGAGGCTGAAGACGCGCTGGTAGCTGGAGTACTGCTGGCCGGTACGCTGCCTGTGGCGTTGTACATTTCAAACTCAGCAATTTGCGGTGCGCTGCTGGCGCTGTCGATCATCAGGTTGAGCTTGCTGGCAGAGATGGTGCCGAAGCCGGTAATGATACGCTCGCTACCCAGACTGGTGCCGGATGCTAAAACGGTACCATTATCGTTGTTGACCAGACGCCAGCTGGTGGTAGCGTTGTTCAGCTCGCGGATAACCACCGTGTTGAAGCTGCCACTCAAGCCTTTGATGGAAATACGCTGACCGCTCGTCGAACTGGGAGACCAGTAAGAGCTGAGGTTGCCGTCGGTGACGTTGCCATAACTGGTGCCGCCGCCTTTGCTGGAACCATCCGCACCGGCGTTGCCCGCCAGGTTGGTACCCAAAACCAATTCACCACCCGGAATGCTTGAATTGCTGACGCTGCTCGAACTGCTGGATGGGTTGGTCGGTGTGCTGGAGGGCGCACTAGAGCTGGAAGGATTGCCCGGATCGACACTGCAAGAACCATCGGACGTTGCCAGACCTTTGCCCGCACCCGCGGTGGCGAGCACGATGCTCTTGGTGCAGTTCGCTGCATCCAGCGTATACGAGTAGGGAATATTGATTGAGGTGGTTGAAACCGGATTCGGGCCCGCCGGGAATTCATCCGATGCTGAAGTCCAGGTAACATTTTCAAAAATATTATCTTTAAGATCCCAATAACCCATGTTGGTGGTGTAGAAAGTACCGATAGGGTTGTTGGCATTTTCGAAATGGTTATGTTCCGCTTTAATCTTGCCGCCCATGCGCGGGTTCATGCCCGACTTGGTAATGCCGTTGAAGTAGTTATTGAACGAGTGCGCGGTGCCGTGACGCAACAGCGGCATACGCGAATCGATGTTCTGGTAATAGTTGTGATGGAAGGTAACGAAGGTATTGGTATCGTCACTGTCGCTGGAACCCATCAAGCCGCCACGGCCGGAATGGTTGTAGTGAGTATAAGAAACCGTTACGTATTGCGTGGTGGCTTTCATATCCAACAGAGAATCGTAACCATCATCCTCACCACCGGTGGCTTCGAGCGTACAGTGGTCAACCCACACGTTGAACACACCGCTTTCCATACCAATAGCATCACCGCCGTTAGACGTTGGCGAGCCGGATTTTTTTACGTTTTTGATGTGCAGGTTCTGCAGAATGATGTTGGAGGTATCACGCAGGTGAATACCGATCTGATCAAACACCGCGCCGTTGCCGGTACCGATCAATGAAATGTTGCTTACACCTTTGAACTGGATTTCATCCGCTCTGGTATCACAATTGCCAGAATATTTTGTGGTATTACCGTGATTGATGGTGCCGCTTACATAAATGATCAGCGGTGTATTCTTTGATGCGCGATTACACATCGCCTGATTAATCTCCGCACCGGTACTGGCATAAACCACCTCACCACCGGCACCGCCGGTTGTACCACCATTCAAGCTGGCATAGCCCACCGGGCCGGCGAAGGTGAAGGCGGCAGTCAAAAGACCACCCACACCGAGCGCGCACTGGCGCAACAATAAGGGAGCTCGCATATTCATAAATATTTCCTTCTTTATCGTGTTGCGGCCCGCCTGGTTATTTAGTTGATCACGGGACGCAATGCATGGATGAGCAGATAGGGGCACTCTGATTTGTTTTTTTACCTCCTCGAAAATGGAAACAGAAACAACAAGACTTCAATGAGCAAACCCATTGAAGCTACGCTGTTAACCCCGGTTACCACTGATTTTTGCGGCGGACAACTGCGCTGTGTGGATGAAATTAATCACCCGACACAGCGAGCTGTACAACTGCAAATCGAAACGTAAAAAAAGATGTACCACTTGATTGCGGGAATTCCGCATACCGTTGGCTGCACAATGCCTCCAACGTTTTCATTATTGTTTTTATAAAACAGGCTCTTTCGGTCTGCGTATTTACGACGTCTATAGACTTCTCTCACCGTCTATTTATTTTTGACATCACCTGCTCATTCCTGAGGCTGATTGCATGTGGAGAAATGGAAAAAGGAACCTCCGATATAGCGCGGCTTCCTTGTCTTGGCGTGTTGGTTAATTCTTGCACTTCCCCTCTCATAAGGTCAATCAATAATTTTGTCATTTTCTTGAATTATTGTGATGAGCATTGCGGATTTATGAATGAACACGATTACATTTTTCTAATAGAAAGCATGTAATCGGTTTCTTATAATCCTTGTTATAGTGAGAAACGCTGGTCAGATAAGACCGGTTACAACCTTGGGTTCTATGGGGTGAAGCACAGACACTGTGGATCTAGCAAAGAATTACCAAATCCGGTGTGGCCGATACCCTCAATTTACCTGCTGTAGCAGTGCGAAACGGGGTTATTGGGGAAAGCTGAGATTACTTGTGCCTGCCTCTTATCATGACGGCGTATCCCAAAGGACGCTGCTAAACGGCCAGGAATAATTTCTCAGGGGTGAAGCTGAATGTGAAGGGAATTACTGGAGCCGCAATCACCGCAATAAAACATGCTCAGCAGCAACGCAGCAGAATAGATGATTTTCGCTTTGCATTATCTAATACACTCACACGAGTGTTCGCATAAAACAAAGCCCACTGTCGTGGGCTTTGTTTATCGAGTATCGCGGATCAACCTTCTTCTAGCGGAAGTAATGTAATGTTTTCGAAAATGAAACCATTAGCACTGTCATGACCATTTGATCCATAGACGCCTATTTGTACGTCATCTGGTAATTCAGCAGAAAAAGTACCGGTGTTTTTCTGCTCCCATGTCTCCCCACCATCTATCGAATAATACGAAGTATAGGTATCACCACTGCGGACTATACGGAAATATAAATCGCCATCCATGACAACACTTGGGCTGACCTGACTATGTCCATTACGCGTCGCACCATCGAGACGGTGCTCGCCAACAATGCCCCAACTATCATTACCGGTAACACCAATTTTTGCCGATGCCGAAAGTGTTGAAGCTCCGTTTTCACACGCCGTACACATCAGGATACCAACTTGTCCCTGACTGCCATTACGGGTTTGCGCCGTTACTGAAACCAGATTGGCCGTGAATACAAAGTCACCACCCACTACTTTGTGAACGTAGAAGAAGCCCTCTTTGCTGCTCTCTATCTTCCCACCGTTAAAGTCGGCAACAACGTGTTCTTCGGATGAACTGATTACAGTGCCTCTAGTTGCGCTATGGCCACCGCTCATAATCATCGGAGAAGCATTCCAATCACCGGCTATAGTTTCACCACCGCCAGCACTTGAACTCGAACCGCTGCTAGCGCTGCCGCCACCGCCAGGTGGCGTGATAGCACCTTCCGTATCGACTTCGATTTTTCCTACCCCTGCATTAGCCGTCACAATCCCAGGAACATCCGCCGCCGCATCCATCTCGACCGTGTAGGGCACGCTCACCGCACAAGTAGATTGCATTTGGCCATCAACGATTTCCGGTATCGCATGAGCCTGCCCATTCGCAACCGTGCGCGTATAAATGTAATCAATCAAAGTGTTATCGTTATTGGTCTGCCAGCAACCTGCCTGCGAAGAATCCTTAGAGGCTAACAGGGGATTGTTGACGTTTTGGAAATAATTACTTTCCACCAGAGCACTCGCTGTCATACGCGAGTTAATCCCGTGGATCATCGCCGCACGGTTTTCATTGCTCCAGTAGTTGTTGTACATGTGTACCGTTGCATGACGAATCAGCGGCGTACGCTGTTCAATGTTTTTGTACCAGTTATGGTGGAAGGTAATGTTGTTATTTTTATTGTCGCTATCACTGGAACCAATCAGACCGCCACGACTGGAGTCGTTAAACAGGTTATAGGAAACAGTAACGTTGGTGACGCCGGCTTTCATATCCAGCAGCGAGTCGTAACCATCTTTTTCCCCACCGGACGCTTCCAGCCAGTTGTGGTCAATCCAGACGCGATCCACATTGGTTTCCATACCGATAGCGTCGCCGCCGTTAGAAATCGGTGAACCACTTTTCTTCACATTACGGATATGTACGTTCTGGATGATGATGTTGGATGCATCACGAACGTGAATTCCAATTTGATCAAAGAGTGCATTGTTACCGACACCAATGATAGAAATATTGCTGGTTTTTTTGATTTCAATAAC
>CAYUVQ010000114.1:7788-9055 GCA_964448175.1 uncultured Cellvibrionaceae bacterium | reverse complement strand
GTTTGCTGTGCAGTACCGCCTCTTGTCGTTGTAGCGCGAGGCGGTGCCCGGTGGACCGGTAAGCCTTGTAGGCGTCGATCAAGTGGGCGACGGATTCGGCGTCCAGTAGACCGGCCTCCTCCAGTGCTCCGAGTATGCGAATGTTATCCGTGTACTTGGCGAGCGAGGGCTGTTTCCACGCCCAGGCTAAAACGGCGTATTGAACCATAAATTCAATATCGACGATACCTCCGGCGTCCTGCTTGAGGTTAAAAACCTCGTCGTTTTGCGCGTTATTTTTATGGCTCCCCAACTGGTCGCGCATTTTCATGCGCATATTGCGCACCTCTTCACGCAGCACCGTCAGCTCGCGCTTCTGACACAGCACTTTTTGCCGCACAACCTCAAAGGCCTCTGCCAATTCCTGATCGCCTGCCGCTACGCGTGCGCGCACCAGCGCTTGATGCTCCCAGGTCCAGGCCTCGTTGAGCTGATATTTTTCAAATGCTGCCAGGGAGGTGACCAACATGCCCGAATTACCGGAGGGCCGGAGGCGCATGTCGACTTCGTACAATTTGCCCGACAGCGTTGAAGTATTAAGGATGTGGATGATCTTCTGCCCGAGGCGCGTATAAAACGTGAGGTTATCGAGCGGCTTTTCCCCGTCAGTCGAGAGCTGGGCCGGCGCATTGTGGATAAACACCAGATCCAGATCCGAGCCGTGACTTAATTCAATACCGCCCAACTTGCCGTAGCCCACGACAATAAAATCCGGTTGCTCCGCCGCCTGACCATCTTCGCCCAATGGGCGGCCGTGGCGGGCAATCATCTGCTGCCAGGCCAGCTCCAGGACATGCTCCAGAAGCACCTCGGCGATATAAGTCAGATAATCACTGACCTTCATCAGCGGCAGCGCACCGCTGACTTCGCTGGCCGCTACGCGCAGCGCATGGGCCGAGCGAAAATAGCGCAGGGTTTCCATATGGCCTTCGAGATCATCCCAGCCAAGCCGCAGCACTTCCCGCCGCAGGTCATCGCGTAATGCGTCTTTATCGGGTGGAGCATAAAGGCTCTCCGGCGTCAGCAGCTCGTCCAGCAGGGCCGGATGGCGACTCAGCTCATCGGCAATCCATGGGCTGGCGGAGCAAAGTTTGACCAACTGGTGCAAGGCGGTCGGGTTCTCCATCAGCAGCACAAGGTAGGCGCTGCGCCGGGCGATGGATTCCACCAGCAGCAGGATACGGCTTAAGGTCTCGGCCATACCGACTGGCGCTTCGCCGCTGCCGGA
>CAYUVQ010000114.1:1587-7688 GCA_964448175.1 uncultured Cellvibrionaceae bacterium | reverse complement strand
GCCTCCCAGGAGTCAAAGCCCATGACCCAGGCAAGCCGTAAACGGCCGAGGGCGTCACTCGGCAGCGACTGGGTTTGACGATCCTGAAAGGCCTGAATGGCGTGCTCGGTATTGCGCAGGAATTCATAGGCAGCCAGCAAGGCAGCGCCCGTGCCCGGCGGCAGGTAGTTCTCCCGCTCCAGAAACGGCAGCATCTTGCATACCTGCCGCTCCCGCAGACGCGCATCGCGGCCGCCACGAATCAACTGAAAAGCCTGCACCACAAACTCCACTTCGCGGATGCCGCCCTCGCCCAGCTTTACGTCCAGATTCATCCCCTTGCGTTGCACTTGCCGACGTATCAGGCCTTTCATATCCCGTAGCGCTTCGATCACACTGAAGTCGATGTACTGGCGATAGGTAAAGGGCAACAGCAGCTCCGTCAAGGTCGCCACCGCCTGCTCCGGCCGCTCACCGCCCTCCGCTGCCACTACACGGGCCTTCACCATGGCGTAGCGCTCCCAGTCACGCCCTTGCGTCTGGTAATAATCTTCCAATGCATCGAAGTTCATCACCAATGCGCCGCTCTGGCCGTGGGGCCGCAAACGCATGTCCACGCGGAAGACGAAGCCGTCGGCCGTTTGGGCATCCAGACTTTTAATAACCCGCTGACCCAGCTTGATAAAAAACTCCTGATTGCTGAGCTGGCGCTGCTCGCCGTTGGTTTGACCGGCCTCGGGATAGGTGAAGATCAGATCAATATCAGAGGAAACATTGAGCTCGCAGGCGCCCAGCTTGCCCATACCCAACACCATAAAGGGCTGAGTTAATCCGGAATAATTGCCCACCGGCACACCGTACTGAGCGGCCAGCTGGCGGTAATGAAAGGCAGCAGCCTGCTGGATCGCCGTATCCGCAAAACAGGACAGCTCAGCGGTGGTTTCTACCATCGTTGCCGTGCGATTCAGGTCGCGCCAGATAAGGCGCACCATGGCCTTGTGGCGGTGGCACCGCAGCGTCTTATCCAGCTCCGCGTCGCTTTCACAAGCCTCCACTGCCGCCTTCAGGTCCACATAGCCCTGCATTGGCAGAGCTTCAAAAAGCTCACCGCTGGCGATCAGATCCAGTAACAACTGTGGTTGCTGAACGCAGGTTTTAGCCAGGTATTCGCTGCCGACGAACGCACGGGTTAATTGAAGGGAGAAGTCTTCCGGGGAAATCCTGCCGTTCAACAACTGGGCCGGCAGTGCCAACTGCTGCTGGGCGACAGCCTGCTCAAACTGCTGCCAAAAGCGCAGAGCACTTGCGTGGAGCGATGCAGGTAACCGAGAAAGATCTAACATATAGGTTCATCCCTTGCTTGTTGAAGGTCGCTTGTCGGTGCGGTGAGGAAGGAAGCGGGGTGATGCCAGCCGCCGTGTAGAACCGTCAGCCGCACTCGTGCGTTGCGCGGAAGAATAGCATCCACACACTCGCCTGTACCGGCTGATTTCGCGAAGATTTGCCGCGGGATTTGTTGACAAAGCCCGCAAATTGGTGCGAAATATAATTTATATTATAAATAATCTAATAAGAAAGAGAGCCTAGCCATGAAAACCACAACCACGTTGCATCGCTTTACCACTGCCGCCTTGTTATTGACCTTGGGAACCTCCAGCAGCCTGAGCCTGGCGCAAACCTCGAATGAGCAAGTTGAAGAAATTGTCATCACTGGTAAATTCCTGCGCAGCCTCCAGTCCGCCATGGAGCAGAAACGCAACGCCACTAGCATGATTGAGGCTATCGCGGCTGAAGATATTGGTCAGTTGCCTGACGTGTCCATCTCCGACTCTCTCAACCGCTTGCCCGGCCTGGCGCAAGACCGTGATCGCGGCAACGGCAGTCAGATTTCCATCCGCGGGATGGGTGGCCTGCTCGGCCTGACTACCCTTAATGGACGGGAAGTCGCCACCGTTGAGGAGGACCGCAATGTCCGCTATGACCAATTTCCCTCAGAGCTGATCAACGCCGCCCAAGTGTACAAGACACCGCAGGCCCATCTGCCGGAAGGCGGCTTGTCCGGTACAGTGAATCTGGAAACCATCAAACCGCTGGAATTTGATTCGCGGCGGATGTCCGTCGATGTGCGCGGCTCCTTTTATGATCTCGGCGGGGACATTGATGATGCTGCCAATGACGGTTGGGGCCACAGATTCAGCGTTTCTTATATCGACCAGTTTCTCGGTAACACCCTCGGTGTTGCGCTGGGTTATGCAGGCCGCTCCCAGCCTATCGCCACCCAGCGTTCCGAGCTGTGGAACTACGGCGATACCTGGCACAACACCCAATGGAATGATGCGCTCGGCACTAACGTGAACGCACCTTGGGGTGGCTCGGCGCTGGTGCGTGGCGGGGAAGACCGTCGCCACGGTGTGATGGGCGCTATCCAGTGGCAGCCCAGCGATAACCTGGAAATCGCTTACGACGGCTTCTGGTCGGTCTTTGATATCGATGAAACCCAGCGCGGCTTCGACTTCCAGATCGCTAATGCTTACGAAGACCAATGGGACCTGATCAGCACGGCGCCCACCGGCTACACCAACCCAGATTTGGGCGAGGGTGCCTTGGACCTGCTGTCCGGCACCGTGCCATTGAGTTCATTGCGCAACCTCAACGAAGAATTTACGCAGGAAGACACACTGATCAGCCACGGCCTCAACGTCGAGTGGCGGCAAGGCGCCTGGCTTCTGGAGGGCGATCTGTCCTATTCCAAGACTGAGCGTGATCGCCGCTGGGCCAGTATTCGCACCAACCATACCGCGCCCGGTTACGCCACCTTTGGCGCAACGAGCGATAAGCGGATGTGGTTGAGCCTGAACACCGCCGATCTGACCGACCCCTTTCAGAACGCCATCAGTGAGATTGAAGTACGCCCGGCCTCCGACGGCGGCGATGAGATAACCGCGTTTCAATTTGACGTCACCCGCGAGTTGGACAGCGGCCTGTTTACAGCGGTACGCTTCGGCGCCTCGGTTTCGCAACGGGAAAAATTTCTTAACGCTCAGAACTGGTTCCAATACGTCACGGCGAACAGCGGCACGTCTATACCCGATGAATTCATCATCAATGCGAAGAGCAGCAGTTATTGGAATGATCTACCGGATTACCTGACCTTTGATCGCAACGCCATCATCGACTATTACTTCGGCGGCCTGGCCAACCCGGATGCAGGCGATGCTGATGACCTGCTGTCCAGTTGGAAAGTGAATGAAGATATCACCGCACAATACGTGCAACTGGATTTCGTCACTGAAGTCTTTGCTCTGCCACTGTCCGGTAACATCGGCGTACGCGCGGCGCAGACAGAGACTACATCGAGCGGCTCACAACAAGGTCTTACCGAATGGGTGGAAACATCGCCGGGCGTGTGGGAAGAAATGGCTGGCCCCCTCGAAGCGGTTGCCATTGATCATGATTACGATGAAGTACTGCCCAGCCTCAACATGACATTGGCGTTAACCGATGATCAGCAAGTCCGTCTCGGCGTAGCGAAAACCATCGCGCGTGCGCCGGTGGATTTGATGAGCCCAAGCCTGAACCTCAACGATGATCTCTGGGGCGCAAACCCTGGCGAGTCATCCTCCGGCAATCCAAAACTGGACCCTTTCCGTGCGACCCAGGTGGACCTCGGTTACGAATGGTATTTCAACGATGAGTCATCGGTAGCTGCCACGGTTTATTACAAAGATCTGGAAACTTTTATCGCCCGCGCGGCCGATGCTGAGCAGATCGTTTACAACGGCACCACGTACAACGTCTCGCGGCCAATCAATGGTGAAGGAGGTTACATTCGCGGCTATGAAGTCTTATATCAACAAGCCTTCAATTTCCTGCCCGAGCCGTTTAATGGGTTGGGCATCTACGCCAACTACGCATTTACCGAATCCAATGTGGAGCAGTTTGTACCCTTATATTCAGCAAAATCGGCACTCACCGGGCTCTCTGAACACGTCGGCAACCTTACCTTGTGGTACTACAAAAATGGTTTCGAAGCGCGTACATCCTACAGCTACCGCAGCGAATTCCAGCGTGATGTGAACGTGGTTCAAGGTGAAGAAGGCATCAATGACAGCGAAGGCTATATTGATTTAAGCCTGTCCTACGAGCTGGATGATCATTACAAATTTTATTTCCAGGTACAGAACCTGACCAACGAGCCTTATCGTGTTTACGGTTTAGAGTCGAACAATCCAAATCATATAAACAAGTATGAAGAATTTGGTCGTCGCTACATGGTAGGGGTGAGCTGGAAGTTATAGCCACTGATTTGGAATCTCACTCATTCATTAATGCGTCTTTATCAAACAACGCATCATTGCGTAATTAATACACGTTAATGATTTTGAGATTTTGTTAGCTTGCGCGGCTGCTTTTTTAAAGCGACCAAGATGCAGAAGTGAATTCAATAACACCGCGATACACGCCGCTACATTCCTGTAGCGGCGATGACGATCAGGCTTGGCGTTATCGAGTTCAACCAAAACCAGTTGGAGTGCAATTTGAAAACTGGACATTATTTATTACGCGCGGCACAGCTGTTGACTTTTGTTAGCGTTATCTACGCCGAGACAGAAGCAAGCGCTGCTGAGAAATTTTACCTGGGCGCGGATTTATCGTACGTCAATGAGATGGAAGATTGTGGTGCGGTCTATCGTGATAACGGCCAACCCGAGGACCCTTTCAAACTCTTTGCCCGCAAAGGCGCCAATCTGATTCGCGTGCGTCTGTGGCACAACCCCGACTGGACGAACTACTCAACACTGGCGGACGCCACAAAGACTATTCGTCGGGCGAAGCAGCAAGGTTTGCCGGTGCTGCTGGACTTTCATTATTCCGATACCTGGGCAGACCCAGAACGGCAGGAGATTCCCAAGGCCTGGCGCAATATTGACAGCACCGAAGCGCTGGGTAAGGCACTGTACGATTACACCTTTAATACCCTGTTATCTCTTGCGGAAGAAAATCTGTTGCCGGAGATGGTGCAGGTGGGCAACGAAACCAATGCAGAAATCCTGCAGCCCGAAGGAAAAACCGACCACACCGATATCAACTGGCCACGCAACGCCTACTTGTTAAATCAAGGTATCAAAGCGGTCCGGGATTTTTCAGCTAAAGCCGATAGAAAAATCCAGATCGTGCTACACATCGCGCAGCCAGAAAATGCGCTGCGCTGGTTTCCACAGGCACAGGAACACGGAGTGACTGATTACGACATCATCGGTCTGTCCTATTATCCACAATGGTCTGAATACACAATTTCACAACTGCCTGCAGCGCTGCAATCGTTGAAAAAGCAGTTTGGCAAAGAGGTGTTTATTGTCGAAACCGCTTATCCCTGGACGCTCAAAAATTTTGACAAGGCGGATAACATTATTGGCAAAGAGGCCACATTGCCTGAGTTCAGAGCCACACCGAAAGGACAGCTGAACTATCTGTTAAACCTCACGCAAGCCGTTAAATCGGCTGGGGGCCTGGGAGTAATTTATTGGGAGCCAGCATGGGTCAGCACCCAATGCACTACCCGCTGGGGTAAAGGTTCGCACTGGGAAAACGCCAGCTTTTTTGATGCGACTCGGAAAAATAATGCGTTACCGGCATTTTCATTTTTCTCGGCTGAATATCAACCCAAGAAAAAAAACACACCCGCCAGCAAGAGCAATGAATAACATGTCTGCAAAATTTCTTTTTATCATCACCCTGATTGGCAGCAGCTGGTTGCTTGCTGCCTGCACACCAGCCACAAAAGATGCCGCTGACTCACCTATCGCTGCGCGGGAACAACTTTACAATGATGGCTGGGAATTTCTGCGCAGCGATAATTTATCGGAGCCAGCTCAAGCGCGGCTGCGCAATGATTGGCAGCAAGTAACTTTGCCGCACACACCCAGAATTGAACCCTTGATTGTAAATGACCAATTCCAAGGGGATGCCTGGTATCGCAAGATGATTGATGGCACGGCGATTGATGACAGCAAACCCGTATGGCTGCGTTTTGAAGCGGCGATGAACGTAGCAGAGGTTTGGCTGAACGATGAAAAACTCACAACCCATCTGGGTGGCTATCTTCCTTTTACCGTTGAACT
>CAYUVQ010000114.1:0-1487 GCA_964448175.1 uncultured Cellvibrionaceae bacterium | reverse complement strand
CGTATCGGTATTCGCGAATTTCGTTTTGCTGATGACGGCAGCTTATTGATCAATGGCGAGAAAATGTTTCTGCGCGGTGTCAACCGTCACCAGGAGTATCCCTATGTCGGTTATGCCACCTCTGCTGCTGCGGATTATCGCGATGCCGTAAGAATCAAATCCGCCGGTTTTGATTACGTGCGCCTATCTCACTATCCGCATTCCCGCGCATTTATGGCTGCTGCTGATGAGCTGGGTCTGGTACTGATCGATGCCATCCTCGGCTGGCAGTATTTTTCTGAAGATCCCGCCTTTCAGGCTCAGGTACAACAGACCTGTCGCGACCTGATTCGCCGCGACCGTAATCACCCGTCTGTTCTCGCGTGGGAATGTTCGTTGAATGAATCCTGGATGAGCGAAGCGTTTATCGATTCACTGCAAAGAATTGTGCATGAAGAATATCCCGGCTCCACAACCTACTCGGCAGGCTGGCAGGAATATGGTTACGATATTTATCTGCAGGCGCGTCAGCATCGCCTGGAGCATTATAAAAAGCCAACCAAACCTTACATCGTGTCTGAATATGGCGACTGGGAATACTACGCGATGAACGCCGGTTTGAATCAGGATGCGTGGAGCGATTTACTGCAAGCCGATCGCTCCAGCCGCCAGCTGTTGGGCGATGGCGAAAAACGTCTGCTGCAACAAGCCACCAATGTGCAGGAAGCGCATAACGATAACTTCAATACACCCGCGTTTGCGGATGGCTACTGGGTGATGTTTGACTACAATCGTGGCTACGCGGATGATCTGGAAGCCTCCGGCATTATGAGCATTCATCGCCGCCCGAAATATAGCTATTATTTTTTTCAAAGCCAGCGCGATCCTGCAGAGATTTCTGACCGCTATGAATCCGGCCCCATGGTTTATATCGCCAGCCGCTGGCAGGCGGACTCGTCGTTAGACGTGCGGGTATTCAGCAATGGGGAAGAAGTGGAGTTACTACTGAATGGCAAAAGCCTGGGCAGAAAAAAGCCCGACAACAATGTTAATACCAGCAATCTGAACCATCCGCCATTTACCTTCAATGTCAAAAAATTTGAAGCAGGCGAGCTGACCGCACACGCATTTATCGGCGGAAAGCGTGTTGCACAACATAAGGTCGTCACCCCCGGTGAAACGACTCAACTTCGCCTGACGCTTGATACCAGCGGCAAAGCACCACAGCGCGGCGTGAAGGACTTGGTTTTTGTACGTGCGCAATTACTGGATGAACATGGCAATCCCACTTATGACAATGATGTTGAAGTAACCTTCCGCGTCAACGGCGATATTCAATTGATCAGCCCGGACAAGCTGATGACAGAGGCCGGCGTTGCCACAGCACTGATTGAAATTGGGAAGGATTTGAAAAGCGCGACGGTCAGTGCCAGCATCGCAAACGCCACGTTTGATCTTGATATTGAATGAGCCAAATTGAAAAGCCCCGGGAAACCGGGGCTATGTTT
>CAYUVQ010000113.1:6991-9182 GCA_964448175.1 uncultured Cellvibrionaceae bacterium | reverse complement strand
ACGAGGGTGTTGTTGATGCAGGGAGTGAGGGTGGTGTCGGATTACGTCGTTCGCGGAGCTCACGCCTAATCCGACCTACGTGTTTAATCCACCTGCACGGCTAATATTTGAAGAGCACCTTAACCGAATTAAACCGTAGGTCGGATTAGCTGCGCAGCAGCGTAATCCGACAACTCGATGCAGCCCAAATGCAATTAGCTACAAACACTACGCAACGCAACCCAAAAATGCTCAGGAAGGTGATCACCTCCTCTCAACTAACAACTTTATTCCACACCTGAAGAACAAACAGGGCAATGCGGATCTTTAGGCAACTTCATATCACGCCACTGTGAGTGACGCGCATCGAAAAGCAACAAACGGCCTTTTAAAGATGAGCCGAACCCGACGATCAACTTGATCGCTTCCAATGCCTGAGTTGAGCCTATCACCCCCACCAACGGCGCCAATACACCGTTGGCCGCACACGTTAAATCCTCATCACTTTCTTCATATAAACAGCGATAACACGGGCTCTCTTCATCGCGCAGATCAAACACCGCGACCTGACCTTCCATCCGGATTGCGGCGCCAGAGATGAGGGGCTTTTTTGCCTTGACACACGCAGCGTTAATCGCAAAACGTATAGCAAAATTGTCGGTGCAATCCAGCACAATATCCACCTGTTGCAACAACTCATCAAGCAGCTCGGAATCAAGCGGCTGTTCTACACAAGTGATTGCGGTCTCCGGATTCAGCTCTCGCAATGTCTGAGCAGCAGACTGGGCTTTATTGATGCCAATGCGCGCCTCAGTATGGGCAATCTGCCGTTGCAGATTCGACAGATCCACCGCATCAAAATCTGCCAGTACCAGATGACCGACACCGGCACCCGCGAGATACAGCCCCACCGGCGAGCCCAAGCCACCCAAGCCCACAATCAGGACGCGCGCGGCCAGTAGTTTATCCTGCCCCTCGATATCGATATCCTCGAGCATTATCTGACGTGAGTAACGCAATAGTTGCTGGTCGTTCATCATGAAATCAGCTCGCTTTTTTACCAGACGTAACCCGCTCGTTATCACCCAGGTCGCGCAGTGTTTTAATGGCGACGTAACCGGATTGCTCAAAGAGCTGTCGCACCGACGGCCCTTGTTGATATCCATGCTCAATCAACAACCAGCCATTCGGTCGTAAATAATTCCGCGCCTGCTGCACAATATTTTCTATATCGCTGAGACCTTTATTATCAGCAACCAGTGCACTTTGAGGCTCAAAGCGCACGTCGCCCTGCTGCAGATGCGGATCATCGGCGGCGATATAGGGTGGATTACTGACAATCACATCAAAATCAGTTTGTTCAATTGCCGAAAACCAATCGCTTTGTTTGATTGTTACATTTTCCAATTTCAGGTACGCACAGTTGCGCTGCGCCAACTGCACCGCCTCCGGCTGTTTATCCACGCCCACGCAGTGCCAGTATTTTTTTTCGTGAGCCAGCGCCAGCAAAATAGCACCCGTACCGGTACCCAAGTCGAGCAAATTACGCGGCTGGTTGTGCATGTCAGACGCATATAAATCCAAAACACTTTCCACCAGCAATTCTGTATCAGGACGCGGAATGAGTGTGGTGTTATCAACAAACAACGGCAACGACCAGAATTCGCGCTGACCGATGATATGCGCAACGGGCTCGCCTTTTAGGCGGCGTTCAAAAGCCGCCGTGAAATCACTTTCCTGTGCGCCGGTCAGCTCCGTTTCGGGCCAGGTGAAAAGAAACGTGCGGTTTTTTTGCAGGATATGCGCAAGCAGAATTTCAACATCCAAACGTGGCGACTCACTCACCGCCGCCAATTGGTTTGCAAGGCGTAAACAGACAGCGATGGTGAGTGGTTCTGACATGGGATTCTGCCCGAGGTGTTAATTAAGATCTTTGTATTGAGATGGTATTGATGTAATACCTGGCGACCTGTTTGTCGGCTGTATCGCAGCTGTCGGATTACGCCTAGGCTAATCCGACCTACGTTTTGTCCGTGCCACCTGATGCGCTTTTCGCGCGGTTGTTACAGGGGAACAATTGGTCAGGTGTTGTTTTAATCACGCAATCAGCTGGCCAATGGTCACTGAATAACGCAGCCAGCCGCAAGGTACCTCCGGCAATACAGTCAGCTGATCAGAGTTACTCTGACAATGCCGCCAGCTGATCGGCCTG
>CAYUVQ010000113.1:0-6891 GCA_964448175.1 uncultured Cellvibrionaceae bacterium | reverse complement strand
CAATACAGTCAGCTGATCAGAGTTACTCTGACAATGCCGCCAGCTGATCGGCCTGATATTCGTTGACCAGGGGCTGGATCACGCTGTCGAGGTCGCCTTCCATCACGGCATCCAATGAATAAAGTGTGAGGTTGATCCGGTGATCAGTCACGCGGCCTTGGGGATAATTGTAGGTGCGGATACGTTCGGAACGGTCACCGGTGCCCACCAGATTACGACGCTCATCAGACATGGATTTGTGCGCAGCATCTTCCTGCATGGTTTTTAATTTCGTTGCCAATAGCGACATGGCTCGCGCGCGGTTTTTATGTTGCGACCGCTCGTCCTGACATTCCACTACGATGCCGGTAGGCAGGTGGGTTATGCGAATAGCAGAATCGGTTTTGTTGACGTGCTGACCACCCGCACCGGATGAACGGTAAGTATCAATACGCAGATCCGCTTTATTAATGTTAACTTCCTCCAGCTCATCCGCTTCCGGCATAACGGCGACGGTGCAGGCGGAGGTATGAATACGGCCCTGGGATTCTGTTTCCGGTACGCGTTGTACACGATGCGCCCCGGATTCAAATTTCAACTTGGAATACACACCCTGACCACTGACCAGCGTGATGATTTCCTTATAACCGCCGTGCTCGCCTTCGTTCTCACTCAGCACTTCTACGCGCCAGCCCTGCTGCTCGGCGTACTTGGAATACATGCGAAATAAATCCCCGGAAAAGATCGCCGCTTCGTCGCCACCAGTGCCAGCACGGATTTCCAGATAACAGTTTTTTTCATCGTTGGGATCTTTAGGCAGTAACAGGCGCTGCAGCTCCAGCGTCATCGGCTCCAGCTGTTCTTCACAGGCAGCCAGCTCCTCTTCCGCCATGGCTTTCATATCCGGGTCATTACCCGTCAACCACTGTTTGGCTTCGGCCATGTTGTCGAGCAGTTGTTGATAGCGCTGATAGCCTTGGACGATCGGTTCCAGCTCGGCATACTCTTTCGACAACTCCCGAAATTTATTCTGGTTGTTGATGATGTCTGCTTCGGACAACAGCGCGCTGACCTCTTCATAGCGCTCACTCAAACGTTGCAGTTTTTCCAGGATCGATGCTTTCATTCAGACTCGCTTTTTTCGATATCGTCAATAGATAAGTCAAATAACTCCTGGGCCACCTGGATCAACTCGGTTCGCCCGCTGGCGCTGGCGTCTTTCAGGGTGGTAGTCGGAGTATGGATTAATTTGTTGGTCAGGTTGCGCGCGAACTGCTGCAACACCTGCTCCGCATCAGCACCGGATTCGAGCAGGCGCTGCGCTTTAAGCAGCTCTGCATCACGCAGAATTTCGGCTTTGCGCCGATAGGCTTTGATCGTAGTAACCGCATTCAGTGCGCGGGTGTGGCGCCGATATTGTTCGACGCCTTCTTCAATAATATCTTGCGCCTTATCGGCGGCCGCAACGCGGGATTTTTTGTTCTCATCAATGACCGCATGCAGGTCGTCCACCGTGTATAGATACACGTCGCCCAGCTCCCCCACCTGCTCTTCAATATCGCGCGGCACCGCGATATCCAGCATAAACATGGGTTTGTGTTTGCGTTTCTTCAGCGCTGATTCCACTGCTCCTTTACCCAGCAAGGGTAACTGACTGGCGGTGGAGGAAATCACGATGTCAGCGTGGTGCAGATGTTCGGGAATATCGGCCAGCAGGATGGCCTCGCCCATAAATTCCCGCGCGAGCCGCTGCGCACGATCCAGGGTACGGTTTGCCACAATCATCTTCTTGATGCCTTGCTCCGCCAAATGTCGGGCCACCAGCTCAATGGTTTCGCCCGCTCCGATAAGCAGAGCCGTGTCCTGTTTCAGATTGGAGAAAATCTGCTGCGCCAGACTGACCGCTGCGTAGGCCACAGACACCGGGTTTTCCCCAATAGCCGTTTCCGTACGCACGCGCTTGGCGATGCCAAACACTTGCTGAAAGGTGCCATGCAATTCGCTACCAATCGTGCCTGCGTCCCGGGCTACGGCAAAGGCGGATTTCATCTGCCCGAGAATCTGAGGCTCACCGAGGACCAACGAATCCAGGCCGCCGGCCACCTTCATCATATGGCGCACTGCCTCTTCATCACGGAAGCAATAAAAGCAGTGTTCCAGGTCAGCGGCGCTGATCGCCGTGTGGGTCACAAGCCAATCAAACAGCGCTTGCGGCTCACCTTGGCTACTGGCATAGATTTCGGTGCGATTACAGGTAGAAAGGATGGTGACTTCGGTCAGCCCCGCCTGATGACGGGCTTGATGGAGCGCTTCGGTGACCTGTTCCGGCGCAAAGGCTACCCGCTCGCGAATCGCAAGAGGCGCAGTAGTGTGGTTGATACCGAAGGCCAATAGGGTCATGCAAAACCGAGTGGTCACAGATTAAAGGGCGTCATTGTCCGGTCCTGGGGGGCTGCTGACAAGGGGGAGTTTGGTTTCGCCGCAAAAGCAAGCTCGACAAGAGTGTAGCGGACTGCTACATTTGATTCATCTTGCTACACAATCATCAGCTAACCCGGATTCCCTATGGAGGTTCCCATGGCTGTCTCATCCCCTCTCAGGCTCGATCACAAACTGGTAGAAGCCGCAGCAGCAATGGCCCATCTGTTCAAACGCACAACGCCACGTCAAATTGAGTATTGGGCGGAATTAGGCCGCGCCGTCGAGCGCGAGCTGGATGCCGAAACCGTCATCGCCCTGCGCGAAGGTCTGGCCCAATTACGGGTAGAACCTATTCCCTCCCTTCCAGTAGACGCCGATGATGTCTTTGCCAGCCTGGATGCTGCGCGGGACAGCGGATTGCTCAGCGAGCACATCAGTGACGCCAAGGTGCGCTACCAAGCCAGCAAAGCCGCACCGGGCCTGCTTGAACAGATTCACCCTGACGGGCGCGTAATCACCGGCCAGTTTCGTAATGGCCAATTTATCCCGCAGATCGGGTGATGGACTGACTGTTTCGTGCCGACTTTTCTGCCCCGCAAACAACTCTGGCTGCTCGCCGGCGGCAACGGCGCCGGCAAAAGCACTTTCTACCGCACCGCCCTGCAACCCCGTGGCATGGCCTTGGTCAATGCCGACAATATTGCCCGCGACCTGGCACCCGACAAAGCCGAAGAAGCCAGCTATGCCGCCGCTCAAGTGGCGGAACGCCTGCGCTACGACCTGCTCGATAAAGGCGTAAGTTTTTGTTTCGAAACGGTATTTTCCCACCCCTCCAAGATCGATTTTATTGCCCAGGCAAAGGCGCTCGACTATCAAGTCGTACTGGTTTTTATCCACTTGGATAACAGCGAGTTGAACAAAGCCCGGGTAGCCCAGCGGGTCAGCGAAGGCGGACATAGTGTTCCTGAAGACAAGATCGAAGCCCGTATTCCGCGTACGCTGAATCACATCGCGGCCGCATTGCCTTTGGCGGATGAGGTGTATCTGCTGGACAACAGCCGCTGGGATGCACCGCTGCGGCGCATTGCCTCACTGAAACAGGGTAAACCCATCATCCACACCGATGAGCTGCCCACGTGGGCGCGGGATTTGTTACGAGACTATTTATAAGCTCTGTACCTCTTTATAAGCCCCATATCGGGAAGCTCCACACTGCGTCACACCGCCATAAACGCCAAGAGCGTATGCTATTCGGCTTCATCCCGGCTCATAAGCGAACCATGCCACTCGTTGTCAGTCCTGCTCCACCGTCACCCTCTCAAGAGGCTAGCGTTCAGGCGAAGCGCGCCAAACCGGTCTATGCTGCGGAATGTCTATTGATGAACGGACGCTAATAACCCTATGAACAGTTTTTTACCTGCTTATACCGAAGCGTCTGTAGAGATAAAGCGCCACTATGTTTATGATGGCTGGCCGCGTCACAAGCTCCTGATTCTGGATTTGTCTGAAGCATGAAAGTAGGTTCTCAGTTTTTGCCTGCCAGCCTGTTAAGTTGCTGGCTCGTCTGCGGTTGTGCCTTGCAGGCCACCGACCAAGCCCCAGAGCCAGCGCCTATCGCGGCTGAGGAACCTGCCCCTGCCCCTCCGGTTCCCGAGCGTCCTTTTTCCCGCGAAACCCTTTACTCGCTGCTGACAGCTGAAATTGCCGGCAGTCGTCAGCAGTTCGATATCGCCCTGAGCAACTATGCCCAGCAGGCCAAAGAAACCCGTGACCCTCAGGTGGCTGAACGGGCGACCATGATTGCGCGCTTCTTACGCGAAGATGAGATTGCCATGGAATCGGCTGTCATCTGGGCCAATGCCGCACCGGACAGCAGCGAAGCGCTTGCCAATGCCTCTATGACCCTGATGCAGAACGGCCGTCATTTTGAAGCTTTTGACATGTCGCGCCGCCTGCTCAATAAGGGCGAGGACACCCTGTTCCAGAATATCGCGGCCAACGCCACCAATCTGACAGATGATGAGCGGGCGGCGCTGCTGCAAAAATATCTGGATCTGCTCGCTGCTCGCCCACAGGACGAACAGTTATTGGTGGGTGCCGGTATCCTGTTGCAACAGCAGGAAAAACTCGACGAAGCGCTCGGTTATGCACAGGCTGCACTTACGCAAAATGCCCGTAGTATTCCCGCCGCCATTCTGGAAGCCAACCTGCTCCATCAACTCAAGCGCGACGAAGAGGCCATTGCCCGGATGACCGCCCTGCTGGAGCAGTATCCGGATAACATCCGCCTGCGCCTGCAATACGCCCGCATCCTCACGCATCTCGACCTGGGACTGGCGCAGGAACAATTTGAGATCCTGGTCGAACAATCGCCCAATGACGGCGACCTGCTTTTATCGCTGGGCATCATCGCACTGGAGCGCAAGGACACCGAAACGGCGGTGACTGCTTTTGAAAAACTGCTCGACCGCAACCAGCATCTCTCTACTGCCCACTATTATCTGGGCCGGCTGGCCGACAACCGGGGCGACACCGAAACCGCATTGATTCATTACCTGCAGGTGGAACAGGGTAACGACTTCCTGCCCGCTACCGTCAGCCTGCTGGACATCATGATTCGCACCGGTGATCTGCTGAGCGCCACCGAGCATATGAAGCGAACGCTCCACCGCTTTCCCGATCAGGCCAGCCAACTCAACCTGATTCACGCGCAGACGCTCGTCAAGCACAAGTATCTGGACGCTGCGGAAAGCCTGCTTAACCGTACCCTCAAAAATACCCCGGCAGCCGAACAGAACAATCTCCTGTTTGCACGGGCCATGCTCCACGATCAGCGTAATCAGCTCGCCGCAGCGGAACAGGATCTGCGCACCATCCTTAAACAGGATCCGGATAATGTAGCTGCGCTCAATGCGCTGGGTTACATCCTCACCGACAAGACCACCCGCTTTGAAGAAGCGGGCAAACTGCTGCTTCAGGCTTACACCCTTAACCCCGAAGATCCGGCGATCATCGACAGCGTCGGCTGGCTGCACTACCGTACGGGTAATTATCCTGAAGCATTAATTTATTTACGGCGCGCCTACTCCGCTTACCCGGATGCAGAAATTGCGGCACACCTCGGCGAAGTGCTGTGGGTCATCGGCGAAAAAGATGAAGCGCGTCAAATATGGAACGATGCACTAAAACTTACGCCGGACAGCGAAGTCATAACCTCCACCATGCAGCGGCTCAAGGCACACCAGGAATGACGCTTTCCCCTCAACACAAACTCGCGCGTGTTTATCCTCTGGCGATTTTGTTGTTGGCATTGTTGGGCGGCTGCGCCCATCAACTCCCCCAGCCGGTTGATGACTGGCACACTCACGCCGCGCGCGTGCAGAAAATTTCTCACTGGCAGATCACTGGCAAACTGGGGGTGCGCATCCCCGGCGACAATGGCAGTGCCAACCTCCGCTGGCAAAACAGCAAGCAACATTATTCGCTGGATCTTAGCGGCCCCTTTGGACAAGGCCGCCTGTTGATTCGCGGCAAACCCGGCCGCGTCAGCCTGCAACAACCCGGCGAAGCGCCGCTGATGGCGGACTCCGCCGAAGACCTGATATACCAGGCTACTGGCTGGACCCTGCCGGTGATGCAACTGGCCTATTGGGTGCGCGGTGTACCTGCCCCCCATCAGCCGGTCGTTCGGATGCAACATAATGAAGACGGATTGCTCGCGCAACTGGAGCAGGCTGGCTGGCAGATTCAATATCAGAATTACCAATCCGTACCCACGGGCACATCTCACATACAACTACCCGGACGCGTCACCGCCGAATACGGCGATATTCGCCTGACGTTGATCATCCGCCAATGGCAATTGGACTGATAAGGGTTCACCTATGAGCACACCTGATTCCATCACGCTGCTTTCGCCGGCCAAACTTAATTTGTTTTTGCATATCACCGGCCGCCGGGCTGATGGCTACCATAATTTGCAGACACTGTTTCAACTGCTCAACTATGGCGACACCATCACCTTTGAACGACGGGATGATCAGGAAATCACCCTCAGCCCTGCCATGCCCGAAGTCCCCTTTTACGACAACCTGATCGTACGTGCCGCGCGCCTGCTGCAATCCTATTGCAGCAGCGATGTAGGCGTGGATATCCAGCTGGAAAAACATCTGCCCATGGGCGGCGGCATCGGCGGCGGCAGCAGCAATGCCGCGACCACCCTCGTCGCACTGAATTATTTATGGGAATGCGGTTTAAGCATGATGGAATTGCACGCGCTCGGATTAAAACTGGGAGCGGACATCCCGGTATTTATTGGTGCCCAAACTGCCTGGGCAGAAGGTGTTGGCGAACGCCTGCAAGCTGTTGAAATGCCGAAAAAATGGTTCGTGGTTTTGCAACCGGATTGCCATGTTTCCACCGCTGAAATTTTTTCTCACAAAGATTTGACAAGAGACACGCCGAACATTACAGTAGCGGCCTTTCTCGAGC
>CAYUVQ010000112.1:0-9315 GCA_964448175.1 uncultured Cellvibrionaceae bacterium | reverse complement strand
CGAACCATAAATGGCTGCGGGTTTTAATGGTTTCGGGAATGCGGTAGCCTTTGCCGAAATCGCCTACATCTTCAAACAGCAATGCCAGCTCGGAAAGGCTTGCTTGGTTGTTGTTGGCGGTTAGGTAATAGTCGTTACTCTCACCGCCCTCAACCACCAACCGACAAAACTCGTCCATGCGCATTTTTTGTTTGTATTTGCGTGAATTGCGCTCGTATTGACGGTCTTGCGCGCGGTTGAATTGCACTTCTACTTGTTTGTTGCCTACACGCTCAGCGAAATAATCGGGGCACCATGTGTGCCTTGCAGGCCAATGATCAAAGCCGCCAGTGAATACCGCAGGTATGTGCTTGCTGTAGTAGTCACGCACAAACTCATCGAATGGTGGCACTGCTCGCTTTTCTATTTGCGTAGAATAATGCGGGTCGAGTGCGGCCAGTTTATCGCAGGTATCGAACAGCCAATTGCGTTTATCCAACGTGTGTTTCATTTCCTTCGCTGCTTGCAGGTACGGGTCGTTCAACACACGATAAACTTCTTCGATTAATGCGGCTTTGTTTTGTGCTGTTTCGGAGTTGATGGTTTTTACCATGCTTTCGGGTGTGCAGCCGTTTAGCAGGTTGTCGAATATCCATTTACACCAATGGTATTCGATGCTGCTTTTAGCTTTGGGTGGTTGAAGTTGGGTTACTGGTGATTGCATAGTTGTCCGATTATTTATTCACTCGCATAATTCATTTTTGCATTGGCCTTTGACCATTAAAACTCGTCAAATATGGGCGTATCGCTGTTTTGTTTTGATTAAATATGATGGCGTTATAGTGCAGCCAAGGCTCATTAACGTTCCATAGCTCAAGAAACCGCTCATAACTTTGCGTAATTACTGCACCATTAGTCGAGTCGTTTAAGTACACTTCGCGCTTGCTATCGTCGTAACCTATCGCAATTCGATAGTGCCCATTGGAACCTACATCGCCCCAATACTGATGAACAATTACGGGAACGCCGCTAGCAATGTACCTTTTGAGTGTTTCAAAACGGCTATCAGCTTCCTTCTGCGCTAGGTGGGCATCGGTTGGGATATTTCTTAGTTTTGAGTTTTCCACCGTCGCAAAGCGTTTTAAAAATTCCCGCATATTGATCGTTCCTGTGCCGGGATAAAGACGCCAGTCGATGGGGGCCGTTTATAAAATACCTGATCGCTTAACGCGCCCACTTTCTGAAAATTGGCGAAGTAGATTGTAAGCAATATCGTATTGATCGTAGTCATCGACACCCCAATAGCGAAACAACATTTCTATCGTGGCGGGACCACAGAGATTCTTGCCCTGTTTGACCAGTGGAACATCGAGCTTGACCGATGCTTGAATAGATGGCGTTGACGAAACTTTGTGAACTTTCGCCGCTGCTGCGGATTGTTTGTCCGAGTAATGGACTCGCCCGGCATCGTCTTTCCACTGATAAATTTCCGCTTGCGAATGTGCGGAAAATAAAAAAACAGCGGTTGCGAATAGAAGCTGAACGAACGGGTTTCTCAATTTCATATTGCCACTCCTTCCCG
The DNA here is from genome assembly GCA_964448175.1 of uncultured Cellvibrionaceae bacterium. GTDB lineage: Bacteria > Pseudomonadota > Gammaproteobacteria > Pseudomonadales > Cellvibrionaceae > Cellvibrio. The sequence continues at coordinate 7,754 of CAYUVQ010000112.1, read as the reverse complement.
CCGCGTTCGTGCGGTTTTGGCGGCGCCAATATCGTTGGATGTAGTCACCTCTCGTAACGCTCGAACGACTCGCCACATTTCCATGGCGTTGGAGCCCTTAACCAAAACCACGTTACCGTTACCAACAAATTCTTTGGCCACTTTTGAGGCGGTAGCCGCATCGGGAAAGTGCTTCCCGCGAAGCGCTATAGGAAGAGCTTGAAACAGAGATTCGGACAGTTCGCCGACGGTGAACACCTTATCAATGCCATTGGCAACAATTACATCAACCAACTCGACATGTTTTTGCCTTTCGTTTTTCCCGAGTTGCAGCATGTCACCAATGAACAAAATTTTTCGACTTTCTTCTGTGGCGATATTCTTCAAGTTTTTCAGTGCTGCCACAACGGATATCGGGCTTGCGTTCCAGGTATCATCGATAAGGGTATAACTTTTCGAATCCACTTCCACTGTATGCACTTCTCCTCGGCGAAAGGAAGGCTTGATTGAAGCCATTGCTCTAATACCAGCGTCGACATCCGCTTCAGCAGCATGAACCGCCGCCAGGATCGCCATGGCGTTTAAAGCCCAATGGCCACCGGAAACACCAATTTGAAACGCAACAGGTTTACCGAGGAAAATGGCATGAACGATACTATTACCGCATTCGATAACTGTTTTCACCAGTCGAAAATCTGCTTCAGGGTGTTTACCAAAAGTAATCGTTCGTCCCACACCTACCCGAGCAGCCTTGCTCTTTAAGAAATCGTACCACGCGGAATCTCTGGGTAATACCGCAACACCGCCCGGGACCAAGCCATCAAGTAATCCACTTTTTGTGTGCGCGATGGATGACTCGTCACCGTGGTAGGACAAGTGAGCATCGTGAATATTTGTAATGATGCCCACATGCGGCTTCACTCGCTGTGACTTGATTTTGATACTGCCGACACCGAGCATGCCTAGCTCCATCACAGCGAACCGTGCATCCATAGGCAGATTCATCATTGTTTCCAGCACCCCCCAACCATCGTTAGCGTTGGCTTCAGTTGCGTGGGTAGCTCCTTGTGCCGACAACACATGTGATAGCGCATCTTTTACTGAGGTTTTGCCGACGCTGCCTGTCACACCTATGATTTTCGCGGATGTTCGCGATCGTGCATAATCCGCCAGCGATCTCGCCGTTTCGAGCAGATTCGCGACTTCATATGTTGGTATTGAAAGTTCGCGCGAAAGAATTTTTGCACTTTCCGCTTCTGCGAAGATTGCCGATGGCTGTTGGGGTTTTGTGCGCAGCAACTTAAGCTCTTCTGAAACGGCTTGCTTTGCAAAATACAGGCTACCCATTTCTGGCCTCGCGGTCCTGGCGGCTACCGATTTGGCTGCCCATGCGTGGTCGTTAAATACTGCAATAGTCGCGCACGCGTTGAGCACTTCTTCACGAAGCCAGATGCCAGGGCGCTCCACTTTCTGGACGCACGCGACACCAGAAACCAATTGGCTCGCTTGAACGGCTAATTGATTTTCAGACTCGTCAAGTTGGTAGTCTCGCACTGAGAAGCGGTTGATTATCTTCAATACCGCCATCAAGCCATGTTGCACATTGTCGATGCGAATAGTGTTGTCGTAGACGGTGGTTCTTAAACCACCCAATACGCGATCAACATGCTTAATGTAAAAACAATCAACCGCATCTTTGTATTGCAATTGCATCAGGCTACGGATGCCACGCACAATGGCGATACGATAGTTTTCGGTGCGTGCATGATCGCCACATTGCTTAGCTAGGGCGAAGGCGTCGATTAAACCTTCTAGATATACGCCGGTGGATGAGGCATGCGGTGGCCCAAAGTACGGTCGAGCCGGGTCGTAAAAACGGCCTTGCATATCGAGGAACTCGGCGGAATCCCATTGCTGCATGGCGAGCAGCCAGTCATTCATTTCGAAGATAAAATTCTTTAAACCTTCATCCTTAGTGATTTGCCACACCAAGTAGTAGGCTTGGGTATGCCAAGGCACAAAAGCCGGATTGCGGTTTTGCAAATGCCATTCACGGTAATAGCGGAAGGCTGCCATGATTCGCTTTAATTCTTCCGGATTGCGGCTTGCACTGTAACGAGCTGCTAGAAAAAGCAAGGCCTCGCCAGAATAGAAATTTTGATTGTCTTTGCGCTCTCGCGGAATATAGAAGGTATCGAAAGAGCCATCAGCATTGCCCAGTGAACACATCATGTTGTGCAGTGCATATTCTTCGTTTAGATATTGTTTGCGCTGTGGCGATTCTAGTATTGCCAACGAGGCGAGTGCCGCCGCGCCCAGTTTGGCGCTGCCGTTCATCCAGATATAACTTTGTTCGCCATCGGTCTTGTAGGTGGTTGATACGTTGTATGCAAGATTTTTTGCTGCGATAGTAGCCAGCTGTTCACTACCAATGGATTGAGCCGCACGACCAAGGCACACCGTAGCCATCCATTGGCGTATGGCATTGTTGGACGATGCGTAGGCACCCCGGCTTGGCCAATATTTGTAACTGGCGGCGCCGGTATCGTTCACTTGCGCGGCGAGCCAACGGGTCATGCCTTGTGCGCAAAGGAGGACACTTTCACGGTTGACGGATTCGATTTTAACCACCCGATTACCGCGAAACATGTCGACAGGACTGGCGTGGCTTTGTGGCGATGAGCTGTTATCACAGAACCACTGTTTGGTTTGATACAGAGTAACCGGTATGGATGCTTGAGGATCGAACTTGCGTTTAATGTCTGCCAAGTGCCGGTTTAGCGCATTGCTAAAGCCAAGGTTTCGGACAAGCATTTCCGTGGCGGCCCAGCGCGTGATCTTACCGCCAAAGTCAATCTCCATCGCCTGCTTGCCACGTAAACTGTTCCATTGGTTTTTAGCACTTGGGTTCAAGCGGCGAACTTCAGGCGAGTGCAGTATTTCAACTTCGAACGAGGTGGCTTTCGACAGGGCATACACTAGCTCCTGCTCAAAATAGTCAACAGCGTTTTCGTTCGCTCGCACCCAAATGGAGCGCATTTTTTCGCCTTGGTAGCGAGCGCAAACGTAGAGCCAGTGGTAGTTATGAGCAGCTTTCTCTTGCTCCCATATTTCCAATACGGCCTGTAAACGCTGGCTTGCGAGGCTCGATTGATGGGCTTGTTCTATCACCGTGACCGCCATATCAACGCTCCCGAATACTCTCACTCTTAGCCCTTAATAAAGGTGCTAAGAAGAATTCAATAATCCGCCGCTCGCCGGTTTGCACTTCCGCTGTTACCGCCATACCGGGTTGCAGCTTTACCTCTTTGCCTTCCACCCACAGGGTGTTTTTCGCCATGCGCAGTTGCATGCGGTAGATCAGCCCGCGTTGCTCATCGACGGTGGCGTCGTCAGACACGGTGGTGACTTCAGCATCGATCACGCCGTATTTAGTGAAAGGAAACGTGTGGATTTTGATCTCAGACGCCATGCCTTCGTGTACAAAGCCGATGTCTTTGTTCTCTAAAAAGACTTCCACTTCCAGTTGTTCTTCGTCGGGCACCACCAGCATCAGTTGTTGCGCTTCGGTGACGACGCCACCCACGGTGTTAACCGCGAGTTCTTGCACGCGGCCAGCAACGGGGGCGTAGAGAATTTGCTTGGCGTTAAGATCGCTGGCCTTGGTGAACTCTTCTTCCAAGGAGGCGATTTGCCTTTGCAGCTCCGACATTTCGATGAGCAGGGTGCCGCTAGATTGGGCTTTGTGCAGATTAATCTGCTCGCGCACTTCCGTTTCCGCCGCCTGCGATTGTTTTAGCCGCTGGCGCTCGGCAGCCAAGTCTTGGGTTTGCTGAATTCGCTCCTGCTCGGCCGTTAAATAATCGGTTTCCGAAACGAAATCCTTACCATGCAGATTATTAAGTGTCGCCGCACGCTTTTCGGCGATGGGCAGGGTTTGCTCCAGCTTGATGATGACCTCTTTGGTGGCGGATTGTTCTGCCTGCGTTTTTATCAAACTGCTTTCCAGGGTTTTTAATTGCGACTGGTATTGCAGCCATTGCTGGCGCAGCATGTTTTTATACAAGGCGGCGTCAAGTGCAAGGGTATCGGCGGGCACCTCCAGCAAATACGAATCGATGAATGACGCGGTGATTTGTGGATTGGGTTTTTCCAGCAGGCTCAGCACGCCCTTGCTTACGGCAAGACGTAGCTTGGCGCTGTACAGTTCCGATTCCAGCCGTTTTTTATCGGCTTGAGTCAAGGTGGTGTCGAGTTCGATCAGGGGTTGACCTTGCTTGACATATTCACCCTCGCTCACCAGCAGGGCTTTTACCACGCCTTTTTCCAATGGCTGTACTTGCTTGACGCGGGAGCTGGGGATGATCTTACCTTCGGCGGAGGCGACGATGTTCACTTGCCCCAATAGCGCCCAGACAATGGCGATTAGCACCAGCGCCAATAAACCCCAAGCCAGCCAGCGGGCCAGTGGATTGGGGGGCGATTCCTGAATCTCCAGTGCGGCGGGCAGGAAAGCGGCTAATTCTCGGGTTTGGTTGGCATCGCCCAGCTTATCGCGGTTTTGCCAGGCGTCTTTGAAAACGGCAATGGCGCTCATTGGTCGCCCTCCGGTTTTTCAGAATGCGCAGGTTGGCCTTTTTCTGAAGGCGCGCGGTCCACACGAAATGATGCGCGTTCGGGATGTGAACTGACAAAACGCGGTGTTTGGTGTGCCGTGGGCGACGGTTCTGCCTCCACGGTTTTTAAATGTGGATGGTGACTCTGGTAGCTGTGCAATTTGGCGTAATAGCCGTTTTGCTGGAGCAGTTCATCATGATTGCCTTGCTCGACAATGCGCCCTTTATCCATAACGATAATGCGATTGCAGCCGCGCACGGTGCTAAGCCGGTGAGCGATGATGAACACGGTGCGCCCCTGGCAGATGCGCGCCATATTGTCCTGGATCAGGCGTTCGGATTCGTAATCGAGGGCGCTGGTGGCCTCGTCGAAAATCAGGATGCGTGGGTTGTTGATGAGCGCGCGGGCAATAGCCAAACGCTGGCGCTGACCACCGGATAGGTTACTACCTTGCTCACCCACCAAGGTGTCGTAGCCTTCGGAAAGCTCGACGATAAATTCGTGCGCGCCGGCCATTTTGGCAGCGGCAATCACGCGCTCCATCGGTATAGAAGGGTCCACCAGCGCGATGTTTTCACGAATACTGCGGTTAAATAGAAAGTTTTCTTGCAATACCACGCCAATCTGGCGGCGCAGCCAGGCGGTGTCGATCATGGCCAGATCCACGCCATCTACCAGCACGCGGCCCGCTTCGGGCACGTAAAGACGTTGGATGAGTTTTGTGATGGTGCTTTTGCCGGAACCGGAGCGACCGACAATACCAATCACTTCGCCAGGTTTCACTTGCAGATCAATCTCGTGAAGGATCAGGGGCCCGTCGACGCGGTAGCGGAACTTGACGTGATCGAGCGTCACCGCGCCTTGCAACGAAGGCAGGCGCGAGCGGTTGGGGTTAAAGCCAGGCTCACGCGGGGTATTGAGGATGTCGCCCAGGCGGGCGATGGAAATACCGGCCTGCTGGAATTCCTGCCACAGTTGCACCAGTTTGAGCACCGGCCCACTAACACGACCGGCCAGCATATTGAACGCGATCAACTGACCCACGGTAATCTGGCCATCGATGACCAAATGAGCGCCCCACCAGATGATGCCCAGGGTCATCAGTTTGTTAATCAAGCTGGCGACCTGGTTGGCGACATTGCCGAGATTCTGACTACGGAAGGAGGCGTGCACATAACTGGAGAGATGATCCTCCAGCTTGCGCCGCATCTGCGGCTCCACCGCCATCGACTTAACGGTGCCGATACCGGTGATAGATTCGGTGAGAAAGGCTGTGTTGGCGGCGCCGTGTTTGAATTTGTCGTTCAGGCGATGGCGCAGGATGGGCGTGATGAAAAGTGACAGCAGCACATAAGCGGGAACGGTGGCCAATACGATCCAGGTCAGTGTGGGGCTGTAGTACCACATCACCGCCAGAAACACGAACACGAAGAACAGGTCGATGACTAAGGTTAGTGCGGTACCAGTAATAAAATTGCGGATGGTGTCCAACTCACGTACCCGCGCCACGTTTTGCCCCACTTGGCGCGATTCAAAGTAGGCCAACGGCAAGGCCAGCAGATGATTGAATAGGCGCGAGCCCAGCTCTACATCGACCCGGTTAGTGGTGTGGCTGAACAGGTAATTACGGAAGCCTCCAAGAAAGGCCTCAAATACCACAATCACGAAAAAGCCGATGGCCAGCACATCCAGAGTGGTGAAACCGCGATGCACCAACACCTTGTCCATCACGACCTGAAAAAACAGGGGTGTGACTAGCGCGAACAACTGCAGGAAAAATGAGGCGATCAGCACCTCGCTGAACAGCTTGCGATATTTGACCAGCGACGGAATAAACCAGGAAATATCGAACTTTTGTTGCAGGCTTTCACCCAGTCCTTGGCGGCGGGTGACGAGAATCAGCTCGCCGGACCATAGCGCTTGGAACTCTTCTTGTGAAATGGAGCGAGGCGCCTGCTCTCGCAGATCATGAATCAGGTAGGTGTGTGTCGTCGACTCACCGTCAGCAGCGGAGCCTTCACCCAACCGGGCGAGAATGAAGTAGGAGCCATCCTGCGCTTTGGCAATGGCGGGTAGCGTGTCGGATTTGATTTGGTCGAGACTGGGAGATAGACGCTTAGCCCGAAGCGTGAGGGCCTTGGCAGCGGATAATAACTGGGTATCGGAAAACGGCTTTCCCGGCTCAGCGAACTGATGCGCTAGCTGTTCGGGTTCAGCAGGTAACTGATGAAATCGCGCAATGGCGACTAATGAGTGTAAACCGGTGTCCATACCTTTTAGCTACATCGCTCCCCTCAATGAATACATCAGCACACTTTGCTGCTTTGCTGCCAGACATTGTAATAATCGCCCCATATAGAACAAACTCTTATAACGGGCGAAAATTAGACCATCTGAGAGGAATTTGCAATCTCTAAACAGGTGAAAAATAGAAAATTCAGAAAAAAGTCACACACTCAACATGTAATGGCTCAATGCAACCAAACCCTGTCGCCACAACCAACAAAGGGCCTGTTACAGGACAGATGTCGGTCGCCCTCAAAACATTCAGATTACCAGCTCGAATTTTGGGGCCGCATTACGGCGATTCATTATATGTGGGGGGGGATTTGGTAGGCTCCTCCGAGATTCGGCGGTAGTTGACAGGGCTTCGCAGCAACCCTAATCAGTTGTTATTTTGGGAGTTGAACCCGCGTCCCGTACCACCACCAAATCAAAAAGGTGAACTGATCTCAGTTCACCTTTTTTTATGCCTGCGCCCCGCGCTACAGTCCATCCTAGCGGTTAACTTCCGGACGCGTGGTAACTACACCATAGGCAAAATCCCGTTTTTGCTAAAGGGCATGATTTTCGGCGAGGATGGCCGCGCTCTGACATGCTGGACCTCGGCCAAGAAGAAAAGCGGGCGCCGGTACTGGCATTACATCAGCACCCGGGATACGGAGGAGTTTTCAGGGGCTTCGGGACTGCCGAGAATACCGGTTGCCGAGCTTTAATTGCCGCCATTTAGCAACATCATGGAAGAAGCTGCGGGCCGGTGAGCAAGTCACTCCTCAGGTGGTTAGCCATGTTACACGGCAATTACCCTTCATTATTCATTACTTAGATTTCAAGATCAGGTAATGGCGCTCACCTTTGGGTCTTCTTTACTGACGCGG
>CAYUVQ010000111.1:2761-9431 GCA_964448175.1 uncultured Cellvibrionaceae bacterium | reverse complement strand
TACGAAGATCTGATTGCCGCCGGTATTGTGTTAACCGGTGGCACAGCAAAAATGGAAGGCGTCATAGAGCTGGCAGAGGAAATTTTTCATATGCCCGTTCGCATCGGAGCACCACATGCCATTCGCGGTTTAACCGATATCGTGAATAACCCGATTTATTCCACGGGTGTCGGTTTATTGATGTATGCAATGAAGCAACAACAGGAGGGCAGGGGAGCCGTACATCATTCGAGGGAGATGCAGGGTTCGATCATTAGTCGGCTCAAGAAATTATTTCAAAGCAATTTTTAAACGAAATCACGGTTTAATTTTTAACAGACACGTTCAAGGGAAAAAAGGGGTATTACTATGTTTGAATTAGTCGATAGCATTCAACAAAATGCGGTCATCAAAGTTATCGGTGTCGGTGGTGGTGGTGGTAACGCTGTCAAACACATGATTGCCAGTAACGTTGAAGGCGTGGAATTTATTTGTGCAAACACTGATGCGCAAGCGCTGAAAGATATTGATGCGCGCACCGTATTACAGCTGGGCAATTCCATGACCAAAGGTCTGGGAGCCGGTGCTAATCCAGAAGTAGGCCGTCAGGCGGCTCTGGAAGACCGTGAGCGTATTGCAGAGGTATTGCGTGGTGCCGACATGGTATTTATCGCTGCGGGTATGGGCGGTGGTACAGGTACCGGCGGTGCACCAGTTGTTGCAGAAGTCGCGCGCGATCTTGGCATCCTGACGGTTGCGGTTGTCACTAAGCCTTTCCCCTTTGAAGGTCGCAAGCGTATGGCCATCGCTGAAGCCGGTATTGAAGAGCTGCAGGAGCGGGTGGACTCGCTGATTACCATTCCTAATGAAAAGCTGCTGGCAGTACTGGGCAAATCCACCAGTCTGCTTGATGCGTTTAAAGCGGCGAACAACGTGTTGCTCGGCGCTGTGCAAGGCATTGCGGATCTGATTATCCGTCCCGGTATGATCAACGTTGACTTTGCAGACGTACGCACTGTTATGTCCGAGATGGGTATGGCGATGATGGGAACCGGTCGTGCGACCGGCGAAAACCGTGCGCGTGAAGCAGCCGAGGCAGCAATTCGCAGCCCGCTGCTCGAAGACGTTAACCTGCAGGGCGCACGCGGTATCCTGGTAAACATTACGGCGGGTATCGATTTGTCGCTCGGTGAATACTCTGAAGTGGGTAGCACCATTGAAGAATTTGCATCATCTGATGCAACCGTTGTGGTGGGTACCGTTATCGATCCTGAGATGAGCAATGAACTGCGCGTTACGGTTGTAGCGACTGGTCTGGGCGCAGCAGTAACCGCAGCGGCCAAAGAAACCAAGCCGGCCGCAACAAAAGTTATTGTGGATAATACTCGTCGTTCCAACGGTCAAATTGACTATAGTGCACTGGATCGTCCGGCACACCTGCGTGCCAGCAGTCATTCATCTGCAGCTGTTGCGCCTTTAGCAGAAAAAGACCTTGAGTACCTGGATATTCCGGCATTCCTGCGCCGCCAGGCCGATTAATCACCGGAGTATTTGACGGGTCGTTCAACGACAGCCGGTGAGATAGTTGAAAATTGACGGTACCGACACAACAACTCGTTAATGAACGTGTCTGGGTTGGTTGTGCGGTATGCGCTGACAGGCGCAACGCAATGAGATTTTCAGCGGACAGGGAGCCTGTGTCCGCTGAAAATTGATTTTTCCTATGAACCGCTTAGCTGGCGACCTCCAGCATATATTGGTAACATGGCCTGCTTTTTCCAACAGGATTACTTTTGGTTAGACGGCGGGAGATCAATAAGGATATCGCGGGTATTGCAATACAGATACGCGCCAAAGTCACCTTGGGTACACTTGCTAATCTAGCTAACAGGTAGGGCTAACACAAAGCAATGATCAGACAACGAACACTTAAAAATGCCATCCGTGCGACCGGCGTAGGCTTACACACCGGCCAGAAAATTTATTTGACTCTGCTGCCCGCCCCCGTGGATGCCGGAATTCTGTTTCGCCGTGTGGATCTTGATCCGGTGGTGGAAATCGAAGCTAAAGCCGAAAATGTCGGAGATACGACGTTGTCGACGACGCTGATGAACGGCGATGTTCGTGTTTCGACCGTTGAGCACCTGCTTTCTGCTATGGCTGGTTTGGGTATCGATAACGCCATCGTTGAAGTGAGTGCACCCGAAGTGCCCATTATGGATGGCAGTGCTGGACCCTTTGTGTTCCTGATTCAATCTGCCGGTATTCAAGAGCAGCCTGCTCCGAAAAAATTCATTCGTATCAAAAAGCCGGTAACGGTTCGCGACGGCGACAAAGTGGCCAGCTTCCTGCCGTTTGAAGGTTTCAAAGTTTCTTTTTCGATTGATTTCGACCACCCCGTGTTCCAGGGACGTACCCTTGAAACATCGGTAGATTTTTCCAGCACTTCATTCGTGAAAGAAGTCAGCCGCGCGCGCACCTTTGGGTTTATGCACGAAATCGAGTACCTGCGCTCCAAAGGCTTGGCCAAAGGTGGCAGCATCGATAACGCCATCGTGGTGGATGATTATCGCATCCTCAACGAAGATGGCCTGCGGTATGAAGACGAGTTTGTGAAACACAAAGTTCTGGATGCAATTGGCGACTTGTATTTGCTGGGTAACAGCTTGATTGGCGAGTTCAAAGCGCATAAGTCCGGCCACGGTCTTAATAACAAATCATTGCGGCAGTTAATTGCTCAGGAAGATGCCTGGGAAGTTGTAACTTTCGAAGATGAAGATGCCGCGCCCATCTCTTATATGAAGCCGTTACTGGCGATTTAACCTACGTCAAATCTCCTTCAGCGATATTGTTCGGTCAATGTCGCTGAATTTTTTATTGATCATTGGATCTCTTCTGTGCCATATTTCGCCCCCTCGGTTGATGCTGGCGGGCAGTTTTTTTGCAGCTTGGCGCTAATTTTGCTTGCAGATTCGCGAGCTCCGCGTTCTTAACCGCGTCAGAAATTGACTGTTTTATAATAATTAGACTTTGCGTTAAGTCGTTTAAGTTATAAGTTGACATCATCAAGGCAATTTTGATCTAAGCAAGAGTCAGAAAATGCCTACTATTACTAATAAATCAATTGGGTAAATCGGATAACATCCGCTCCATGAAAATTATTATTCTCAACAAGCATCACGGCCAATCACGGAGCATCTCCCTTGCGGGATGGACGCGTGCCTTGCTGTCTGTCTGTTTGTTGGGAATGCCTGGTGCGCTGTGCGCGATTGGTTATAACTGGCTTGAAGCGCAAGATGGCGGGGATTTTTTCAGTAGCGAGTCGCGCCGGGCTCTCGAAGATGAGTTGGTTGCGCAGAAAGAGCAGCTCGAGAAAACCCGTCAGGAGGCCGAAGCGCAGCTGTCAGCCCTGACCATGAAGATCGCAGAAATGCAGGCACGTCTGGTTCGCCTGGACGCTCTCGGTGAGCGGTTAACCACCGTAGCCAAGCTTGAAGAGGGCGAGTTTGATTTCAGTCAGCCTCCCGCCATCGGTGGTCCCGAAACGGTAGCGATCACCCAGCCCCAATCAGCGCCTGAGCTGATTCGCGCGATAGACCAGCTCTCCAGTCAGATAGAAAATCGCGAACAGCAACTGGAAACGCTTGACGCATTAATAGCCAAGCGCAAAATTCAGGACGATGTTTTTATTGCCGGACGCCCAGTGCAAAAGGGCTGGATGGCTTCTCGCTTCGGGCGTAGAACCGATCCGTTTACCGGCAATGTGGCCTTCCATGCGGGGGTTGATTTTGCAGCCCGTGAAGGCACCGATGTTATCTCTGTTGCCGCCGGTGTTGTGACCATTGCCGCGCGCCATCCTGAATACGGCAACATGGTTGAAATCAACCATGGCAATGGCTACGCCACCCGTTATGCCCATAACAAAAGTAACCTCGTTAAAGTGGGTGATGTTGTCAAAAAAGGTCAGATCATCGCCTTGGTTGGCTCCACTGGCCGTTCAACCGGCCCCCATGTTCATTTTGAAGTCTACAAGCACGGTCGCCCCGTAGATCCTGCTACCTATATTCATCGCGCCAGCCGATAATTCTCTCTTCCCTGCTTGCTTTAGCAAGCACCTTTCTGTTTACTTGCCAGCCTTGCTGTCAGGTTCATCTCATTTCAGATTCATATTCTTATAAGTTACGGTACGTCAAATGATTGGTTTTATAGCTAAGGCTTTATTCGGTTCAAAAAATGATCGTGAACTCAAGCGCATGGGCAAGATTGTGACGCGGATTAATGCGCTTGAACCGGACATGGAAAAGCTGACAGACGAACAATTACGGGCAAAAACTGACGAATATCGTCAGCGCTACCAGAAGGGCGAGACCCTCGATCAGCTGCTGCCCGAAGCTTTCGCCACGGTGCGTGAAGCAGGTCGCCGGGTTTTATCGATGCGCCACTTTGATGTGCAGATGATCGGTGGTATGGCCTTGCACGAAGGTTGTATTGCGGAAATGCGTACCGGTGAAGGTAAGACATTGGTAGCCACGTTGCCCACTTATCTTCACGCCTTGACAGGTAAAGGGGTGCACGTTGTTACGGTAAACGACTACCTGGCTAGTCGTGACGCGGCCTGGATGAAGCCGGTTTATGAATTTTTAGGCATGTCCGTAGGTGTCATCCAATCCATGCAGCCTTCCGCCTTGAAGCGCGAAGCTTACGCAGCGGACATTACCTACGGCACCAACAACGAATACGGCTTTGATTATCTACGCGATAACATGGCGCTAAGCAAAGCAGATAAGGTACAGCGGCCATTAAACTTTGCCATTGTGGATGAAGTTGATTCGATCCTGATTGACGAGGCTCGTACGCCCCTGGTGATTTCCGGTGCTGCTGAAAACAGCTCCGAGTTGTACAAGCGGATGAACCTGTTGGTTGGCCGACTGAAACCACAAAAGGAAGAGGGCGGGGAGGGCGACTACTCGGTTGATGAAAAAACCCGGCAAGTGGAGCTTACAGAAAGCGGGCATCAGCATGTTGAAGATCTATTGATCGAAGCAAAATTGCTGCAACCGGATCAGAGCCTCTATTCTGCAAACAACCTTGCCTTGTTGCACCACGTTAACTCCGCATTGCGCGCCCACGCGTTATTTCATCGCGATGTGGAATATATCGTTCAAGACAATCAGGTAGTACTGATTGATGAGCACACTGGCCGCACCATGCAGGGACGTCGTTTGTCAGAAGGTCTGCATCAGGCGCTGGAAGCAAAAGAAGGTGTGCCCATCCAAAGTGAGAGCCAGACTCTTGCGTCAACAACCTTCCAGAATTATTTCCGCTTGTATCCGCTGCTCGCTGGTATGACGGGTACTGCAGATACAGAAGCTTACGAATTCCGCGAAATTTATCGCCTGGATGTGGTGGTAATTCCTACCAACAAAACGGTGCAGCGGGTCGATCTTAATGACCTTGTGTTTCTTTCTGTAGAAGAAAAATACGATGCAATCGTTGAAGATATCAAAACCTACCAAGCTAAAAATGCTCCGATTCTGGTGGGTACCGCATCTATCGAAACTTCGGAAGAAATGTCCCGTCGCTTGAACAAAGCGGGTATCAAGCATCAGGTTCTTAACGCGAAATTTCACGCCCAGGAAGCGGAAATTATTTCCCAGGCCGGACGCCCCGGTGCAGTAACTATTGCTACCAACATGGCGGGTCGTGGTACGGATATCGTGTTGGGTGGTAAATGGGAAGCGGAAGTTGAAGCCCTTGAAAATCCGACTGAAGAACAAATTGCTGCGATCAAAGCAGAGTGGAAAAAGCGGCATGAAATGGTAATTGCTGCCGGCGGTTTGCACATCATCGGTACGGAGCGGCACGAATCCCGTCGTATCGATAATCAGCTGCGTGGTCGTGCCGGTCGCCAGGGTGACCCGGGTTTAACACGTTTTTATCTCTCACTGGAAGATAATCTGATGCGTATTTTTGCATCGGATCGCGTGCGTGGTTTTATGCAGGCGTTGGGCATGAATCAGGGTGAGGCGATTGAACACCGCATGGTGAACAATGCGATTGAAAAAGCCCAGCGTAAAGTAGAAGGCCGCAACTTTGATATCCGTAAACAATTGCTGGAGTTTGATGACGTTGCAAATGAACAGCGGCAGATTATCTACCATCAGCGCAATCAATTGCTGGACGCCGATACTATTCGCGATACGGTCACCTCGATTCGTGGCGATGTGGTCGAAGACATGATCAGCCATTTTATTCCGCCGATGAGTATTGAAGATCAGTGGAATGTTCCGGGGCTGGAAAAACAAATTGAAGCGGATTTTGGTCTGCAGCTGCCTATCGCAAAATGGCTGGAGGAAGACAATCGTCTGAACGAAGAAAAACTGCGTGAGAAAATTCTAGCGGAGATTCAGGCGGGTTACGATGCGAAGTGCGAGCGTATCGGCGAGATCATGATTGAGATCGAAAAGCAGGTGATGCTGCAGGTGTTGGATAACGCCTGGAAAGATCACTTATCCAACATGGACCATCTGCGTCAAGGCATTAACCTGCGCTCCTATGCACAGAAAAACCCGAAACAGGAATACAAGCGCGAAGCGTTTGAACTCTTCCAGCAATTACTGGAAACCGTTAAGCGTGAAACTATCCATTTGCTGGCACGCGTTGAGCCGATTACGCGCGAACAAATGGAAGA
>CAYUVQ010000111.1:0-2661 GCA_964448175.1 uncultured Cellvibrionaceae bacterium | reverse complement strand
AAAAAATATCGTCGCACATAGCACAGGAAATAAGAAATCATGGCCGTTGGTGAATATCCATTCCCTTCCATGCATCCGGTTGCGGGTGTAAAACTCACCGCTGTTTGTGCGGGAATCAAGCACAAAAATCGCCGTGATGTTGTGTTGTTTGAGCTGGCCGAAGGCAGCGCTGTTGCCGGAGTATTCACGAAAAACGCGTTCTGCGCAGCGCCAGTGACATTGTGCAAGGCGCACCTGGCGGCGGCACCGATTCGGTATCTGGTGATTAACTCCGGTAACGCCAACGCCTGCACCGGTGAGCAGGGCCTGCGTGACGCCAAAGCAACGTGCGAAGCCATTGCGCAGCAAACCGGCGTCAAACCGGAGCAGGTTTTACCTTTCTCTACTGGCGTAATTGGTGAGCCACTGCCCGTTGCAAAAATTATTGCAGCAATTCCTGAAGCATTAGCCAGTGCAACCGAAGAAGGTTGGGCTGATGCCGGTGCGGGTATCATGACGACCGACACGCGCCCCAAAGGCTTCAGCAGTCAATTTGAATATGAAGGCAAGACCATCACCGTCAATGGTATTGCCAAAGGTGCGGGCATGATTAAACCTAACATGGCGACCATGCTGGGTTACATTGCTACAGATGCAAAAATAGCGCAGCCGCTGTTACAGCAATTAGCACGCGAAGCGGCGGACAAATCCTTCAATCGCATTACCATTGATGGCGATACCTCTACCAATGATTCATGCATTCTTATTGCCACCGGCCAGGTTGATTTGCCTGAAGTGAATCAAGCGGCGGGTGAGCTTTATGAAAAGCTGAAAGACACCATTTTTGCGGCGTATATTCACCTGGCCAAAAGCATTGTCAGTGACGGTGAGGGTGCAACCAAGTTCGTAACCGTTGCAGTGAGCGGTGGCGCTAATCGCGATGAGTGTCTTGATGTGGCTTATGCTGTTGCGCATTCTCCGTTAATTAAAACCGCGTTATTTGCCTCCGATCCTAACTGGGGACGTATTGTTGCCGCCATTGGTTATGCTGGCGTCGCTGAGCTGGATGCAACCAAGGTTCGCGTCCACCTTAACGATGTGTTGATTGTAGAAAATGGTGGCCGTGCGGCCAGCTATACGGAAGAGCAGGGCCAGCGTGTGATGAAAGGTGAAGACATTGCCATCCGCATAGATCTTGGGCGCGGCGATGTGGCGGAGACAGTGTGGACCACAGACTTGTCCTATGAGTATGTGCGTATTAACGCGGATTACCGTTCGTAAATATGCACGCAAAAGTTGTTCATGTTGCCGTCGGGGTTGTCTTTCACCCCGACGGTAAAATCCTGATAGCGCGCCGTGCGGCGGATGCACATCAGGGTGGCTTATGGGAATTTCCCGGTGGCAAAGTCGATGCCGGTGAAACCATCCATCAAGCGCTGCAGCGCGAGCTTTATGAAGAACTCGATATTCAGGTTGAGACGACTGAACCACTGATCCAGATTCGCCATGATTATGCGGATAAATCGGTATTGCTGGATGTTCATAAAGTACTGAGCTTTTCGGGACAGGCTCGTGGTGTGGAGGGGCAGCCTATCCGCTGGGTCGACATGTCAGAACTCACCGATTTCGACTTTCCTGCTGCGAACAAACCCATTATCACAGCCCTTCAATTGCCGGATCGCATGTTGATTACCGGCGCTTTTGCATCACATAAGGAGTTCGCCACTCGCTTGGAAAGGGTGTTGCAGTCGGGCATCCGGTTGGTTCAGTTGCGTTGTCCTTCCGCATCTCCGAAAAGCTTTCAGGAATTGTCAAAGTTTGCCAAGGAAATATGTGATCAGTATCAGGCAAGGTTGATCTGCAATACGACGCTCGAAAATTTCCACTATTGTGCGGGTGACGGCTTGCAACTCAATCGCCATCAACTGCGCACATATGAATCCCGCCCCGTTGATAAATCAAAATTGCTGGGTGCTTCGTGCCATGACGCAGCGGAAATAGCACAGGCGCGCCGGCTAGGAGTGGATTATATTTGTCTCTCACCTGTTGCCCCCACAACCTCCCACCCGGATGCGACAGTGCTGGGCTGGGAAAAATTCGCAGAGTTCGTGCAAAATGCCGGCGTGCCGGTTTTTGCTTTAGGTGGGATGGGAAATGATGATATTCCGCTCGCGAAAGCCCACGGCGGCCAAGGCATTGCAGCAATCAGTTGCTTTTGGAATAACTAACCTGACGTTGCTTATGGAATAGCTGATTTACGGTAATTGTCGGATTACGCCTGCGGCTAATTCGACCTACCAATACCCATACTCTCTGTGCGCACTTCACGTAGGTCGAATTAGGATTGTCGGATTACGCTTCGCTAATTCGACCTACCAATACCCATATTCTCTGCACGCCTTTCCCGTAGATCGAATTAGCCGGAGGCGTAATCCGACATCGGTAACCAGATCAACCATTTCAACTCAAAATAAATTGATCATTATTCTCAGGCGACCAAATCCTTTAAGTTTCCAGACCTCATAAATCTTTTTCATCATCACCATACAAATCAGCCTCCTCCCCCGGAATCCGATGCCCCTCGCTGGCCCACTCCCCCAGGTCAATCAACCGACAACGATCGCTGCAAAACGGACGGAACGGATATTCCTCCGTCCAATAAATAACTTTTTTACAAGTGGG
>CAYUVQ010000110.1:0-9605 GCA_964448175.1 uncultured Cellvibrionaceae bacterium | reverse complement strand
CGTTGATCAAGTGGCCTTGATGAAAAGTTTCGGGGTCAGTGCACAGCGGATTCGCGAGCTTTATCTGATTCAGCTTGTGCTGCTGGCGGTGTTGGCGTCGGCAGCAGGCTTGCTTATCGGTGAGGCGATTCAGCGCCTCGTTGCGGCAAGCCTGCAAGAGGTCTATCAAATTATATTGGGGACCGCGAGTATCTACCCCTACGCCATCAGTTTTGCTAGTGGCCTTGTCTGTTTGATTTTCTTCGCCTTGCCCTCGCTCTGGTTCTTGCCCGAAGTGCCGCCGTTAAAAATATTGCGCCGGGAGCTGAAGGTAAATGCCACTCAATTATGGCTGCAGATTGCCTTGGCGTTTCTCGCGGTATTGCTCTTGATTGTTTTGTTCAGCCAGAATTTTCGACTGGCTGTCAGTGTTATTGGTGCGCTCTCGGGGGTACTACTGATTACAGCAGGTCTGGCTTTAGGGTTGCTGCAACTGACTCGACGGATTACGACAAACGCGGGAAGCATCTGGCGTTTGGCTTTAGCCAATCTGCAGCGACGCCGTGAACAGGCCCTCGTGCAAATTGTGGTCTTTGCGACGGCGATCATGTTGCTGCTGACACTAACCATCGTCCGCACATCGTTAATTGACGAATGGCAACTGCAGTTACCTGATGATGCGCCCAATCATTTTCTGGTCAATATCCCGCCTCATGATGTTGAACCTGTGCAACAGATGCTGGATGAAAAGCAGCTTGAACGAGAGCAGCTTTATCCCATGGTGCGCGGCCGCTTGATCGCTATTAATGGCAGTGAACCCACGGAGGAGCAAAAGGCTACGCGGGGAGTGTTTAATCGTGAAGCCAATCTTACCTGGACGGATACGCTGGCAGGAGATAATCAAATTGTGGCGGGCGCCTGGTGGGATACCTGGCAACGCACAGAGGAAAGTTTGCCCGGTGTATCGGTTGAGATAGAGCTGGCGCAAGAGGCAGGGCTGGCCATCGGTGATAAGCTGACTTTTTCACTGGGCGGATTAATTCTTGAAGCGGAGATCGCCAGCTTTCGCAGCCTGGACTGGCGGTCCATGAAGCCGAATTTCTTTTTTATCTTTGAACCGGGCGCGCTGGACAATTACTCACCCACTTACATCACCAGTCTGTATCTGCCGTTAACGCAGAAGTCTTTTATTAACGAGCTATTGCGTCGTTATCCAACAATGCTGGTGATTGAGTTGGATCGAATCATTGATCAAATCCGAACCATCGTCACCCAGGTCAGTAATGGTGTGTTGCTGGTACTGTGGCTCACGCTGGCCGGAGGCTGTCTGGTATTGATCGCCGCAGTAACCAGCAGCATCGATAGTCGTAAACAGGAATCGGGTTTGCTGCGGGCTTTGGGTAGCCCCAGACGGTTAATGATCGGTAGTGTATGGGCGGAGTTTTCTGTGCTGGGATTCCTGGCTGGCCTCATTGCGGTGATGGGAGCAGAGATCCTGCTGGTCAGCCTGCAATACTGGGTGCTGGAAACACCGATCCGCCCACACTACATTTTCTGGCTGATCGGACCGGTTGCCGGTGCGCTGTTTGTCGGGGCTTTGGGAGCGCTGAGCTGTCGTTCCGTAGTCAATACGCCTCCAGCCGTCGTGTTGCGTGAAGCCGGTTAGATTAATCGGCAGGATCTAGCTACACTAAACAAGCCCGGCCAGAGTTGCCGGGCTTTTTCGTTGTATTTTTCGTTGAGGTATCCATGCGTAACGAGCCAAAAAGTCGTGTGCTCGACAAAGGCTTATGGGGAATGAGCGCCCCCATGTTGATTGATCAGGCTGTCATCTACACCATTCCTCTGCTCGACATGTTCTTTCTCAGCCGGATCTCCGACAGCGCAGCCGCTGCCGTCGGCGCGATTACGCCGATGATCTTTGTCGCTAATGCCTTGCTTTTTATTACATCGTTTGCCGGTGCCAGTATCGCAAGCCAGCGTATCGGTGGTGGGGATTACCAGACGGCTAATGCCACGATTGTCGTTTATGCCGCTGTAGTGGTAGTGCTTGGTTTGATCGCCGCCCAGACGCTTATTCACGGCGGCCATTGGGTGGTGTCCGTCATGCCGTTGACTGACGAAGTGGCCGCTCATGCGACGACCTATTTAGGGATTATCGGCTGGCTGGTGGCGTTGTGGGGTTGCCGCACAATCTACCAGACAATCTTTAATATTTACGGCGAGCCGAAGTGGAACTCCGTCAGTAACATCATCTTTTTCTGCTGCAATTTGCTGGGGAATTACATCGCCATCTTCGGATTGTGGATCATTCCCCCTACAGGTGTTCCGGGTGTTGCCTGGGCCGGGGTGATATCTGCATTTATCACGTTTATATTTGTGATGAGCATTGCGCATTTTCGTTTACGTATCCGTTTACCGGTTGCATACGCGCTGAAAAACTTTCGGCAGCTGTTAAGGCCCATCGCCCGTATCGCTGCACCGTCTATCCTTGAGCCCATGTCATTTCAAGGCAACATGATGGTGCTGAACTGGATCGCCGCGAATGTCGGCGTGGTGGCGCTGACGTTGAAGGTTTATGCCTACAACACGTTTTTGTTCTGCCTGATGATCTCGATTGCGTTGAGCATGGCTACCGAAGCTATTATTGCGCAACGTATCGGTCGCAAAGAGTTTGATATTGCTGACTTGCAATTGCGCGAAAGCCTGAAGATTTCATTATGGGGCACCGGACTGCTCGCGCTGTTCTGGTGGGTGTTCAATCAGCAGATACTGGGTATTTTTACCGACGATCCAGAGGTGCTTGCGCTGGGTGCCTGGGCGTTTTTTCTGGCCTTTCTGTCCGAGCCGGGGCGGACCGTAAACATCGTGATCGGCAGCGCGCTCCGCTCGACAGGCGATGCGGCTTTTACATCCTTGTCGAGCATCGCCGTTATCTGGCTATTTTCGGTACCGCTGGCTTACATTCTTGCGATTTCATTCAGTATGGGACTCTACGGCTTGCTGATAGCTGCTATCGCTGATGAAACCCTCCGCGCCGCCATAAAATGGTGGCGATGGAAGCAGCGTAAATGGGAGAACTATGGTGTGGCGGTGTGGGAGGCGAGGCAGCGGGCAAAGATGGACCCAAAATAATGAGTCCATCTGTCCGGGAAGCTATTGTGAGGCCAATACGAGAATCCATGGCAGCGTGAGAAGCGCGATAAGCGGAGTTCCTAAAGCAAAAAACTTGGTTAATCGAAGGCCGGGTTCACTCCATGCTTTGCTTGAAAAGTACAGCAACGGAAGCAACACCGGGAATATATACCGAAAATCAGTATTACAGGATAAAGGCACCTTAATGCGATATGCGAGCAGTAATAAAAACGGAAAAATCAAAGCTGACAGCCACGGCAGGTTCCGGTATAGGCTGACATTTCTTGATCTGACGTTCATCAATGTACCTTTTTGCACAGCATAAAGAACTATGCCGAGAAGTGTCATCAACAAGAATATCCCATTAAGAATACCCCAGGTGTTGAACCATTTTCCCTCGAAGATAAATTCGGAGGTTAACGACGATCGCCAGACAAAGTTCCAAAAATATTGACGACCATATTTGTCATCCCAAGAGGTAATGAATGGATTTTGCAAGTAAGTGGCGAGATCAAACACCAGATAATTGACCGGGTTATTAGCTACCTTCAAGCCGGGATGTATCGTGTCGCTTACATTTGATAACAGCCAATCACTAGATGTACCTTCAATGTAGTGCCAAACGTTATCGCCGAGATTAAGCACTACGGTAAGTGAGAAGGTGGTGACAAGGATTACAAAGGCACGACGAATTTTTTTGATCTGATCAATGCGCGCTTTTCGGTGAATCCACAAGCGATGCGCCTCCGCCAGAAACAACATACCGAGAACGCCCCACGCAGCAAGCGCGTTGGATTTCGTCAGCAGCGCCATGCTTGCCCAGATACTGGCGTAAAGAAGAAGGCTGTTATCGCGTGAGCGCCACCAACGGATCGCGTAGTAAAAGGAGAGGCCGTAAAACGCATATAACGGAACATCATTGCCCATCCGGATACTGTGAATAACCCCGGCGGGCCACAAACAAATTGCTGCGCTGGCAACAAACAACGCCATGCTCCTTTTGGGCAGTGAAACTTTGAGTGTTGCCAAACAGGCCATTAAAAAAATTACCCAGAACCATATCGCCAGTAACTGCCCCCAGGTGTCGTTATGGACTTTGGGACCGATAAGAAGCGACTTGCTTAACGCACCCAGAGTGTAATACAAGGGTGGCTGATGATATTCCCAACCATCACCGGGAGGCGGAGTGGTTTTGTGAGTGATCAGATACTCGATGTAATCCCGATGACCCCCGCCTTCGTAGACATCGAAAGTTCTGGTTGCTGGTCCGGTATGCGATAAATAAATCAAGCAGACAATCAGGCCGGTGATTAAACACCCATATTGCGGCTTTGTTAGTCGCAGATGTCGGGATACACCATAAATCAAAATTAATAACGCAATGAAAATAAGCAACGCCGTCATATACGACACCGAACTTTCAGGACGGAAATCGAGTCCGGCCGGGTTGCTGCTGTTTGTTAAAATCATCTCTACACGGTTTTCTTCGTGATGCTTAAGGTCGGGCAACTCTATTTTGATTCCCCTTGCATAATCACGCAGCTCGGCTTTTGAGTATCCATTTAATGGCACCGATTGACCATTAACAATGATCGACAGCAATTCGTCATCGGGAAGAATGCGCATGGTTTTAGGAGCCCAACGCTCCAGTTGAACGTTCATCGCCACCCGGTAGGTGCCAACAATATTCTCTTTGATGGGGAGTCTGGCAACGTTTCGGGTTTGATTATCGACCGTTAATTCGATATCAGAGATTGAGATATCCTGCTGCAGCGCTATTTGCATCAACAGAAATAGACTGCCAATGCTCAAAAGTAGTGTCAGCATGAATTTTTTAAAAGTTTTCATTATCTTGTCCTTCGGTACTGCATAGTCTGCATCTGTTCAATCAAACAATAAACTATCCAGGATGGGTTCACTCAAGCTCGACGACGATATTGGCCCAGTTAGCGTGATCACCGTGATTGCTGCCCATAGCCGAGACTTTGAAACTGATTTTCCTTACGCCTCGAACATCGATGTGTGTTTCAGATAATTTGCGTTCAGAACCATATATGACCGGCGACTCCCACAAGCGCCGTCCATCCCCCAGAACCGTAAAGACCACATTGGCCGACTCGATTTTGTCATCCAAACCGGCAACAAAAGACAATCCAACCGCATTTTCTGGAAGCGTGTAGTCAATGTGGGAGTTTGCATGTGTCCCCAGGCCGGTGCCATAACGTTTTCCTGCCATAGATATCGGACTGCCGGAAACGTTTTTATTGATTTGCAGGCTTCCAAAATCCTGTCTGGCATAATCGGGTCTGCGCTCAGTCAACAAAATCCGCTTCTCAGTAATGATCGGCTGGTGGATAACATTTCTTTGGTAAAAATACAGGAAAGTGCCGGGGAGCAATAAGATTAAAAGCCAGGCGGATAAATAAGGTATGCGGATAACACGGTTAACAAGATCTTTAATGATTATCCGACTTTTGTTATTCGTTGCGAGTTCAACAATGTTATATCCCAAAATAAGTAAAATAACGTAGGAAATTGCCGGCCATATATAGGTGGTTTTAATCTCGTGGGCCATCGTAACATTGAACGCACAGACGAACGTCAGGCCCAGCGCATAGAAAATCCGGCCAGGTGTAACGGCGTAATAGGCCAACGCGGCAACTACTGCAGGCAGTAGATAGCGTTCATGCATGGCTGGCAGGAGTGTAAAAAACGCAGCTGAGCAGGTTATTGCGTAAAACAATATTTCACTTAGCTGGCTCTGAACGCTATGCGTATTTTTTCTTTTTATATGCTTGTAAATGCCGGTGAGAAAAACCAGCAGGCACACAAGAAAGAACAATAAAATTCCGAAATTCTTCGCTTTAAAAATAGCCCCTGCGATGGAGTCAGGGTTTGCACCAAATAACACCAGATGATCAGGTGTGGCATTGCCAGTCAGCAGAATCCAGATGTTAGCGGCACCCATTGTGGACAGGCCGTACTGCTCGATAACATTGATATAGGCAAACTTAAAAGCTGGAACGAAGTGGCCAGCCACTATGTAGGGAAGAAAGACAACGGCAATTGTTACTAAACTTAAGAGTGTTCCGAGAAGGTGAAGCTTAATATGGCGGAAGAAAATAATACCGAACACTGGAGCAAACGCGATCATCTGAAATTTGGTGAGTAGGGCCAGTGTGAATAAAGGCAGACTCAGCACCCGCCAGCGATTACTGGTGCTGATGAACAACGCGCAGGTCAGAGGAACGAGCGGGAGAATATCAACTTGTCCCCAAATCGGACCAATCAAAAGCAAAGCGGGATTAAGTGCTGTTAGCAGAAGCACTGCATGAAACTGTAGCTTGTCGACCGCATATCGTTTAACCAGTTGGAACATGATGCCAATCAGAATCATGTGGGAGAATATTACTGGTATTTGCGTAAGGAACTTTAAATGGAGATTTACTTCTGGTGGCAGGCCAAGAAAATTATAAATGCCACCGACGATGTACAACCAATGAATAAATATCGGCGGATAGTTTCCGTTGAAGCCATCGTATCCATTTTGAGAAAGTTGCTGGACCCAGTTCTGCCAAAACCCCATGTCACTGCTGTGGCCATTAAAGAACAGCAGCAGCAGATTAAAAATTATCGCAGCACACAAATAGAGCTGCAGAAAGGAAGACTGCTGCTCAGGGCTGTAAGCGAGGCTTTTTTCAATCGCCGGAGTGGATGGCGCTGTGCTCGACTCTGGTGTGGCCTCAGCAGAATCTATAATGATTGATTCGCCTGCGTAATGATAATTTTCCTGCTGCTCACTGCTGTTCATGCTGCGTTTCTCCTTTTGCTTTTAATCCCGGGGCATTAATTCTTATTCGATTGTTTAACGATATTGCTGATGTGGTACTTGGGGCGTCTTTTGCTCTCGGTGTAGAGCTTGCTGATATATTCGCCAATAACACCCAGGCAGAGCAGTTGCACGCTTCCGATAAACAGCAAGGGTAATAGTATCGAGGCCCAGCCGGGAGCCGCGTCATCAGTAAACAGACGGGTAACCAGAACCCACGCAATAATACAAAAAGAAATCAAGCTCGAAAGAAGGCCAACTAAGGTGATGGCTCGCAATGGGACGGCCGAGAAAGCGGTGATTCCATTCCAGGCAAACGACAACATTTTTCGCAAGGGATATTTACTTTCTCCGGCCTCGCGTGCCTGGCGCTCATACTCAACAATGGCGGAGGGAAAGCCTACCTCTCTAACAATGCCGCGTAGAAACAGGTTTGATTCTTCATATTCCAATAAGGCGTCCAGTGCACGGCGCGACATCAAACGAAAATCCGCATGATTGAATACCAGATCAACGCCCATTTTTCGCATCAGATGATAGTAGCCTTCTGCAGTAAAGCGCTTGAAGAATGTATCGGTTGTCCGTTCTGATCTGACGCCATATACCACGTCATTGCCGTTGTGAAATTCATCAACCATGTATGCGATATTTTCAGGATCATCCTGCAGATCGGCATCAATGCTGACAATGATATCTTCTGTCGTGGTCCGCAGACCAGCATACAATGCGTTCTGGTGTCCTTTGTTGCGCGACAACTTTATTGCTACCACATCAGGATTTACTTCGGCCGCTGTCTTCAATAAAGACCAGGTAGCATCTTTACTTCCATCGTCCACGAAATACACTTTGGAATCCGCTGATATTTTGTTGCTGCTGATCAGTCGGCCCAACAGCGATTGCAAACTGGCAAGCGTTTTAGGAAAAACCTCTTCTTCGTTGTAGCACGGCACCACGATAGCGAGTGAAGGGGTGAGGACAGTCATTTTTAGCTCCGATAAATCCATATCTTATGTAATAAGAAATTTACGACCAAGGTGACAGCGGTTGCACCAATCTGAGCAATTAAATAGTGCGGACCCAGCATTAAAAATAACGCGAATGTCGAGGAGTTGATGGCCAGACCAAGCGCAGCAACTAGCACAAATTTTGTAGCTGTTTCTATATGAGATTTTTCACTGGCGAAAGTGAAATAATAATTCATTAAATAATTGTAAATAGCGGATAACGTGAAGGAGAGGGCAGAGGCTAAGATTTTGTTCAGGTGGCCATATTCCACGAAGAATAATAACAACACGAACTGGAGTAGTGTTGCACTGCCGCCGACCATTACGAAACGTACCAAGTGGTTAAGCATAATTGATGGCGGGTCGTGCGCCCGGCCTCTTCTTCTATTATTTAAAATTGTTATTTGTTATTCGGCTCAGCCTGATTGATGTCAGGGGCTGCCGGTGGCGCAAAAAAATGCGCGCTGCTCATTAAGCGAGCAGAGCATACAGTAAATGAATAAGGGTGTTAATTAGAATCTATGGAAAATCGCGGGGCTTGGAGGGGGAGGAGAGAGAATTTGCGGACTGTTTTTCATTTTTTCCAAAAAAGATTATTTATCAGAGGGAATCTTCTAGGCCCACTTCACGGCGGCTCGTGCACGTTCAATATAAATATATTCAACTTTATGCGTGACGGGATGACACGCGTGACGCAGATGGTGGTGGTCTGGAGTAGAACCCATGTATTCCCAGCAAACGCCCTCATGAATGCACAAGTGATTGCCATTATTAATTCGATAGGTTGCCAACTCATCCCACATTTTGGGCCATTCAGGGTGACTGATATCGATATATTCCATGAGTTTGCTCAATAGATTGAAATTTATTTCACTTATTCTGGTTTATTAATTTTCTTTGTCAAGAGTATTATTTATCGTGCTGATTTTAAAAGACAAATCGATATTTGTAGTGTGCGCTGTATCAACAAGTTCTGGATGTTTTGCGATCATTTTACCTCGAGCACCGCGTTATCCGATTGGAATTTGGCCTCTTTCTCATAGTGATAGATCGTTTGACTTTCCAGTGGTGGGAGGGTTTACTGCTCATTGAGCCACTTAAAGGCCGGGGACAGGGGGGAGTTTATGAATATCGGGCAAGCAGCGAAACGCAGTAACTTGAGCGCCAAAACTATTCGGTATTACGAAGATATTGGACTCGTAGTGCCGCATCGGCACCCCGGTAATGACTATCGCACCTATACGGATGCGGAAGTGGAGCAGCTGAGTTTCCTGCAGCGGGCCAGGGCTGCCGGCTTTGGTCTGGAAGAATGTCGTGAGCTGCTGGAGTTGTTTCGTAACCCCCAGCGTCAGGCAGCTGATGTCAAACAACTGGTCGTCGAAAAACTGCGTCAGCTCGATGAGCAGCTCGCCGTGCTGCAAGCTATGCGGGAAACGCTTGCGGGAATGGTAGAAAAATGCACGGGAGATCACACCTCCCACTGTGCAATTATTGAAAAACTAGCGGGCAATGAAGAGCCAAAAAAAACCTCTATGCCGTTTACCTTGATCGAGGCTTCTCACGATTGATATATATTGATCATCCAAAACTCTTTTCTGAAGAGTTTGGCTTTTGAGTCACGCCAGCAAGTCATGTAGAATGCGCGCCTACTTTTAATC
>CAYUVQ010000109.1:6470-9684 GCA_964448175.1 uncultured Cellvibrionaceae bacterium | reverse complement strand
TGAGGGGTGACCAGCCATTTGTCTAAAGAAGATTTCCATGGAACGCAATGTATTACGCACCTTGGGCGACAACACCCCGGACCTGATTTACGCGAAAGATCGTAAAGGGCGCCTTACCTTTGGCAATGCCGCCTTCCTGCGCAAAACGGGCGCAGCGACGCTGGATGAGGTTCTGGGCAAGACCGATTTTGACCTTAATCCGCCTGATCTTGCGCAAGGTTATGCGGATGATGATCAAGCGGTCATGCGTTCTGGTGAGGCTCTGCACGATCGGGAAGAAATTATTTTGGATACCCTGACGGGCGAATCCCGCTGGTATTCCACGACCAAGGTTCCCTTGCGTGATGATGAGTCCGGAGAAATCGTTGGCATCGTTGGCATTACTCGGGATATCACCACTGCCAAGGCGCGGGATATGCAGGTTCGCCAGCTGAATGCCGAACTTGAAGGACGTGTGGCTGAGCGTACGGCTGAGCTTCAGGCATTGAGTGAGGTCCTGGCGCACGAGCGTAACCTGATGCGCACCCTGATTGATGCGATACCAGACAATATTTACGCGAAAGATACAGAGAGCCGGTTTCTGCTGGTGAATCAGGCAGTAGCACGCTGGATGGGTTGCGAGGACTCGCAAGTGCTGCTGGGCAAGACCGATAGTGAGTTTTTCCCTGCGGAAATGGCCGAGAAGTTCCATGCGGATGAACAGGAGTTGCTGCGCAGCGGGCAATCGATGCTGCAGCGGGAAGAGCCTGTCTTGGATAACAATACTGGCAAGATTCGCTGGTTGCTGACCAGCAAATATCCTGTGCGCAACAGCGATAACCAGATCATCGGCATCGTGGGCATCGGCCGGGATGTCACGCTGCGCCGCGAAGCTGAGCAGGCGCTGCGTGAAAGCGAAGAGCGCTTCCGCAGCCTGACTGAACTTTCATCGGATTGGTACTGGGAGCAGAATGCACAGCTCGTATTTATTGAGCTGGAAGATCCCAATGGCAAATCCGGCTTCCAGCGCGAGCAGATTCTGGGTAAGTCCCTGCGCGATCTCGCCACCACGGAAATTTTATCCGGATCCTGGGAAGACCACGAGACGCTGATGGCGGAGCGCAAACCGTTTCGCGATCTGGAGCTGCGTCATGTAAAAGACAATGGTCGCGCCTGTTATCTCAGCCTGACCGGCGTGCCGGCGTTTACGGCGACGGGCGAGTTCCGCGGCTATCGCGGTATCGGTCGCGATATTACGGACCGCAAAATTTCCGAAGAGCGCATCCAGTACCTCGCCACCCACGACAGCCTGACCTCCCTGCCTAACCGCTTCATGTTTAGCGAAATCCTCAATCTCGCCATTGAGTCTGCGCGACGCAACTCGCGCAACCTGGCGGTGCTGTTTATTGATCTGGATCGCTTTAAAAATATTAACGACACCCTTGGGCATGAAGCGGGGGATCTACTCCTGAACGAGATGGCCGGGCGCTTCAAGCAGTGCCTGCGGGCCAGTGATGTGGTGGCGCGACTAGGAGGCGATGAGTTCGTCATCCTGATTCAGGATCTCGAAAATCCTGAGCAGGCCGCGACGGTTGCACGGAAAATTTTATCTGCTGCGGTCAAACCGGTCTCGGTGTATGGCCAGGAATGCCGCGTCACCGCCAGCATCGGCATTTGTCTCTATCCAGACGATGCTGAGGATGAAAATACCTTTATGAAGAACGCGGACATCGCCATGTACCGCGCGAAAGAAGAAGGCAAGAACAACTACCAGTTTTATTCTCCGGATATTAAAGCGCGCTCGCTGGAGCGTCTCATCATGGAAAACAACCTGCGTCTGGCTCTGGAGCGCAACGAGTTCTTTCTGCACTACCAGGCCAAGCGCAACCTCAAAACCGGTGAAATTGCCGGCGTGGAAGCCCTGGTGCGCTGGCAGCATCCGCAGCTGGGAATTGTTTCGCCGGCCCAGTTTATTCCGCTGGCGGAGGAAACCGGCCTCATCGTGCTGATCGGGCGCTGGGTATTGAAAACCGCCTGCGAACAAAATGTCGCCTGGATGGAGCAAGGGCTGCCGCCGCTGTGTATGGCAGTGAATTTATCTGTGCGCCAGTTTTTTGATGAGCACCTGATTGATGATGTTGCTGCCGCGCTGGCGGAATCCGGCATGGCGCCAGAGCTGCTGGAGATGGAGATCACGGAAGGCATGGTCATGCAGGACGCCGAGCGAGCGATCCGCATCCTGTCGGCAATCAAAGACCTGGGCGTGCGTCTTGCCATTGATGACTTCGGTGTGGGTTATTCTTCGCTGGCGCAGATCAAGCGTTTCCCCATCGACACACTCAAGGTCGATAGCTCATTTATCCGCGACATTCCGCAAAACCGCGAGGACCGCGCTATTACCGAAGCGATCATTGCCATGGGTAAAACCTTGAGCCTTACGGTTATTGCCGAAGGAGTAGAGACCGAGGAGCAGGAGCAATTCCTGCGCGAACACGCCTGTGATCAGTCCCAGGGTTATTACTTCAGCAAGCCGATTGCACCGGAAGCATTCGTCACCTTTATGCGGCAGCAGATGCAGGGGCTGGTTGCGTTTTAATTCCCACCGCTGCGTTAGTAAAAAAATTACATAACGCAGCGGCCATAACCTATAGCTATCGTTCCCCTCCTTATCCATTTCGATGCGTTACTAAACCACGCCCATCCGTGCTGATTCGCACAACTTGGTAGAAAAAGTGACTTTTGCGTTTGAAACCGATTACATTTTGGGTGATAATCCAGATCACTAAGCGGTCGTAATCATTGGATTTTATTTTGTAAACCGGTTACGCAGTTCTGAATATATCCCTATGGCTGATGTTAGCGATGGGGTGTTTCATGAGATGAGCCCCGCTGTAGTTCCTAAAGCCTGCTGTTGTTTTACTACCCTGCCCCGGCTTGCCGGGGTTTTTTTTGTGCGCGCCGCTTTAGAAAGCCACCTGCGGCATATGCGACAATCCCTTCCGGCTCTTTAGTGGACTCCCTTTTAATCAATGAGGAACGCAGTAACTATGTCCCAGGACATGACTCAGCAACTGGTTGCGGCGGCGAGCCGTATGGAAATGTGGATCAGAGATCAGGCTTTGCCGCTGTGGCAGCAGGTGGGCTTTGAACCCGAATTCGGTGCTAACTACGAACGCTTATTGCCCGATGGCCGGCCAGACCTGGAAGCGAAAACCCGCGTGCGGGTGCAGGCGCG
>CAYUVQ010000109.1:2865-6370 GCA_964448175.1 uncultured Cellvibrionaceae bacterium | reverse complement strand
AAATTTGGTGCAGATTACGGTGGCTGGATTGAAGGCGACTACGCTTATGCCTGCCGCCGCCAAAACCCGCACATGCATTTGTTCGAAGCATTCCTCGCACTTTATGACGCGACCGGTGATGCAAAGTGGCTCGCGCGGGTCGGCGAGTTGTTCGCGCTGTTTCAGAGCCGCTTTTTCTGCCCGCAGCAACAGGTATTGTTCGAATTCTTCAATGACGACTGGACCCGCTGCGCGGATGAGCGCGGCGAGGTAGTCGAGCCGGGTCATATGATGGAATGGGTCTGGCTACTGGATTGGTACAGCCGTCGCTCCGGCCGCCCGGTTAAGCGCTACACCGATGCGCTGTATAACAAGGCGCTGGAAATCGGCGTTGATAAATCCGGTTTGTTATTTGATGCGGTCACGGCAGACGGACGCGTGCTGGATCACAACAAACGCTGCTGGGGGCTGACGGAATTTATCAAAGCCAACCTGGTGCAGATTCGCGCAGGCGATCCCAAGGCGACCGAGCGCGCGGTAAAAGGTGTAGAAGATTTGTTTACCTATTACCTGTGCGCTTCAACCCCGGGATCCTATGTGGATCAGCGCGGAGCCAATGACGAAGTAGTGGTGGATGTTGCTCCCGCCAGCACGCTGTATCACTTGATTGTGCTGGCTATGGAGCTGCTGGATCACTGTGCTATGACCACCAAGGCGTAAAACTTTTACGCCTTGGGCCGGTTGGCAGGTACCGGACCGGTGCTTTTGCGGATGATAAATTCGGTCGGCAAGACACATTCGGTCTGGCTGAGGGTTTCGCCCTCAATCAACCGCAGGAGCATATCCATCGCCATCTTGCCCATCTCTTCTGCTGGCTGCGAAATGGTAGTCAGGCTCGGGTCGCAGTACTTGGCGTAAGCAATATCGTCAAACCCGGCCACGGACATATCTTCGGGGATGCGAATACCTTGGGATTTCAGCGTCTGCATAGCCCCGATAGCCATCTCATCGTTCATTGAAAAAATCGCCGTGGGGCGCTCTTTCATGTTGCAGAACTGGAAGGCGCTGTTCAGGCCAGACCACATGGTAAAGTCGCCTTCCGCGATCAATTCCTTATCAAAGGGAATGCCAGCGGCAGCCAGGCTTTCTTTATAGCCTTCCAAACGATCAATGGTATGCGGGTTGTCTTTCAGGCCGGAAATCACGCCGATGCGGCGATGCCCGAGAGAGATCAGGTAATCCACCATGGTGCGTGCGGCCGCGCGGTTATCGATGCGGATGGAGGGGCCGGTGGTGAATTCGCAACCACAGGCGTTCACACAGGCAATGCCTGGTGGAATATTACTGTGGCTTTTTTCAGAACTGGGGCGCAGCTGGATGATCCCATCCGCCAGCCGGGTTTCCACGCGGCGAATGTATTCCTGCTCCCGCTCCGAGGTGCCGCGGGTATCGCCCAGCAACACGGCGTAGCCTTTCTGCTGCGCACGATCTTCCAGGGCGCGGATAAACAGAGAGTAAAAGGGGTTGGCAATATCCGGTACCAGTACCACGACGGCATACGAGCGAGTCGACCGGAAATTGCGGGCCAGCATGTTCGGTCGATAGCCCACCTGGGCAATAGCGGACTTAACCTTGGCCAGGCTCTCATTGGAGACCTTTTCCGGCGCGCTCAGGGCACGGGAGACGGTAGCAACCGACACTCCGGCTATGCGGGCAACATCTCGAATATTGGACATAAGACACTCTGGGTTAAACGGTTCGGGGAATTAACGACAGGATTGTGCAAGCTAAACCATGAAACAACTCGAGCATGAAACAGCTTAATCATGAAGCAGCCAATCACCAAACCATAGCGAAAATGATGTAACACGTCCGGCGTATTATCGCTCTTGGGGCGCCGTAACCATCAAAATCTACTACACGTTTGCAACTCTTACTAGCAAAAAAAGTTGTAACCGATTACATTATGCCTCCTTGGATTGGCATTTAAAGATACGGGTTCAGGTGATGAATCCTTGGGAATGTTTTCCAGTTCTTAGGTTCGGTGTTCTTCGTTCTGCTTGCCGCAACGCGGAAACCGGTGAATGAGTGTAAGTTGATCGCTATCAGGCATCATGGCATTATCTGCCCGCCCTTATCGGGCGTGGCCTGCAGGATTAGCGCGGGTTAGCGCGGGCACCCAGGTTGATGGCAGAACCTGGTGGCCATCGAATCGTCGGGATTTTTTTGCGCTTTGTCCTCGGCAGGATCGATTGATACCGGCAATAGAATAGTGCTCGCTACTGCGAACAGCATACTAACGGCCACAGGCCACTCAATAATAATTGGAAGTACTCATGCAGCTGGCAACTCTCGATCTAGCGATCATCCTGTTATATATCCTGGCAACACTGGTGGTCGGCTTTTGGATTTCAAGCCGCGCCTCCAAAGACATCAAAAGTTATTTTCTTGGCGGTAACAAACTGGCCTGGTGGCAATTAGGTTTATCCAACGCCTCGGGCATGTTCGACATCAGCGGTACCATGTGGTTGGTATACCTGCTGTTCGTTTATGGTCTCACCAGCGTTTATATCCCTTGGCTATGGCCGGTCTTCAACCAGATTTTTCTGATGGTTTTCCTGTCCGTGTGGCTGCGTCGTTCCGGTGTTATGACTGGAGCCGAATGGATCACCTTCCGTTTTGGTGAGGGCACGGGCGCAAAACTTTCGCACTTCGTGGTGGTGCTCTTCGCGCTGATCAGTGTGATGAGTTTTCTGGCGTATGGCTTTATCGGCATCGGTAAATTTGCCTCGGTATTTCTACCATGGAAATTCTCTACCGATCCTTACTGGAATGATGTTGCGTACGGTTTAATTATTACGGCGCTTACCACCGTCTATGTAGTAAAAGGCGGTATGTTCAGCGTCGTGTTCACTGAAGTTCTGCAATTCTTCATCATGACTGTGGCGTGTATCGCGGTGGGCATTATTGCCATGAACCAGGTATCACCCGAGATGCTTGAAGCAGTCATTCCCGATGGTTGGACCAGTCTGCTGTTTGGCTGGGAACTGAATCTCGACTGGTCACACACGCTGCCCTCTGCCAACGACAAAATTCTTTCCGATGGTTATTCGCTCTTCACTATCTTCTTCATGTTGATGGTATTAAAAGGCGTTCTGCTGAGTATGGCCGGCCCTGCACCAAACTACGATATGCAGCGTGTGCTGTCAGCCAAGACACCGGTTGAAGCCGCTAAGATGAGCTGGTTTGTCAACGTTGTGCTGATCTTCCCGCGCTACATGCTGATCGCTGGCTTAACCGTACTGGCGTTGGTGTTCTTTATGGACGACCTGCGCGCGATGGGGCCAGACGTTGATTTTGAGCAGATCCTGCCGTTCGCGTTGAAGAACTATATTCCTACCGGATTGCTCGGCCTGCTGATCGCGGGTTTGCTCGCAGCTTTCATGTCGACCTTTGCCGCGACCACCAACGCCGCACCGGCCTACGTGGTGAACGATATTTACAAGCGCTACATCAATCCCAATGC
>CAYUVQ010000109.1:0-2765 GCA_964448175.1 uncultured Cellvibrionaceae bacterium | reverse complement strand
TTGCCGCTGATCTTTACCGACATTCAGCCGATCAACGCCTTCCCTTTCATGTTCCTTGCGTGTCTGGCGGTGTGTGTGGGCGTTTCCCTGGCGACCAAGCCGGATGATATGGAAGTGCTCAAAAAGTTTTATCTGAAGGTGCGTCCCTGGGGCTTTTGGGGGCCGGTACTGGCCGCAGCGCGTAAGGATTATCCTGAGCTTAAAGCCAATACCTATTTCAGTCGCGATGCGATCAATGTGATCGTAGGCATTATCTGGCAGACCGCACTGGTTGCCGCGCCGATCTTTATGGTGATCAAACACTGGCAGGAATTTATTATTGCGATGATCGTAGTGGCTGTTACCAGCCTGTTCCTGTGGCGTAACTGGTACATGAAGCTGGAAAACTATCCGGATGATCTGCCGGTGGAATATTTGCCGCAAAGCGATGCGAATCTCAAATAATTCTGATGGTTCATTAGCAAAAACCAACTGATCATCAGCAACAAACTGTAGTACCGCTGCCCGGCTTCGCACCTTCCGGGCAGCGTTTAACAGCGAGAAAGGTGCATTTTTTTTGGCAGATGGTTGTAACCGGTTACCTTCGCACAGGTAAAAAAGCGACGGCGGGTTTCATAAAAATGCGCGGCTGAATGCAGCGAGCTGTAGAGCCTGACGCAAAATTATGAACACGCCATCGGAGCAAACGTCTGCAGGTTTATAGCGGTCCAAGTGGGCACAGGCATCACGTGGCGCCGGGTCAGTATCAATCTTAGGGTTTATCAATATGAGTAATTTCAAAAGCGCCGTTCAACAACTGCTGAAAGACCACGAAACACTGGTCACCCAAAAAAACGTACCGCGGAAACAGGGTAATGGCATTTATACCTGTTACGAAAATCCGATTCTCACTGCTGAGCACGCTCCGATTTTCTGGCGCTATGATTTGAATGAAAAAACCAATCCGCATCTGATGGAGCGTCAGGGCGTGAACGCCACCTTTAATGCCGGCGCGCTTTACTGGCAAGGCAAATATATTCTTGCAGTGCGTGTGGAAGGCGTGGATCGCAAATCGTTCTTTGCCATCGCTGAAAGTCCTAACGGCATTGATAATTTCCGCTTCTGGGATTATCCCGTCACCCTGCCGGAAACCGAGCGTCCCGATACCAACGTATACGACATGCGTTTAACCGCGCACGAAGACGGTTATATTTACGGTTTGTTCTGCACCGAAAGAAAAGATCTGAATCAGCCCAACGACACCTCGGCGGCGGAAGCCCAGTGCGGTATCGCGCGCACCAAAGATCTGGTGAACTGGGAACGGCTGCCGGATTTAATTACCCACTCAGGCCAACAGCGCAACGTGGTTTTGCACCCGGAGTTTATCGACGGTAAGTACGGTTTGTTTACGCGTCCGCAGGATGGTTTTATCAGCGTCGGTGCCGGCGGTGGCATCGGTTGGGGTCTGGTGGATGACATGACCAAAGCGGAAGTGAAATCCGAAGTGATCGTCGATGGCAAGGTGTACCACACCATCAAAGAAGTAAAAAATGGCCAAGGTCCTGCGCCCATCAAAACCGAACACGGTTGGCTGAACCTCGCCCACGGCGTGCGCAACACCGCTGCCGGCCTGCGCTATGTGTTGTACATGTTCATGACCGAATTGGAGCGTCCCTGGGTAGTGTCGCACCGTCCGGCGGGTCATTTTATTGCGCCGCACGGTGCAGAGCGCGTGGGTGATGTCTCCAACGTGGCGTTTGCCAATGGTTGGATCGTTAACGAAAACAACGAAGTATTTATTTATTACGCATCCTCCGACACCCGTATGCACGTTGCCACCAGCACCGTGGAAAAACTGGTGGACTACTGCATCAACACACCGGAAGACGGCTTGCGTTCTGCTGCGTCTGTTGCCACCCGCAACCAATTGATTGCGGCCAACCTTAAACTCATGAACGATCTGGTGTGATGCGATGATTGACGGGAGCTTGCAGCGTTATCCAACCGCAGTGAATGATCTTTCTGCCGCAGAACTCAGTGCGCAATTTCAACAGGAATTGCTGGCGATCGGTGATTGGTGGATTACACATTCCATTGATCACGAGCAGGGCGGTTTCTATGGGGAAATCCGCCCTAACAATACGCCGATAAAAACGGCTACCAAAGGTATTGTGCTGAATACCCGCATCCTGTGGTTTTTCAGTGAAGTGGCAGCGGTGATTGATAAACCTGCTTATCGCGATGCGGCGACACGTGCTTACCATTACCTGATCGATCATTTTCTCGATAAGGAATTCGGTGGCGTTTACTGGGAGCTGGATGCACAAGGCAATCCCGTCAACACAAAAAAACAAACCTATGCTCAAGCCTTCGCCGTGTATGCGTTGTGTTCTTATTACAAGCTCACCGGCGATGAACAGGCCATGGCTCATGCGTTGGATTGTTTTGCGTTGCTCGAAGAAAAAACCATCGACCCGGTGCACGAAGGTTATTTTGAAGCCTTCACCCGCGAGTGGGGCAAAATGGATGACGTGCGCCTGAGCGATAAAGATTTAAATTATCCCAAGAGCATGAATACGCATCTGCACGTACTGGAAGCTTACACGACGCTTTACAAAGCGCAGCCCACCGAAAACATAAAGCAGGCGTTGCGTTACAACGTCGAGTGTTTCGATAAATATCTGATCAACAAAGACAACGGCCACCTGCGCATGTTTCTCAATGAAACCTGGCAGGATTTTTCACCCGGGCTGACCTACGGTCACGATATTGAATGCAGCTGGCTG
>CAYUVQ010000108.1:0-9897 GCA_964448175.1 uncultured Cellvibrionaceae bacterium | reverse complement strand
CATTCCGCCAGCAACAGGTTGAGAATATCCTGGGCTTTGTTATCGCAAAATAATTGGCCCAATTTTTTCTCATGATAAGGAATCTGGTGTTTCTGCACTAATGCCAGAAAATCCCATTGTGTAAAGCGAGACAGGGCCGATTTACAGAAATGCGGATTGTGGGAGAGAAAGTTGTCGTGTTGCGTATGCAGGTTGGTGAAGTTGCAGCGTCCCCCGCCTGACATCAGAATTTTTTTGCCGACTTTATTGGCGTGGTCGAGGACCACGACCCGGCGGCCGCGCTGACCGGCCACAGCCGCACACATCAGGCCGGCAGCGCCGGCACCGATAATCAATACATCTGTTTCGCGGGGTAGAGGCATATCAGTCACTGGCCGGAGACACGAGCCACAAGCGCGACTCCGCTAACGATTATGGAGCAGCTAGGGTGCATCAAGTCTTAGGCAGCGTCACGCCTCGCTGGCCCTGGTATTTTCCGCCGCGATCTTTGTATGACGTTTCACAGATTTCGTCCGACTCGAAGAACAACATCTGGGCCACACCTTCGTTTGCATAAATCTTGGCCGGCAGAGGCGTGGTATTGGAAAACTCCAGGGTCACGTGCCCTTCCCACTCAGGCTCTAGCGGCGTGACATTCACAATGATGCCGCAGCGTGCGTAGGTGGATTTGCCCAGGCAAACGGTCAACACCGAGCGCGGGATACGAAAATATTCAACGGTGCGCGCAAGGGCGAAGGAGTTGGGAGGAATAATGCAGACATCACTCTTGATATCCACAAAACTTTTTTCATCAAAATTCTTAGGGTCTACCACGGTGGAATGAACGTTGGTGAAGATCTTGAATTCATCAGCACAACGTACGTCGTAACCATAGCTGGAAGTTCCATAAGACACGATCCTGTGCCCGTCGGCATCGTAGCGAACCTGACCCGGTTCGAAAGGCTCGATCATGCCGTGCTGCTCGACCATGCGGCGCATCCACTTATCGGATTTGATGCTCATGCTGACTCCCACATACAGATAATTTAAGGGGCGGCATGATAGCGTTTTTCGCCCCAGCCGCCTACCGTGAATGCGCCGTAAAGGAGGACCGATTTAGCGGGCAGGTATATATCCCGCAACTTTGTTTAGAGGGGTAAGCTTGCACAGATTGTCGGATTACGCTGCGCTAATCCGACCTACTGTCGCGCTTTGGAGTTCGGAGCTCCACATGGGCACCATGCCGAGTAGAGCTAGCGCAGTCTTCAGTCTTCAGTCTTCAGTCTTCAGTCTTCAGAGATGATGATGTCCGGGACCGGAGCGGCGGTAAGATTGAGTAGCCACAGCTGCGCCGCCAGCTTGCGTGCGATCGCGCGGTAGCTCTGCGCGATGGGGGAATCCGGATCCTCGGCTACCGACGGGGTGCCACCATCCGTTAACTGGCGGATCGACAGATCCAGCGGCAGGGCGCCCAGCAGGGTGGTCTGGTAATCCTCAGCAATGCGTTCACCACCACCGGCACCGAAGATGTGTTCAGCATGCCCGCACTGAGAACATACATGGACCGCCATATTTTCCACTACGCCCAGCACCGGCACGTTTACTTTACGAAACATCTCGATACCCTTTTTCGCGTCGAGCAACGCAATGTCCTGCGGTGTAGTCACGATCACCGCGCCGGTCACCGGCACCTTCTGGGCCAGGGTAATTTGAATATCCCCGGTGCCTGGCGGCATATCAATGATCAAATAGTCCAGATCGTCCCAGCGGGTCTGCATCAGCAATTGCTGCAGTGCACCGCTGACCATGGGGCCGCGCCATACCATGGGTGTCTGCTCGGTAACGAGATAACCCATGGAGATAGATTGAATACCATGGGCTTCGATAGGCACCATCATCTGCGCTTTGCCTTCGCCCACGATCTGCGGACGCTGCTCACCCACCCCCAGCATATGATGCTGACTTGGGCCGTAGATGTCGGCATCCAGAATACCCACCCGCGCACCTTCCGCCGCCAGCGCCAATGCAAGATTCACGGAGGTCGTGGATTTCCCCACCCCGCCTTTGCCTGACGCCACGGCAATAATGTTCTTAACCCCTGGAATCGCCTGCTGCGCATTCGCTGCCGGGCTCGCCGGGATAACCCAATCCACATCCACCGACAGCTTGGCTACACCATCCATCCGACTGACTGCATGATGAATCGCCGTAGCCAACGCCTGCGCAACCCCTTCTGCTGGATAACCCAGATCAATACTCACCACTACCTGATCACCTTCGAGGGTCACGGCGTGAACCGCATTTAATTCACCCAAAGGGCGCTGCAAGCTCGGCTCGAGTACATTTTCTACAACAGCGCGCAATGCAGACGGGTCGATATAGGCCATGGTCTTGACTCCTGATGATGGGGGATGGAACGAGGGATATAGCAGAGCCGCAGTATAGAGCATATTCCTCCGCGTGACGGCCAATCTGGCGCCAATATCATCAACACCAACACAACTAACCGGCGCTCTTCTGGGAAAAAGCCGTATTTCAAACAGCGACTGGAATGATTCGGCGTGTGTTCACGTGATTAAGCCGCGACCTCGGCCGCGGCTTTTGTCTCAACAGACTTATACCGCCCGTTTCAACCCGCCGCTTCGAGTTCGGCCAGGCGGACCTTGTCTTTCTGGTGATCTTTGGCCAGTAATACATATACCGATGGCAACACGAACAGCGTGAAAACCGTACCGATCGCCATTCCGAATACCAGTACCAGACCAATAGCATTGCGTGCTTCGGCACCTGGACCGGAGGCAAAAATCAACGGTGTATGACCGGCCACCGTGGCGATACTGGTCATCAACACCGGGCGCAAACGAATCACAGAGGCTTCGCGCACCGCCTCGATCTTGCTCATACCCTGCAACTGCATCTTGTTGGCAAACTCCACCACCAGAATACCGTTACGCGCAATCAATCCCACCAACGTCACCAGTCCCACCTGCGAATAAATATTCAGCGTACTGCTGAAACCATCCGTGAAAAACGGCATCGGCATAGGCATCTTGAAGAAGGTGAACAGCAACGCACCAAATATTGCCAGCGGTACCGATCCCGCCAGGATGACAATGGGATCACGAAAGCTGTTGTACTGCGCGGCCAGAACCAGAAAGATCATCAGCAGCGCCAGGGTCAGCGCCGGCAGGAAAGTATTCCCTTCGCGCTGTAACTGCCGTGACTCACCGGTGTAATCAATGCTGTAACCTTTTGGCAAAATCTTGGCAGCTTCTTCCTGCAGATAAGTCAGGGTTTCACCCAAGGGTTTGATCGACACACCACTGATCTTCACCGCGTTCAATTGCTGCATCCGGTTGATGGTCCGGGGCGCCGTAACGTGAGTCATGGTGGCAATCTGATCGAGACGAATCATCTGACCATTGGCACCGGTGATGTAGAGCTTATTAAGATCATCCGG
The DNA here is from genome assembly GCA_964448175.1 of uncultured Cellvibrionaceae bacterium. GTDB lineage: Bacteria > Pseudomonadota > Gammaproteobacteria > Pseudomonadales > Cellvibrionaceae > Cellvibrio. The sequence continues at coordinate 6,458 of CAYUVQ010000108.1, read as the reverse complement.
TGTCAAACGCTCAACCCGTTTTACCTGAGGAATCACTTTGTAACTTTGCCCAGCCATATTGAAGCGATTGACATACCCGCCACCCAGCAACGTTCCCAGATCCTGCGTAACGGTTTGCAGGTTCAATCCAAGATCCGCGACCTTTTCCCGGTCTATCTGCAATTGATACTCCGGTTGATCAACTTTCATATCAATCAGCGTGAACGGGAAGTTGCCACTGGCATTCATTACCTGTTGCAGCTTCAGTGCGTAGTCATAAATTTCTTTTGAATCAGCCGTAGAAGCAATCACAAACTCCACCGGGAAATCACCACCACCGGGCAGCGGCGGCGGCGTAATCGGCAGGATGCGCACACCGGGAATATTAGCCAGACTTTGCTGCATCTCCGGCAAAATTTCAAACACGCTCCGGTCGCGCTCCTCCCAAGGTTTGGTTACCAGACCTGCGAAGCCACCCGTCGGAAAATTCACCTGAAAGGTAAAATCGGTTTCCGGCACTTCCATGAATATATTGTTCACCAGCTTGCCGTAATAAGACGATTGATCCAGCGTAGAGTTAGCCGGTGCATCAACGATGCCGAAGATCACACCCTGATCTTCCATGGGTGCAAGTTCCTTGGCCGACATTATGTAGAGCGGTACACACAATACTGCGATCCCGATCCAGAACACGTAGATTCCCGAGCGGCTGTTGAGCGTCACATCGAGCTTTCTGCTGTAGAACTTTTGAAAACGGTTAAACACACCGGCCAGGGGCGCCGTGACTTTCTGATGCGGTTTGAGCATCCGCGAACCAAGCATGGGCGACAAGGTGATGGCCACTACGGCGGAGATTGTCACCGCACCGGCAAGCGTGATGGCAAATTCACGGAACAGCGTACCGGTCAAACCACCGATCAAACCAATCGGCACATAAACAGAAATCAGCGTTACTGTCATGGCTAGAATCGGTCCGCCCAATTCCCGTGCGGCGGTGATGGCAGCGGGGAAAGGTTTCATACCCTCTTCGATGTGACGCTCAATGTTTTCGACCATCACTATCGCGTCGTCCACAACCAGGCCCACACTCAACACGATGGATAACAGCGTCAGCAAGTTAAGCGAGAAGCCGAACACCTGCATGATAAACAACGCACCCACCAGCGATAACGGAATGGCCACCACCGGAATAAAGACTGAACGACTGAAGCCCAGGAACAGAAAAATCACCAGGATAATAATCAGCAGTGTTTCAGTCAGGGTTTTGATGACTTCTACGATCGCCGCATCAATATATTTTGTCGCATCGTAAGCCACCACACCGCTTAATCCCGTGGGCAATTCAGCACGAATAGCTTCCATTTCTGCGGTAACTGCTTTCATAACTTCCAGAGAGTTGGCGTGAGGTGCGACCCACACCCCCATAAACACCGCCGTTTCACCCGTAAAGTTAACTTCCTCGTTATAGTTTTCCGCGCCCAGTACGACATCGGCAATATCGCCCAGGCGGATGACACCTTCACTGGTATGACGGACGATCAACTGCCGGAAATCTTCTACGTGTTTTAAATCAGTATCAGCCCGCAGATTAACCTGGGTGTATGAACCCCGCGTCTGGCCAATGGCAGCCTGTACGTTATTACTCGCCAGTGCCTGACGAACCTCTGACGGGGTCACGTTCAGCGCCGCCATCTTTTCGGACTTTAACCAGATCCGCATCGCGAAGGTGCGACCACCGAGGACATCAGCTTTCTGTACGCCGGCAATTGCCGTCAGGCGTGGCTGTACAGAACGCGTTAAAAAATCGGTGATCTGGTTCTGCTCGAGAATCTTGGAGCTAAAGCTTAAGTATGCCGCCGCAAATTGACTGTCGGCGGATTCAATCGTAATCGCCGGGACTTCTGCCTCCGGCGGCAAATCGCCACGCACCTGATTTACCTTTGCGCTGATTTCGGTCATCGCGCGCAGCGGGTCGTAGTTCAGTTGCAGGTGAACCCGGATGGTCGACATTCCCATGGCACTTTGCGAAGCGATGTAATCAATCCCATCCGCTGAAGCGATCGCCCGTTCGATGGGCGTGGTTACAAACCCGCGCACCAGTTCAGCATTAGCGCCGACATAAACGGTATTGATGGTGATCATGGCAACATCGCTGCGCGGATACTGTCGCACCGAGAGCGAGCTGCCGGCTTGGATGCCGGCAATAAGAATCAGCAGACTGACGACAATGGCAATCACTGGCCGCTGAATAAAAATATCTGTGAATTTCATAGATGTGGCTCATCACTGGGCCTGCAGAACGCAGACCAATAATCCTTGCAGCCGCGCGTGCCAAGCGGCCGCGCAAACCATTCTTGATGTTTCAACGTACTGCCGGTACGGATCAACTATCTGCCGGCGTTGGTTCCAGTTTGAACGTCGGTGATGCAATGTCACTCACCACCACCGACTGTCCATTGAACAACTTAAACGCACCGGCGCTGACAACGACATCACCCTCTTTCAAGCCATCTGCGATCTCTACAAAATCCCCGCGGGCTTTACCCAACCGGACAAATTGCTGACGTGCTTTGAGATTGCCCTGTTCGTCCTGCTCGATCACAAATACGGTATCGCCAAAGGGCGCGTAGATAACCGACGTGCCCGGTACCGCGAGAACCGGCTCCGGATTACCGAGCACTACACGCGTTTCAACGGCCATGCCGGGAATGAGTTTGTTGTCAGCATTCTCGAGCGATGACTGCACCGTCGCGTTACGGGTAACGTGATTGATCTCGGCACCGATTGCTGTCACCACGCCGTTAACAATTGCATCAGAACCATCCCCCACGCGCACCTCTACATCCAGCCCCTTGGCCATGCGTACCAGCCAGTGTTGTGGCACTGGAAAGTTCACCCGTACCCGGTTCGTGGCCTGCAACGAAACGATCTCCTTGCCAACCTGCAGATCCTGACCTAAATCCACCTGACGAATACCGAGTCGCCCCGCAAAAGGCGCGCGTACCAGTTTTTTTGCCAGCGTCGCTTTCAGGTCATCCACATCACCCCGGGCTGACTCCATCTGCTGCACCGCTGCGTCCAATTCGCTTTGGGACACGGTGTTTTTCTGGCGCAGCTGCACCAGACGTTCATGGTTTGCCTGAGCCAGTTTCAACCGTGCCGTCGCGGCGTTGAGTTGTGCACGCTCGTTACTGGACTCCTGCTCCAACAGCACCTCCCCCGCTTTCACATGCTCACCGGAGGTAAACGCAATGCGCTGTACCTTGCCAGCAGCTTCCGCCGCAATGGTGATGCCTTCATCGGCTTCCACCGTTCCGACTGCGGTGTAAACCAGGGGCCACTCCTGGGTCTCTACCGCAAAGGTATTGACCGACTCCGGTGGCGGTACGAACGTCTCACCTGCCTCTACCATCGCTACGATCTGAGTGGCTTTGATAGCGACAATAATGACCAGAATAGAAAAGAGGCTCGCAGCTGCGATACCAATAGATTTGACTTTACTCATAGGGAACAACCGTCCAGTGGAAGAACAATATTGATCTGAATCAGGAATGAGGTTTCAGAAACACGAACCGGAATAACCAGACCCTGGGTACCCGTGACCTGACCATTGGGGCCAGAGGCCGAAAAAAGCATTTGCTTTAGTCGCACCATGCATAGTTTCAGTTAATGTTTAAGTTCTTATTAAGGGACTTAAACGATGGAGTTGATGACAAACTTTAGCGCTTGCCTCGACATCCTTAACCTACCGTGCATAGCCAGTCCAACGGCAACCTGCCCATTATCCCCACCAACATGTCAGATCCTGTCAGTAGCCTTCAGGCGAACTGGCCGAGTGACTGACTGGTACAGCACCTGTAAATCAATAGCGCCAAAGTGCCTCCTGCACACATCATCCGATTGCTTCGCTTTTTTGAAAATTTGCCGCGATTGCGACGCTCGATTTTCGTTCCGAAATTTTTTCAGGAAAATGTTTTTGTTTTGATAATAATCACGTTTCATTACGCAGGTAAATTCTATGTACGCGAACGAACTGATATTGATTGACCCAAAATTTATGGTGGACTCACATGCTTAACTCTTAAGGAGTGCATTATGAGTGTAGGAACATTGTTATTAATTATTGTGATCTTGCTGTTAGTGGGTGCCATTCCCAGTTGGCCTCACAGTCGCTCCTGGGGATACGGTCCCAGCGGCATTCTGGGAATTGTGTTAGTCGTATTATTAATATTGTTGTTAATGGGGCGCATCTAGGGTACATCCACGTTCAACGGAAAATGGTTAATTAAACATAGTGAGGGAAAAATTATGAAAGTACTGACTACATTATTTTTAATCAGTTTGGTCTCTATTTTTACCGGCTGTAATACCGTCGAAGGTGCTGGCGAAGATCTTGAGAGAGGCGGCGAAGCCATTCAAAGAGAATCCCGCGAAGCGCGTGATTGATCGGTAAAATTTTCATAAAAAACCTCCATTTCAACGGAGGTTTTTTATGAGGCTCCATTTTTCTTCCGCGTTACGATTTATTTCTTCCGCGTTGCGATTTATTCTCCCGCATTACGATTTACTCACCTGCCGCCAGTCGTTATAGTTCCTGCTCCCTGTTGACTGGTGATGATCATGCTGGATAAACCTTTCTCACAAGCCTGTGAAAACAATAAAGCGCCTATACTGGCGGTGTTGCTGCGACACTTTCCACAGGTCCGGCAGGTATTGGAAATAGGTTCAGGTACCGGTCAGCATGCGGTTTATTTCTCTGCCGCAATGCCCCATTTAATCTGGCAACCTTCAGATCGGGCTGAGAACCTGCCCGGAATCGAATCATGGATTGCGCAGTGCTCACATACCAACATTCGCCCGCCCCGTATCCTCGACGTAACTCAGCCAGATTGGCCAACGGAGTTTGATGCCGTTTTCAGTGCTAACACCTCTCACATCATGAGCTGGCCTGTCGCACATCATATGATTCAACAGGTGGGATTAAGACTTCCTTCGGCGGGCCTGTTTGCGTTGTACGGTCCGTTTAATTATCACGGCAGCCATACCAGCGAGAGCAACCGCCAGTTTGATCAATATCTGAAAAGAGTTGACCCTGCACAAGGTATACGCGACTTCGAAACCGTTAACGAAACGGCACGAACCGTTGGGTTGGAATTATTGGAAGACAACGCACTGCCCGCGAATAATCGCTTGATCATCTGGCGCAAAACGTAAGACGCGCAAGCTGTTACGGAGCGGACCGGAGTTGGGTGCTGGTGATTTAAAATGCTATAGTGCGCGTCTTTTTACGTTCGGCCTAAGCTCGGCTCCAGCCAGTCAAGCGGAATTCGGGTAAAAGACCTCATTCCTGAATCCCGCCACGCTCCTGCCGACATCCGTGACCAACTTTTCACAAAGATCAGCCAACCTATGACCCAAGCTCGCAAAATTCTCGTTACCAGTGCCCTGCCCTACGCCAATGGTTCTATTCACCTTGGTCATCTGGTGGAATATATCCAGACGGACATCTGGGTTCGCTTTCAAAAACTGCGCGGCGTAGACTGCCTGTATGTATGCGCCGACGATGCCCACGGCACCGCCATCATGTTGAAAGCCGAACAACTTGGCCACAGTCCCGAGCAACAGATTGCTAATGTGAAGGCCGAACATGAGCAGGATTTCGCTGATTTCCTGATCGGGTTTGACAATTACCATTCGACTCACAGCGAAGAAAACCGTGAATTGTCGAACATGATTTACCAGCGTCTCGTAGACAATGGCCACATCGCTACCCGCAGTATCACCCAGGCTTATGATCCCGAAAAAAACCTGTTTCTAGCGGACCGCTATATAAAAGGCACCTGCCCCAAATGTAAGACGGAAGATCAGTATGGGGACAACTGTGAAAAGTGCGGCGCCACTTATGCACCAATGGATCTTATCAATCCCAAATCGGCAATCTCCGGGGCGACACCGGTAGCCAAAGAATCTGAACATTTCTTCTTCACTCTGCCGGCATTCACTGACTTCCTCAAAGAGTGGACCCGCGCCGGCCATCTGCAGGACGAAATTGCGAACAAAATGGCCGAATGGCTCGATGCGGGCCTGCAGGAGTGGGATATTTCCCGCGACGCACCTTATTTTGGTTTTGAAATTCCGGGCCAGCCAGGCAAATATTTTTATGTATGGCTGGACGCGCCTATCGGCTACATCGCCAGTCTTAAAAACTATGGCGATCAGCATGGCATAAATTGGGAGGACTACTGGAAACCTGACTCTACCGCTGAGGTGTATCACTTTATCGGCAAAGACATCATCAATTTCCACGCCCTTTTCTGGCCGGCCATGTTGCATTCTGCCAACCTGCGCACCCCCACGAAAATCTGTGTGCACGGTTTCCTGACGGTCAATGGCACCAAGATGAGCAAGTCGCGCGGCACCTTTATTAATGCCCGCACCTATCTCGATCATCTCAATCCCGAGTACCTGCGTTATTACTT
>CAYUVQ010000107.1:0-10349 GCA_964448175.1 uncultured Cellvibrionaceae bacterium | reverse complement strand
TCGCCTGAGCCTGAGATGCCCGCACCCCTCTTACGACAATTTCCTCAATCATTCCGGCCATTTCTTCGTCAGTCATGGACTCTTGTTCCTGCGCATACAGGTTGCCGCCGTACAAGGCGCAACCAATCGCGAGCGCGAGAACTTTTTTGCGCGTGTTGATACTGCTGTGTCTGGACATCATGAGTTTCCTCTTATCGTTATCTCGCATTTCTTTTTTATGCAGGTAATAAATGCACAAAACCCCAAGGCTTGGCTTACACATAACAGCCGAGGAAATTGTGTGCGTAAATGGAAAGATGGTTTATTCGGGCAGCGTTCGTGATGGCGAATCAGACCCGCAAAGCAGCAACGCGGCGTTGATACAAGGCAGTTGGGATAGGTTGCGCGGTGACTTATCCTGCATGGCAGATGCTCTCCAGGGTGCATTTGTTGTTGTCCACAAATCTGTGGTTTGCTGATTTTCTTTCTTCAACGCGGGCTATTTATATTTACGCGTCAATATTTAATATGGCCCAATTTGTAACCGGTTTCAACCACAACCAAGTTAAGCTTTGTCGCCGTAGCAGCGATGAATTAAGACTAGATCAGGAGTGTGAGGATGGCAAATAACCCAATGCAGAAAGGCTTAAAGCATGGTTTATACAGCGAGAAAGTCGCACCGTTGTTGGGTTTGGCCCCTATATGTATGCGCGGATTAGTACACCGAAGAAAACAGAAAAGATGAATACGGTTTCAGAAAATAAGCGATTTTCAATAAGAATTGACTATAAGAAGTGGAATATTGCGACAAAAATAATCTATCGAATCACATTTTTATTGGAACTTTTACCGATGTGGCTCCCTGCCGGCAGGTCCATATGTTGAGTTACAGCAATTTCTCAATCGCGCTGGTGATCGCTTTGTCATTCGGTTTCACATTGCTGCCGAAGTGCTGGACGATCTTGCCGTCCCGGTCGAGCAGGTACTTGTTGAAGTTCCACTTAGGTTCACTGGTCGCTTCGCCTAGCGACTTGAAGAGCGGATTCGCACCGTCACCGCGCACCCCGGTAGGCGCAAACATAGTGAAGGTCACACCGAAATTTTCGAAACAGATCGTGGCTGCTTCGGCCTCGTCTTTTGCCTCCTGATTAAAGTCATCACTGGCAAAGCCCACCACAACCAGCCCTTGATCACGATATTTCTGGCTCAGCGCTTCCAGGCCTTCAAACTGTTTGGTGTAACCGCAATGGCTGGCCGTGTTGACCACCAGCACCGGCTTGCCTTCCGTCAACTTGCACAGGTCGATATCTTTGGTTGAATGCAACTGGCGATACTCGCCTTGTAAGTAATCCGGACAGGCGGCCAGCAAAGGGCCGGATAACAAGAGCAACGCAAGACAGCCGAAAAGAGTTACTGGTTTCATGGGAAAAATCCTCTGGATTAGGTATTGAGCTGGTTTTTACCACCACTGCCACGCGGGTAGTATGCCGCGCTTATTGGTCAACCTACATCGGTTTTTATCATCGCGCTTTGGGAAGATCGGAGGCCGGCGTCAAGCCTGTTTCAGCAGCGCCTGCCAATCCAGATTGACATCGCCCCAGGCATAAAACTCCGGATTGAGAAGCGTGTCGTTGCGATTGTATACCAGCGGCTGCAGCCAGTCAGATGAGGCTTCCCCGGCGTTAACCACCGCACCGCCCGCGGCCTGTAATACGGCCTGAGCCGCCGCCGTATCCCATTCGCAGGTGGGCGCAAGGCGCGGATAAAAATCTGCCTCGCCCTCGGCAATTCGACAAAACTTTAATGAGCTGCCTGCGTTGGTCAGGATCACCTTGCCCGCCCAGCGCTGCGCCAGCCGCTCCACCAATTGATTCACCGCTTCTGTGCCGTGGCGGTGACTGGCCAGGATGACCAGCGCATTTTCCTCGCGCGGTTGCGTAAACGGGCGGACGCGAATCTTCGCCGCTGCTTGATCATCGCGGTATTTCCAGGCACCGCTGTATGCCTGCGACACCGATGGCGCCACACCCAGATAGGTGGTCTGCTGCGCCGGCAGATGGACCACGCCGAGCACTGGTATCCCCGCCTCAATCAACGCAATATTTACCGTGAATTCACCGCTGCGCAGAATAAATTCTTTGGTCCCATCCAGCGGATCAATGAGCCAATAACGCTGCCAGCTCTGCCGCTCCGAGGTGGGCGGTAGCGGGGCTTCTTCGGATATAACAGGTACGTCCAGCAGATGCGGCAAGCCCGCTGCAATGATCTCGTGCGCTGCAACATCCGCGCGGGTAATGGGAGAATCGTCGGCTTTGTGTTCAATGCCAAAGTCCGCGCTGTTATAAACCGCCATGATGGCATCGCCAGCCTGGCGAGCGAGCGCCACGAGTGATTCGATCTGCGCCGCATCAAAATTGCTGTCAGCCATGGGCCAGCAACCATTCACGGGCGAGAAATAACGCGGCAATGGAGCGTCCTTCACAGAAATCTGGGCGGGCTATCAGGTTTGCCAGGTCTTTCAATGGGTAAGGCACCACTTCGATGGGTTCGGGCTCATCGCCCGCCAGCCGCTCCGGGTATAAATCCCGCGCCAGCACGATATTGATTCCGTGTTCCATATACGCCGGGGATAAATGCACTCGCTTCAGTAATTGCAGATCCCGCGCACCGTAACCCACCTCTTCCTTGAGCTCACGATTGGCTGCCTCTATCAAGGTTTCACCTTTATCAATCGCGCCTTTGGGTAAGGCGAGATGATAATCCTCAAGACCCGCTGCGTATTCTCGCACCAGCAGCACCGTTTCGTTATCGAGCAGGGGGACCATCAAAACTGCGCCAGGACCGCCGCTGCATAATTTTTCGTAAATGCGTTCTTCATCGTTACTGAAGCGCAAATGTAATTCGTCCACACGAAACAAGCGGCTGCGTGCTACGGTCTGACGCTTTAATATCTCGGGTTTTGTCGGCATACTTGGCCCTGAAAAATTGCAGGATTTACACGCACCAGAGTGAAAAAACCACTGATGATTAACTGGCAAGATATAGATACCGTGTTACTGGATATGGATGGTACCCTTCTGGACCTCCATTTCGATAACTTTTTTTGGCTGGATTATCTGCCACAGCGCTACGCAGAAATTCGTCAGCTGGATTTACAGCTCGCCCGCGAGCAATTAAAAAATCACATCCGCGATCATGAGGGCACGCTCAACTGGTATTGTCTGGAGTTCTGGTCTGATGCTTTGCAGGTCGATATCCGCAGTCTTAAGGCGGAAATCAAACACAAAATCCGCATGCGCCCCCACGTTGAAGAATTTCTCACACGATTGCGCCAGCGTAGCAAAAAACTATTGCTGGTAACCAATGCCCATCCACAAAGCTTATCGCTCAAACTGGAAGTCACGGCCATTGATCGCTGGCTGGATATCATCGTGTCATCTCACGAATTCCGGCATCCCAAAGAGAATCAGGAGTTTTGGCAGCTGTTGCAGGCGCGTGAACAATTTGATCCGGCGCGCACGTTATTTGTAGATGATACGCCGCGCATTCTCGACTCGGCGAAACAGTTTGGCATCGGCCATCTGCTGTGCATTCATCAGCCGGATAGTCAGACAGAACGGCGCATTGAAGGTTATCCGGCGATTCATCATTTTGACGAAATCATGCCGCTGCCTCCGGGCGGCAGCGCACTGCTTGAGGTGCAGGCTTCATGATAACAACCGAAGGCAAAGTCCGAATCGATAAATGGTTATGGGCCGCGCGTTTTTTTAAAACCCGCAGCCTAGCCAAGCAGGCTATTGAAGGTGGCAAGATTCATTGTGACGGCCAGCGCGTGAAAGCCAGCAAAGAAATTACCGTGGGAATTTCATTAACGATCCGTCAAGGTCTGGATGAAAAAACGGTGCTGGTAACGGGTTTATCGGAACAGCGGCGCGGCGCACCGGAAGCTGCGCTGTTATATCAGGAAACGGAGGAAAGCCGCATCCAGCGTGAAGAACATGCAGCGCAACGTAAAGCAGGCATGGGCAGCTACATCATCAGCGATCATCGCCCCAACAAAAAGGAACGTCGGCAGATCCACCGCTTTGAACGTCAACATCTGGATGATTAAATTTCATGAAGATCAACAAGCCGACCTGCGCGGTCGGGCTGTTCAGCGTCTTGTTATTCTGTTCCCCTCTCACCCATGCCGAGATCTACCGCTGGGTTGATGAACATGGCAAGACGCATTACAGCGATAAAAAACCGAAAACCAATGCCGAAGACATAACCCTTGAGGTTAAGAAACAAAACATTGATACCAGCATAGAAGAACAACGCAAGCTGCAGCAGATTTTTCGAGCCGAAAATGAAGCGGACCGCGAATTTTATCGCCAGCAGCAATTGAAAAATCAGCCTTCGCCCGAACATAGGCAACACTGCAATGAGATGCGTAACTACCTGAACAAAATTGATGGTCGTGTGCAGTTTATTGATGAGGACGGCAAGGTCGTTCCGGTTACGGAAGCCCAGCGGCGCCAACGGGTGGAAGAAACACAGCGCTACCTGGATGAACACTGCGCCTGAGTTCACCTGCTGCCTGGCTGTAACCGGCACCTGCAACTTTTACCGCACAGACGTGTGCCATTTCTCTTTTACTTTGCTCTTTAGTGGTTTACACAATGACACCCAACAATGATTTACTGCACCGCTTTATGTTTGATGAATACGATATTCGCGGCGAGATCGTTACACTCGGCGAGAGTTATCGAGAGGTGCTGCGCAACAACCCTTATCCGACCAGCGTGAAGACATTGTTGGGCGAATTTCTTGCTGCCGCGAGCCTGCTGTCGAGCACGCTTAAGTTTGACGGCATGATTATTCTGCAGGCGCGTGGCAATGGCCCCATCAGTACCATCATGGCCGAGTGCAGCAACCATCAGGATCTGCGCGGGATAGTCCGCCTAAATCCCGAGCAGGAGCTAACCGAAACACAACGGGAATCGGCCGATATGCAGGGCCTGTTGGGCGAAGGTATTCTGGCGATTACCATCGAACCGAAGCGCGGCGAACGCTATCAGGGCATTGTGCCAATGGACAGCGAAAAGCTGGCCGGCTGTCTGGAACATTACTTTCGTCAATCCGAACAATTGGAAACCCGCCTGTGGTTTGCGGCGGACGGTGAACACGCCAGCGGTCTGCTGTTACAGGCGTTGCCCCGTCAGCTCAAAACCAGCCCGGAAGAAAACGAAGATCAGTGGGAAACGCTTTCGGCGCTGGCCGATACCTTAACCGCCGAAGAATTGCTGAACCTTGATCATGAAACATTGTTGTACCGTTTGTTCCATGAACATCAGGTTCGCCTGTTTGACCCCAGCAGTTTACGTTTCGCCTGCAGTTGCTCACGGGAACGAACCGGTAACGCACTGGTGTCCATGGGGCGGGAAGAGGTGGAAGCACTGCTGGTGGAACAGGGGCAGATTGATGTGGATTGCCAGTTCTGCAATCAGCATTATCATTTTGAAGCGGCGGATGTGCGTGCGCTGTTTGGTGATACTACCTTACATTGATAAATCATCACTGCATTCTTATCCTTCACGCTTTACCGGTATTTTTAGGCTGAATTTTACAGAGATGAGCCCTTGTAATCGTGCAGTCTGCCTTTGGTAATGTGTGAATGCTTCGCTTGATTCAGCCTCAAAAAAGCTGCTGAAAAAAATTTCAGCAGCTTTTTTATCAACGGAGTTGCCGCGCTTTGAATTTGCGCCCTTTCATTTTTCCCTGCTGCAGATGTTGCAACGCTTTTTTGGCCACGGATGTGTTAACCGCAACATAAGCGTAAAAATCAAAGATATCGATCTTACCGATGTTATCGCCAGTCAACCCCGCGTCCTTGGTTAACGCACCGAGAATATCACCGGGGCGTAATTTATCTTTGCGGCCACCATCAATGCACAAAGTAACCATCTGCGGCTGCAACCCGGCGGGATCGTGCTGCGCTGCCGGTAACGTTTCCAGCGTCAGCATCTGCTGCAGATAATCTTCCACCCGATTCAGACGCGGAACTTCATTCGGCGCCACCAGACTCAGCGCCAACCCCGTTGCACCCGCACGGCCGGTACGGCCGATGCGATGTACATGCACTTCAGGATCGCGGGACAAATCGAAGTTAATTACTGCATCCAGATCTTTAATATCCAGACCTCGTGCGGCAACGTCGGTAGCTACCAGAACGGAACAGCTTTTGTTGGCAAAGCGCACCAGTGTCTGGTCGCGATCGCGCTGCTCCAGATCGCCGTGCAATGCCAAAGCACTGATGCCTGCGGAACGCAGGTCAGCACAGACGTCATCGCATTGTTGTTTGGTATTGCAGAACACAATGGACGCCTGCGGTTGAAAATTTGCCAGAAGGCTTTGCACCGCTGCGGCTTTGTGTTGTGCATCTACTTCATAAAAATGCTGCTCGATCTGCTGATCGTTATGCAAAGACTCAACCGTTACCGACACCGGATCGTGCTGGCAATGGGCGCTGATTTTTTGAATCGCTTCTGGATAGGTGGCGGAAAACAATAATGTCTGACGCTGCAAAGGGCAGGCCTGCAGCACGGTTTCAAGCGCGTCGGCGAAACCCATCTCAAGCATGCGATCCGCTTCATCCAACACCAGTTGACGCAGATGCTGCAGCGACAACGAACCCTTGCCCAAATGATCCACGATCCGCCCCGGTGTACCCACTACAATGTGTGCACCACGCTCCAGTGAACCCAGCTGTGGACCAATAGACACGCCGCCGCACAATGTCAGCACTTTCACATTATGGGTAAACCGTGCAAGCCGACGGATTTCTTTCGCTACCTGATCGGCCAGCTCCCGTGTGGGGCACAGCACCAACGCCTGGGTCGCAAATTGTTTAACATCCAGCTTATCCAACAAACCAATCGCAAAGGCGGCGGTTTTGCCGCTGCCGGTTTTCGCTTTGGCGATGATGTCCCGCCCCGCCAGAATCAGCGGCAGGGATTCTGCCTGAATGGGTGTCATGGCGTGATAGCCGAGCGACTTGAGATTTTCAAGCATGTCTGGAGCAAGGGGCAAGGCGGAAAAAGCGGTGGTGGTCACAGTAAACTCGATGATATTCAAGAAGGGAAACAGGTGGGCAGGATAACAGATTCACTCTTTAACGTCCCTGCACTTTGTTTTGCCACGAATAGCCCCTATGATTTGCGCAGAACTCCCCAGGAACTGTTATTCATGAAGTTATCTATTATCGGATTGTCTTTACTGTGGCTTGCGCTTGTCAGCGCAGCGGCAACAAGCCAGACGGCGAGCGATGATGCAGCCCCAACACTCACCGTAAAAACCTGGGAAGCGGGCATCGGGGTCGGCGCTATCAGCGGACCGGATTATCGCGGATCAAAAGAGTACAGCAGTTACGTTGCGCCCATTCCTTACTTTATTTATCGCGGCAAATACATCCAGACGGACCGCGATGGTATACGCGGAAAATTATTTACGCGCGAAGATTTTGAACTCAACCTCAGCATGAGCGCTTCAATAACACCGGAGAGTGATGAAAACAAATTGCGCGAAGGTATGCCCGAGTTGTACTCCACGGTTGAGTTTGGCCCTGCATTAAATATTAATTTAACAGGGGATTCCTTCCGCGAAGGCTGGATGATGCATTTACCTTTGCGCGGTGTCGTGGCAATCGGTGGCGGCGACACTGAATACGTCGGCTGGCTGGTACATCCGCAAGTCGCGTTCCGCACCCAGATCGAAAACTGGAATTTCACTTTTCGTACTGGCATCTACTACGCCAGCGACGATTACCACGATCACTATTACACCGTTGCTAATGAATACGCGACTGAATCGCGACCGATGTTTGAAGCTGATGCCGGTTACAGCGGCTGGAGTAATTCATGGTCCATGAGTCGTGCTATTGATGATTATCGCATCGCGTTTTTTATCCGCTACGATAATCTGCGTGGCGCTGAGTTTGAAGACAGCCCGTTGGTGGAGACAAAAGATTCAGTGGCAGGCGGGCTGGCATTGATTTGGGTTATTCGATAAGTTTTTGGCTCGCTTTCGTACGCGCACCATCTGATATTTCTGTAAATATGAACAGTTTTATAGGGTCTCAGCACAAGACGAAATAAAACGGGTTGGACCTTAAAGTTGAGTTGAGTTGAGTTGAGTTGAGTTGAGTTGAGAAAAAGTTAAACCCTGTTCCAACGCTGCGCCAATAATAATTATTCGCAGAATATTTAGGTATTTAAACCACCAGCAATTCAATCATACTGAACTGCTGGTGGTCATGTTTTCCTCTGCTACAAAATACTATTTAAATAAACTTCCAGATTGGTATACACCGAATCCAGCGTCTTGTGATTGCGATCACTGGCATTAAATGGATTTAAATTGTGCTGCTGTTCCCACGCATCCGGCATACCGTCACTGTCGCTATCGATCGGCGCAACATCGCTGTAGAGTGCAGGCAAACCACCCACCTCATCCTGACTATCGATGATGCGGCCGGTGTTATTACGCACCTGCTGTACAATGCGTGCATCAATCGCATCCCGTGCAAGTGATGCACCTGCCTGATTCAGAACGTCATCGTAAGCCTGCTCAGCACTCACCGTCGGCACTTCCGGAAAATTCCAGCGCGTACTGCGACGTTGTGCACTGGTAAAGTTGGGGAACATGTTCCAACCGTTGTTCACACCGTCGCGCACGCCGTTAATATTGTTGTCCAGTTTATTACCGGATTGATAAGTCAGAATACCTTCCGTCTTAACTTCATCCCATACGGAATTGGCGTTGCGCGAATCGTGATTGGCAATCACATAATTATTCACATAATTCAATTCCACGATGCCGCCAGCAGAACCGCCGATTGCTTCGCCGGAACGAGTGCCCCAGCCGTAAACCACATTGTTAACAAAATCCAGCTGACCTTTGATGGAAGGTGTTGTCTGGTTGCTGCCAGCACCGGGGTTGCGCATATCGTGATGCGAATAGAGATTGCGATAGAACGTACTGCCGCCTTCGCCATTGCCGCGAATCAAAGAACCGTAACCGTGGTTGCCTTTGTCATGGTAGGAGTCATTCAAACTTTCCGACACAATTGAGTTTTGCACCGTCACATAATTTGAATAGGTTACTGACAAGGTTTCATCAATGGCCCAGGAAGTTGAGACGTGATCAATGATAACGTTGTTTGCCTCAAGTACATCAAGCGCTCCCGCAGAGCTGCCTTTTAAATTACCGTTACCTTTGGCCGGCTTACCGTTTTCCGCCATCGCATTAAAATCGCCGCAACGAAAGCGCATGTAGCGAATAATAATGTTGTCGGCGTTCACGGTGACGGGATAGCCGGCAACCGTAATACCATCGCCCGGTGCGGTCTGTCCGGCAAGAGTGAGATTGGGCCGTTTAATATCAAGCTTGGATTGCAACATGATGTTGCCTGAAACCGCGAACACAATCGTGCGTGGACCGCTCGCGGAATTTATGGCATCGCGCAGGGAACCCGCACCGTTGTCATTGAGGTTAGTAACGATGTAGACATCACCACCGCGTCCACCAGTAGCCAGGCGACCAAAACCTACAGCGCCGGGAAATGCCAACACTTCGCCGCTGGCCACGCTGCTGCTGGACTGACTCGATACACTGCTACCTGCAGCACCGGTTATCGTCATGTGATCCATGTTCGGACCACCATTAGCTGTCGTTGACACCGTGCGAATGGTATTGGCGCCCGCCTGTAAATTAATATTGATGGTGCGGGTGGTCCAACTGTTCCAAGCGCCAGTTCCGGGAAATGACATATTGCTGTTCACCGACACACCATTAACGAGAATATTCATCGCGCGATCAGCGGCGGTTCCATTAGCAAAACGAAACGTAAGCGTTGCGCTGCCAGCGCTGGCTTGATAAATCGTCCACTCCAGCGCACTCCCCACCTGATTGTCGTAATTTACAAAACCAGAACCGGTAAAACCGCTGTGATTAAATTCCACAGCGCCATTGGTGATCACCCCATCTTCCGCTTCGTAAGTTGTAATTACCGGCGCGGCACTGCTGGAGTGGGAGGATGCTACGGAAGCAACAGAAGATGACAGTGAACTTGAGGATGGCGTACTGGAAGAGATCACCGTAGAACTCGCAACACTCGACACAGTACTCGAACTTGAAATACTCGATGCTGCGCTCGAACTTGCACCACCCGCTGCGTTATATACTTCGAATTCGGCAATGGCTGGCGCCGCACTCGCATCGACATACAAGCTGAGCTTTTTCATGCTCACCGTGCCAAAGTTAATCATGCGATTTGCACCAATGGCAGTGCCACTTGCTAATACTTCATTTGTATCGTGATTGCGCAGCTG
>CAYUVQ010000106.1:0-10359 GCA_964448175.1 uncultured Cellvibrionaceae bacterium | reverse complement strand
GTTCCACTCAAAATTCCCTCCAAAATAAATATTCCCACCTCTCCAAAGAAGACCTGATTGGGTTACTGCAAAAACGCGATGCCACACGCAAACTGGGCTTGGTGTGGGAGCGCGATGAATTTGAATTCGAACAAGCGTTGAACGATGATTTTGTTACGCTTGAATTAGATGCCAACCTCTCTGTTGGTCAATCACCCTACGGCAACTTACTCATCGAAGGCGATAACTTTGATGCGTTGCGTTATCTGCATATTGCTTATAAGGGCAGAGTTAAATGTATTTACATTGACCCGCCCTATAACCTTGGCGGAAAGGATTTTATTTATAACGATAATTATGTGGATGCCGAAGATGCTTACCGCCATTCAAAGTGGCTTGAATTTATGTATCGCCGTTTATTACTCGCTAAGGATTTACTGGCAGAAGATGGCGCAATTTTTGTTTCAATCGACGATGTAGAAAGCGCGCACCTGACACTTTTAATGGATCAGGTCTTTCCAGGTATGCGCGTAGGTTCATTTGTGTGGCGGCGCAGAAGCGGCGCTAATGACTCGAAAGACTGGTTCCTGAGTGTTGATCATGAATATGTGCATTGCTATGCAAACAAAGGTTTTACTTTCGCGGGTACTACAAAAGACAACTCGTCATACACAAATCCTGATGATGATCCTCGCGGTGATTGGACTAATGACAACTTAGTTCAGGGGAAAAATTTTAAACAGAGGGCAGAAGCCTACTATTCAATTAAAAATCCAGATACTGAAATTTGGTTTCCCGCTGATCCTGAAAATGTTTGGCGTTTCTCAACAGAGTCTAGGATAGCTGGTAAAAAAATACGCACAAAAACAATAGAACAATTGATAGAAGAGAAAAGGGTTCTATGGCCTTCCGCAGACAATTCAATTGTATATGGCAGCATCTCTGAGCTTGAGGCCGCCCTAAATGATGGAAGTGCACCTAAAAATCTTCAAATATATTTAAAACTCGATGAGTTGAAGGAACAGGTACAAAAAGGCCAAGCGCCATCCAAGTTATTGGATTATATCGAACCATTAGAAAATTGGGTTGGGCGTAGAATTGGCTACGGTAAGCCTCGGTACAAGCGTTTTGCAAACGAATTGAAGCGAACAGAAAAACCTGTTTCAACGTGGATATTACCCACCTCGACCAAGAAGAATGAACTTGAAGAATTAGACCTTGAAGAAGTAACCGCTTTCACCGTTGGCTTTACCAGCGAAGGAACCAAGTTGTTATCGCAAATACTTTCCAATAAAGATTTTCCCTACCCAAAGCCAATGAGCCTAATCAAATCGTTGGTTGGGCAGGCCACAGATGCGGATAGCGGTCACATAGTGGTTGATTTTTTTGCTGGCTCTGGCACCACTGGACACGCCGTTTTATCCCTCAATAATGAAGACGGCGGTAATCGCTCATTTATTCTGGTGTGCTCAACGGAAGCCACATCGCAAGAAACGGATAAGAATGTATGCCGTGATATATCCGCAAAACGATTGAGAGCGGCGATAGAAGGTTACAGCTACCGCACTCCAAAGGGCAGTATTTCTGTGGATGGATTGGGTGGAGAATTCGCTTACATGCGTTGCAACCGCGTGCCAAGAGCCACGCTTGCGCTGGATATTCGCCATGATCAAATTTGGTTTGCACTGCAACAGATACACACTAATTCCGTATCACCCTTCACTGAAAATGCGCTAATGCAAACACTCGAAGGTGAAGCAAACGGATTCGATATTATTTATATCCCAACCCTCAATTCCGATGTCATTGATGCCCTGCGTGTACGCGTTGAATCGAGTCTAAAGCCCTGCTTGGTTTATTCATGGCAACCTGGTGTTATTACCCAGAGATTCCATGAGTCCCATATTAAGTGCGACAAAATCCCTGACTTTCTTATCAACCGCTTTGGGAGTGTTGCGCTATGAGCAATATACAAACCTTTGGAACCGTATTAAAAAAATTCCAATCTGATGCCGTCGAAAATGGCACAGCAATTTTTGAATTATGTTTGTCTGAGTTGGCTAAAGTTCGCCGCACTGAAACTTATGCAGCAAACAAAAAGTTAATTGTGGCCGATATTGGCGCTATTCTTTTTGAGGCACCTACTGGCACAGGAAAAACCTTAATGGCTGGGCATGTGGCTGAGAATATTTCTCAGCTACATAACACATCCAATGCAGCCAAAGTGTTGTGGTTTTGGATTGCTCCTTTTGCGGGGCTTATCGATCAAGCAGTAAAAACGATTCGAACGGAATTTGTCACGCTGCGCCCTAAAGATTTGTCGTCTGGCCGCGCACTAAGCGATTTAAAATCAGGTGATATTTTTGTAACAACTTGGCAGAGCGTTGCTGTAGCTAATGAATCAAGTCGCAAAGCACGCATGAATACTGAGACTATGCCATCTATTGATGGGCTTGTTGAATATGCACGGGCACAAGGGTTTGTTATCGGCGTTGTGATTGATGAAGCGCATCACACCTTTAGAGGGCAAAACCAAGCCTTTGCATTTTACAGGAATGTGCTATCGCCTGAATTGACCATATTGGCAACAGCAACGCCACGCGATAAAGACATAGATACATTTATCAATGCTGCTGGAATCACCAATCTGCGCCGCATTACGGTATCACGGCAAGATGCGATAGACGCGCACTTAATTAAAGAAGGAATAAAAGCGGCAATATTCAAAGCACCCACAAATGTAGAATCCTTCATTAACTTTAAAACTACAGCATTAAAACAAGGTGTCGCGGCACACAATCGTATTAAACAAATACTGACAGATATTGGCTCAAGTGTTACGCCTTTGCTGTTGGTGCAAGTTGATAGCACGGAAGGCTCTATTGAAGAAGCAAAACAATGGCTAAAGGAGCTTGGGTTCCGTTCAGAAGGTGAGGATAAAGTTATACGCACGCATACTGCCGATGAGCCTGACCCATACCTATCTACCATTGCGGCAGATGAGTCGGTTGAGGTGCTTATTTTTAAATTGGCGGTAGCGACAGGGTTTGATGCACCTAGAGCATTTACGTTAGTGTCATTCAGACCGAGTAGAGATGAAGATTTTGGAGTGCAAATCGTAGGTCGTATCCTTCGTGTTGATAGGCGATTGCAAACAATACCTAATTTACCTACCGCACTGAATCACGGCTATGTATTTCTATCAGACAACTCAAGCCAGACGGGTTTAACCAATGCTGCGCAACGTATTAACGCCGTCAAAACTGAGTTGGCATCCGTTACGAGTGATGTTGTCGTAGTATCGGTCGGTGATAACGCACCAGCAGCACAAATAACCAAAAATGGGCAAACATCATCTTTAAATAAAGAAGGTGATATAGCTGCTTCCAGCCCTCAATCTGATTTGGCGAGTGACACTGTCGTTGCTGGTGCAGATAGCGAGGAGATACCAATCCAATCCCCCCAATTACAAGACGCATTATTCGAAAGTTGGGATTTAACACCGTCACCAAATGTTGGCGATAGCGAAAGTCGCAAAGCGAAAAATGCGGCGCAGTCAGATTTTGTTTACAGTTTAAATACCGATCTTGGTGCTCCAACATCTTTCCGTAAAGCAATTCTTTCGCTG
Source organism: uncultured Cellvibrionaceae bacterium (assembly GCA_964448175.1). Classification (GTDB taxonomy): domain Bacteria; phylum Pseudomonadota; class Gammaproteobacteria; order Pseudomonadales; family Cellvibrionaceae; genus Cellvibrio. The sequence goes on along the minus strand of CAYUVQ010000106.1, from coordinate 6,752 downwards.
GATAGTGCCAATATTGTTGCTGAAATTGTCAGCAGGTTTCGCTTTGACGATGATGTGCTTTTGGTTGCACAACAAAGCGCAACTAAAATCATTATGGAAGGACAAGAAATTTTTGGTAATCGCAAAGATAGACCCGAAGAAATTCGGGCTGACCTTGCTCAAAATGTTATTGATGCACAAGCTCAATTAACACTCTTCAAATCTGATGAGAGTGACATGGTAGATTTTCGTGCGTTGCACGAAGCATTATCAATACAATTGCGTAAAGAGTTCGAGAACAAGGGAATAGACCATCTTTTTGACACCCAGCAAAAAATCAGAAATGGCCTGCATAAAATTCTCGCCTTGAGGCCAATTCAATTAAAAAGAGCAGTATCAGAGGCGACCGCGATGCACACAAAAACTGAGGAAGCAGAACCTATACCGCTACAAGTAGCTTCCAAGCAGCCGCTTGATCCATCAAGATTAAATATATACGGCATTTACCCCGCCGACTTAAATACGTGGGAGCGCCCTTACGCTGAATATCTTGATAGTATTTTAGACACCGTACTGTGGTGGCACAGAAACCAGCCCACAAAAGCATGGGCGGTGTGTATGCCTTTACCAGGCCAACCGAAATTTTTCCCTGACTTCATCGTAGGGATAAAAGATCGAAAACTCGGCAAAGGTATATTATTAATGGAGACCAAACGCGATATAAATGATCAGGCTGGTAACGCCAAGACAAAAGCTCAAGCCGCGCATCCAGATTACGGAAATGTACTGATGATATATTGGGAAGACAAACGAGAATGGCGTGTAGTCGAATATGATCCCAAAACAGATAAAAACTTTCTTGACCGCGCCTTGCGGCCAGAACTTTTTGCAACTTACTAAGCATGTTCGCAAGGATGCGAAAATATTTTCATTCGTATGTAATTGATGTTAAAGGTTGTGCGGCTGCTACATAATTCCGTAACTTTGCTGTTAATGAAAAGTATTATATGTGTAAAAAAGCCCAGGCGTTTGCCTGGGCTATGACTCACGACACTTATTAAAATAGTCTTTCTTTATTGAGCAGATTGACCACGCAGCAATGTCTCGATAATACCCCCCTTGCCCCACACAATTTCTTCTCCGCGCGCCGTAAGGTTGTGGCTATCGCCCTTATTGATTGCTTTGGTCATATCCCAATCGCTATGTTCAACATCATTGCCGAACCAGGACCAGGCTGCCCAGCTGAAGGGGGCGGAGCGCTGATTGAGGTCAAAGTTGCCTTCATAGTCTTCTACAGCAATGCCGCCTTCCACAGTATCCACGGCAACCGCTTCGAATTGTTCTGCATAATGGAAGTCAACAATCGCACGGACCTCTTCCTCTTTCTCAACAGCTACCATACCTTCAAAAATGACTTCATCAATTTGGATGGGATCATTCATCGGCAAACTACCCGCTTCGAGCAAGAAGGAGAACCCGATATGTTTTGGTGCACCAATACGCGAGAATGCTTCCGGGAAATCCACTTCAACATCAAAGCTGTTCCAATCGCCAAATACCAGCGCGTCGTCTTGCAGGTTAATCACTTCAAAGTGATTGGCCCAGCCCGAATCCTGCATATAGAACTGCAGGTTAAGTCCAGAACCCGCGAGCGAAGCAGGCAGAAATACTCGTGTCTTCACGACAAATGGATCTTGAAGGTTTAACTTTTCAACAGAATCTATATTGGTTTTTTGAACATCGATTCGTGCGGTACCCGGATCTTTGGGCGTAATGTTCAACAGACCATCACTAACCTCAACGTTTGCTGCACCACCCCAGCTGATATAGGCCCAACCATCCGCATCGGCATCAAAAGTCCCACTGTATTGCACTCCGTATTCGTAAGCACTTTCCTCAATGGTGGAGATCGTAATATCGTCAAACAGGACGGGCTCATCCAGAGCCGTAAAAAGCGCATCATTGGCCTTACCGATATTACCCATCTGGATTCCGATAGAGGTAATACCAGCGGGGAAAGTCGCATCAACAGCAATTTCTTTCCATTCACCGAAGGCGAAATTTTCACTACCCAAGGCTACGGTTTCATACCAAGCGTTATCCGACGCATTGATATTGTTGAAGAATTTCAAATAGGCCCAGGAACCGTCATATTTTTTCGGCATTTTTACCTTCGCGGAAATTCTGACAGTCTTAGAAAAATCTACCCCTGATAAAGAGGTCGTGATGATATCGATGTTGCCTTCCACATCCGGCATAACGGCCATAGCACCGTCGCTGTGGGAAACTGTGCCTTTGCCATTGCTGGCCCAGCCTTCCAGATTATTGTCGAATGTAACGCTGGCCATTTCGATTGCAGCAGTACTGTTGATCACACGCAGATTATCCAAACGGATTTTTCCGCCTACTTCCACTGGCTTACCATTCGCAATCAGTTCAACACCTATACGTGCAACCTGCGTAATATCAAATGCACCGTCTGCGTAATTAAAAGAACCTAAATTTTTAACGGTGTATCTGCGGCTATTCCAGGTTCCTATATCAAAGTTCTCAAGCGCGTGCCATTGCAGGTTCGCATAAGCCCCATTTACATCACGCAGATACAGTTGCATTGCCATTTGTGGATACGCTGAGAAACTTTCATCAATATGAATCTCGAACGCAATTTCAGAATTGGTTGCATCAACTGGCGCGCTGAACGGAACCATGATGCCGGCTTTATCATTCGGAGTTTTCCATTGTGTGTTAATTTCCAGCGCATAATCACCTGAGCTTCGCTCAAGAATCTGGTGCAACTTAACCGGGCTTGTGCCCACGCCAGATCCACCAAACTCACTCATTATCACTGGCACATTCTGGCTGGTGATACGGGAGATGCCGTGGTCAATCTTGTCCCGGTTATTCCAGGTTGAACCATAAGCATGAACGGAGAAAACAAGATTTTTCTGTTCATCTGCTGCCAACAGCTCGCGCGCACGAATGGATTCAAACGCGTGATAATCTTCTCCACAACCGGGTGCATCAACTACAATGGGGAACTTCAAACCAGCACGACGAAATTGTCTGATGGCAGTTTTATGTGTGTCCATGTAGGTGCGGTAACCGTAGCTGGATGCACTAAAGATTTCTTTCGGCCCCCAGCCACTCGCCATGTTGATCATGATTTTGTCTTGATAACGATCCTGGGCAATGATCGGCAGCCATTCTCCCAGCCACAAATCCATCACAGCATCGGAAAACAATACTTCATCATCATTACATTTCAGGTCAGGACTGGTAAGCGTAAGGATTGCTCCCATTTCATTGATCGCAGCGGCGTTCAATGCTGCTTCCAGTTCTCCTGCTGTTGTATCTTCACTCAGCTGAATGCGCACAAAGTTAGCGCCTGTTTCCGCAATGGCAGGAAATGCAGTGATCATCTGTAACGGATCGTTGCTGTATTGGAGATTAACGCCGCGCACGATGGTTTCGCTTCCGTCAGCCCCGAGAATTCTGGTTCCGTCAGTTTTCATCACCGGCGCATTTTCTGAAGGGCGAGGACGTGTTGGGTCTTCGGTTACTACCTCAGGAATTAATTTGTGGTCTTCTGCATCAGAAGAACCGAGCATGTCGCCACCACCGCAACCGTGTAAAACAACTGCGCTGGTGAGCAACGCTAGTAAATGCAATTTCGATTTCATATCAAACTCCATCAATAATCTTTTATTGTTATCGGCGACGCTGATGCGCCGCCACAACGAAATCAGTTAGAACGACAAGTTCACACCGGCTGAATAACGAGCCTCCTGAACCCAGAGCGAATGGAATTGATCTTCGTATTGGGCGTAGCTTTTGCGGCTTTGCTCAGTGAGGTTAGTACCATTCAGGAAGAAGCTCACGTTGTCGTTCAGCCAATAGCTTATGGAGAGGTCGAGATAACCGGTTGGCTCTACCCATTGTCCGAGATTCAATACCGCTGCGTTGGAGTTGACGCCTACCATTCCTAAGTATTCTTCGCTGCGCCAGTTATATGCCATACGCACGTTCAGGCCCGCGTGGTCATACCACAGAATAAAGTTGGTTTGATGTTCGGAGTTGGACGGCAAGGGCAAGGTATTGCCTTGGACATCAACGTCTTCTGATTCACTGTGCGAATAGGTGTAGTTAAATTCCACACCAAATTTGTTGAGGATATTGTTTTCAAGAAACGCAAATGGTTGCTTGTAACCAAACTCAACTCCGTACAGATCTGCGGCTCCGACATTGCGGGTGGTCCAGATGTTTGCCAGACGCCCGCGATTAATGCCATCCATGTCTACTACGTTGCGCTGCTCCTGGAATGATTGCACAGCTTGCTCAACATCAATCATGAACAGACCGAGACCAACGATAGCGTTTTCATCGAAGTACCATTCGGTGGACAGGTTGTACACATTGGCAAGCCAAGGCTCAATGTCCGGGTCACCATGGTCATTGCCACCACCGATACAGGTAACAGTGTCTTGCACAGCGCTACCGGTCGAAGGACTGGGAACCATCACTGGCTCACCGTTCTCATCTGTTTTCGGGCACGGCTGATACCAATATGAAAGTGAAGCGCCAACATTCTCTAAATCGTTGCGAGTCATGGTGCGCGCGGCAGCCAAACGTACAACTACATCGTCAGTGGGGAAAAGATTCAGGTTAAACGATGGCAGCACCTCCGTCGTGGAGCTGGTATGGCGCTGGACATCGTAAACATACGCTATCTTTTGATCATCGGTATATCCGATGGAATTGAATGCATCCAATACTTCGGGAACAACACTTTTATCAACTTCCCGATCTATCTGTACGACTTGAATTCCGATGTTGGCGTTATACGGAAGACCAAAAAGACCTTCATCATCATTTGAAAAATTAAATTGGGTGTGGAGGTTCAGTGAATCTTCCTGCACGCGATAGGTATAGCCCGGATCATTAACGGTGCGAGTACCCGGATACAGACGATTCATAAACGCGTATGGATTATCCCACTGCTCTGGGGCCAGCGCAGCCACTCCACCTTCAAAGCCTTTAATCGGACCAAAATCGTAAAACGCTACCGTGTCAGCGGCAGAGAAGCCATTATCCTGCAGGCCACCGATATCAATCAGGCTCACATTGGTTTCTGAATAGTCAAACTTCAGCCACTGAGGAAATTTTTGCCACACAAAGTTTCCAGGCAGCAAGCGGTAGCGTTTGTCCGCCGGAACGCGGGGATCTTCCCAGTCAGTGTAACGGCCTGTGGGCGCGACATAGTCAAATTTGTTATGTCTGGCTTCGCGAATACCGTAGCGCAAGCCCGCATCGACTGATTCAAAATGACCACGATCCACGATAAATTTAACGTCGACACGCGCCACATCCAAATCAGCTTCCGTATTTGCGCCTTCCGCAAAGCCCTGATATTGCTTCAACATACTCGCATCGGAAAGGTCGCCATCCCACGAAAAGGACGGATATTTGCCGGTGTAGTCTGCCGTAACTCTGAAACCGTCAACCGGGTCTTTCCCCGGAGTGCCATTGTCATCCACCCACAACCAGGCCGGCGTGCCCTGCTGGAAAGTCGCTTTACGATATTGCTGCTCCGCTCGTGCATGGATCACACGGAAGCTGGCCTCAAGGTTGTCGTTGTTGGTGTAGTCAATCTGGACGTTACTGTTATACGCAGCGGTTTTCGTGATCTCGTTAGTAGAGGATGTCTGGAAGTCTGCTGCCCATACGTCGGCCACTTGCAAGGTATGAAGGTCGCGCTGTTGCGTCTCTCCGTCTTTATCAACGAAGGTAACTGTAGAGCCAAAACCAACTTGCGATCCAGGCTGAACTACGTCGTAAATGTCCTGGTGACGCTCTGCCGGATCACCATCTTGTTCAAACGACCACGGTGTATGCTTGCCCGTAAATCCCGCTTTCACGCCGCGATCATGTTGATCCATTTCGGTGTAGAAAAAATCACCGCGAGCGGACCAGTTTTCGTTGAAATCGAACGTTGCGCTCACGGAGCCACCTGTGCGGTCGCGCTCCATAAATCTGCTTGATGCACCAAATTCTTGCGGCACGAGATACCAGTCATTCACCAGATCGCCGTCGCCGTTGAGGTCGTAGGCATCCGTTGGCGTACCGCCTTGCTCGTCAAGGAAACCAAGGCGCTGGTCCTCAAACATGGAGTAATTCGCGTTGTAGGTATTCGAGTTGTACAGGCTGGCTACAACGGCAAAGTTATCACCGTTGTTAAAGCCAAACACGAGACCGGCGCTGTAGTCCGGGTCACGCCATTCTTTGGAACCGTCTGCCTCAATTTCACGGCTGGAATAACGGCCGCCTGCGCCTTCAAGACGTACGCGGGTAGTAAAACCTTCATCGAGGCTGGATGGATTAAGAGTTTTCAGATCCACCACACCGGAGATACCACCGGCGAGCATAGCGGCGGATTGGGATTTATATACATCCACGCCGGAAATCATACCGGCCGGGATATCCGAATAATTGGCCTGTATACCAGTAATTGCCCATGGGCTTAAGAATTGTTCACCGTTCAAGGTGGTCAACACTTGCGGCATACCGCGGATATTCAGCGACGTACCTTCACCGGCTTCCCGGGTAATTTGAACACCGGTTACACGCTGCAATGAGTCGGTGATGGTGACGTCGGGTAATTTACCGATGTCTTCCGCCACGATGGAATCCACCACCGTCCTGGAGTTACGTTTGATATCAATCGCCTGAGCCTGAGATGCCCGCACCCCTCTTACGACAATTTCCTCAATCATTCC
>CAYUVQ010000105.1:1837-10425 GCA_964448175.1 uncultured Cellvibrionaceae bacterium | reverse complement strand
TCGACAACACCGACACCGCCGAAGACGTCATGGGCGCGCAGGATGGCTATACCCGTATCGGCCTGAAAACCACTTACAACATCAACAACCAAATAGAACTGGGCATTGGGGTTGATAACCTCACCAACGAGAGTTCGTTTGTGGCACATCCCTGGCCTGGATGCACCTTGTATTTCAATCTCTCTTATAATCTTTGAGGTGTAGTACGCACGTCAGATTACGCTCATTCTGATCTTCGCAGCAGACAATACAGATGCCAATCTAGGTGCTTGAAGAGCTATAAGGATTGTATCAGCCGAGCTGCCTCCAAACATCCGCGTTGCTGTTGGACCTCACTAGCCAACTCTGCGCGCATTCCCACCAATTTATCATTATTGATCAGGTTCCTAATGATCGTTACCACACGATTTGCCTTGAATTGACTCGCTGGGACAACACCTGCCGAGCCAAACGCCATTGCACGGGATGCGTTGTAATATTGATCATTAACCCTAGGGACAATCAATTGAGGTATGCCTGCGCGCATGGCCTGAACCATAGTGCCAATACCACCATGATGGATAATCATTCGGCTACATGGCAGTACAATAGCCATATCGATACTATCAAGGCAGCATATCCAATCTGGTGTCTTCCCGCGAAACTTGTCGGTATGATGCCCCAGAAAAACCCCCGGCAAACCCAGCTTCTCACAGATGCGCAGAGCTTCCTCAAAAAAACCTTTGGGGTTGGTGATAACTGTACCCGGCGTAAAGATAATTGGCGGGCCATGTCGATCAATGAATTCTTTGAAGCGTACTGTATTTTCGGCAATCGACACTTGAAACAAAGAGAACCCAACAGGGAGGACGGCAGGGTGTTGCATACCACTGCTACCGATAAACCAGTCAGGGTAAAGGCCAATAGCTATTTTTTCGCGCACAAGTAATTCGGAAAAGCTCTGCACGACTGGCAAACCTACTTCTTGTCTAACCGTATTAAGAAAGCGCAATTCGAAACCGTAACGCCCGTATATATGAAACCAGCTTATCTTCTCCAGATATTGACTTACATATAGGGGCGAGAACAATATTTTGATAATGCTCGTTCCATATTTTTCGGCAGCCATGAAAGCACCATTTGTGCTGCCAGGCACCATGACCTTCATATCAGGAAAACTACTCCGCAAAGAACTGACGATATCAAACTGGCGTTTGATTGATGGTCTCACGGTATTGATCAATAGATGTTTGTTGCCTCTTTTATGGTGGCCGAAACCACCCGCCACCATACCTTCCTGATACTCTTCCAGTGTTCCGACAGATTCAAAGTCTATACCTTGAGACTCTATCAGCTGCTTATAATAACTATTGCTGAGAAAGAGCACTTTTTTATCTAAAGCCCGCAAATGTCTTGCTACGGCGAGGAACGGTTACTCGCACGCCGCCGCCAACCCACGCTCGCGCAACTCACCGATTTATTTGCGGTAGATCGCGTAGTCATCAGCACTTTTCCGGAACTCGATTTGTATAGTGAACGCGACAACGCCGACTACTGCACCGGCCCCACCGCGAAATTGGTCGACACACCGGTGAAATTTGCTAGCGATGCACGCCCGCGCATCCTCGCCTATTTAAAACCAGCGCACCCGAATATTGAACTGCTGGTCACCGCCCTCGCCCGCAGCAAAGCCAACGTATTTATCGCCTGCCCCAAAGGCCCGGCAAATTTATTTACGCCCCATGTCAGCGAGCGCTTTCAATTCAGCAACGAACTGGTGGACCTGCAAGGTGCCATGAGTGAGGTTGATGTATTTGTCGGCCACGGTAACGCATCATCCGTAAAAGAAAGCCTCGTGGCAGGGAACCCCACGGTGGTGTTACCCATTCAACTCGAACAATTACTCACCGGCAGAAAAGTGCAGCAAGCCGGCTTCGGCGTACTGGTAGAAAAAATACCGGGGCTGGATGAGATGGTAAAACTGCTGGATGACGTGTTGATGAATGGCGATGCTTACCGGGCGATTATTCAGGGATTATTGGAACGGCACCCGGCGCCGCGGTTGTGTGTGGCGGAAGCGGTGGAACGCGCGGTGAAAAAATTATTGAAAACTGCAGTTTGAGCCAAGCTGCAGTTTTTAAATAGTGTGGTTGCGTACTCGGTCGCCTCCGTGGCAACCGAGTTAAGCAATTACATTAAATTCTGCGCCGCGAAGCACATGCACCAAAGCCCAACAGTAAAAGCAGGAACAGCAAATTAATACTTCCGCCCCCGCCTCCACCACCTTGCGAACCCCCACCGGAAGGAGCACTGGAATTACCTTGTGAACTTGAACTGCTCGATGAACTCGAGTTGCTTGATGAGCTGGAGCTGCTTGATTGCACTTGATCACTCACCATGAATGTTAATTCGGCGGTATTCGATAGCGCTGGCACACCATTATCAGTGACGGCAAGTGTCACGGTGTATTCACCCGCAAGCAGATCGAAAGGATCGAACGTAAATTCCAGATCGGTATCTACATTCACGTTTAACTCCGACACGTCCCACTCAAGTTGATGAGTATCCTTGCCATTCGGATCAATGATATGCGCTGCAATTTTCGCGGGCCCACCATCGCGCCCCAATACCGCAACCGCCGCGTCATCCTGATAAAGCGTCAACGATACCTGTGGCATAAGATTAGTATCGGTAACGATTAACCATATTTCCTCGCTATCCTCTTGTACCCGCAAGGAAAATGGGTCTGTTTCTCCGGCAGCAGCAGAAATAATCTCGAACTCCAAACGCACATCATCGGTGGGACCGATGTCATTAATGGGAAGTACTAATGCCGCGTCAGCCAATTCGGTTTCACTGTGAATCGTCACCGAAAGCTCGTCTAAATTAACGTCGATTAATCCTTCAAGATAATTGCCAGCATATTCGTGCCAGTAGATTTCAACAACGATTGGATATACAGGCGAAGGGCCGGACAAACTAATCGGCAATCTCGCCGTCGAGGGCTTGCCAGTGATGACTTCTGCTTCACTAAACCGAACCTGCGGATAAACATTGATACGTTGTTTAACGCTGTCGCTGCGATTTCCAGAGGGGTCAATCGCTACCCAATCAATATCCAGGGCGCCGCTGGGCAATTGGACCTGATCATCTTCATTCCGGCTCAGAACCGTTCCCGCCAGAGACGCTTCGTAAACTAACGAGTGCTGCGGGTCTACCAGATCAAGCGCGACGATATCGGCCACTACAAGCGTCACAAGCGTCATCTCGCCGGTTGCTGCGATATCCACTGTGTCTGGCACACCATATATTGTCGGTTTGCTTGTATCGGGCGCGGGGACAACTGTTAATCCTGACGCTGCCTGGCAGGTTGCGTCACAGCCTTCGTTCCAACGATCCGGATGGCCATCACCGTTTGCGTCTAGCGATGCTGCAGGGTTATTTGGAAAGTGGTCCAACCGTAATCTGGAGTTTTGTTGGCAACTGGTATCGCAGTTTTCATTCCAGGCATCCGGGTAACCATCGTTATCGGTATCCAGCGAAGCAGCACGATTTTCAGGAAATGCGTCAATTCTGATACCGGATTCTGTCCGACATAGTGCATCGCACCGCTCGTTCCATGCATCAGCAACGCCATCCCCGTCGGCATCGATTGCTGCGGCATACACTAGCGGCAATACGTCCTCCAGATCTTCAACTGAGTCACCGTCGCTATCGCCACGAGCCACACCAAAAAGCATCAAGCGCGGTAGCTGATTGCTCGTACCAAAATCCCAGTAAAAGCCATCGTCGCTATCGGTGCTGGAGGTCCAATTTTCAAACAAAGATATTTCAGCGCAATTGCTGGCGTTGGGTGCAGTGGGGCATTTCAGCTGACGCAACGTAACGCCGCCCCCTGCGGCACTGCTCTCACGGCCAGACTCATCGGTTGCCCAATAAAGGTTGGCGTAGGTATTACTGGATGTCTGACCGAAAAGGCCGCCCGCGTCACCCTCGGTCTCAATATGACCTACCGAATAGGCTTCGCTAATTTGACTGTTGCGCAAACGGCCAATCAAACCACCGAGATTTCCAGTGCCTTTAACCCGGGCCGTAGAAAATACTTTTTCCAGGATCATGTCAGACCCAGAACCCACCAATCCCCCTATGGTGCTGCTGCTATACAAGTTGCTAACGGTTCCTGTCGTGAAGCTGGCGATAATCGTGCTGCCGTCTGCATATCCAATCAAACCACCGACATTGCTATATAACCCGCTGATGGCGCCCGTGGAATAGCAACCTGAGATCCGATCCCCGGTTGAACTACCGATCAAGCCACCCGTACTACTGTTACCCGCAATTGACATAAGCGGACCTGTCAGCCCGAGGTTGCGAATGTCCGCACCCTCCGTTCGACTAAAGAAGCCTGCTGAAGAAGAAACGGCAGTGACTCTCAAATTCTGAATTTCATAACCATTACCTTCGAAAACTGCTCTGAAGGGTTCGCTACTGCCAATAGGCGTCCACCCACTTCCGTTGCGCCAATCTTGTGCGTCAAGCGCGCCGTCCTGATTGGTATCGAAATTGAGGGTGCCCATCAGTTCATATCCATGACATAGGCGCCGGAGCACACCATTTTCAAGGATGATTGGACATCCGGACGAATCCTGATCACCCAATTTCTCCATTACTCGCCCGGTTCCAGCGAGGTTGTAGCGAACGGCATCCAGCTGCTCAAGTGTGAAGATGCTGATCAACCCGTTCGAACCGATATCAGCATTCATAACACCATCGGTATCGTCGTCGACGGCATCAGCTATGCCGTCGTTGTCAACGTCATCAGGGAAGTTGTCGATGACCAACCCGGAAGCGGCCCGGCAATTTGCATCACAGGATGGATTCCACATCTCCGGCATGCCGTCCAGGTCCAAATCAACTGCGGCAGCGGACTGATAGGGGAATTGATCAAGAATCAATCCACTGCTTTCCCGGCATACGGTGTCGCAGCGAGAATTCCAGTAATCAGTTGCCCCATCGCCATCGCTATCTTTTGAAGCCGCCGCCTGATTCGGAAAATCATCGTGTATATCGAGCACCCGATCGCCGTCGCTATCGCGATAGATCTGCCCATCAATTACCAGAACCGGTAACTGATCAGCATTACCGAAATCCCAATAAGGAGTACCGTTTGCATCGGTATAAGTATCCCAGTCGGTATACAACGGATTAGCGGCACAAGCGAGGTTGTTTGCCGCTGTCGGACAGATGAGTTCGCTAGTAGTGAAACCGACGCCGCCTTCGCTATCGTCCATACCAGACGAATCTGTCGCCCAATAGCTGTTGATGACCGTAGTAGTGGATGCATCCCCTATCAATCCACCCCGGGTGCTGCCGCCCTCTACTCTCCCCGTCGCGTAACTCGCTTCAACCACGCTTGCGCTCGCCTCACCAACTAATCCCCCGGCATAAGAAGAGTTTGCCGTCGCATTTCCTTGTGCATAGCTCGCGGTTATTGAGGATCGGGACATTGCACCTACCAGCCCACCGGCGCCCCACGTTTCCGAGGTTACATCGCCCAGTGCAAAACTGCCGCGAATGGAGGTATCGGAGGCGAGACCGACCAGCCCCCCCGCATTCCCCGTCCCGGCCACCGTGGAACTCGTCGAAAAACTTCCAGTTATGGTGGTGTTGGCCGCTCTACCAACCAATCCACCTGACTCATAGTACTCAACAGATACTCGCCCCGATGTGTTGCTGTTTTTTATGATCGATTGTTCCGCAGCCCCGACCAGGCCACCGGCGGTGTAATAAGAGGACACTACCTCGCCATGAAACTCGCTTCCAGCTATCTCACTGTTGGCCATATTTCCAACCAAGCCACCCACCTGCCCATCACCATGAACGGAGACAAGACTTCCCTCAATTCTCAGGTTGCGCAAAGTGGCGTTATTGATAAAGCCAAACAGTCCCTGAGCGTCATCGTCAGGACGATTGATGGCTAAATTCCTGATAGCAAAACCCTTGCCGTCAAAGATCCCGGAAAAAGCGTTTGAGGAACTGTTACCGATGGCAACCCATCCTGCACCTTGGTTCCAATAGCTATCCTCTGAACTCAGGAGCCCATCACCATTGGTGTCAAAATCGAGGTTTGTGGTTAATTCATAACCCTGGCACCAGCGCTGCAGCACCCCCTCAACCAACCTCGGCGGACAGCCCGAAGAATCCAGCCCAGCCGTCGCGCTCATACGCCGACCATAGCCTGCGAGACTGTGGCGGACAGCATCAAGTGCTTCCAAAGTAGAGATTTCGATTAAACCGTTAGCATCACGGTCCGCATAGTCCGCACTAGTTTCCTGCGCATCCGGAATGCCATTGTTGTTAACGTCATTAGGATAAGGGTCGAGAGTTAAGCCCGAAGTGTTCTGGCAACTGGCATCGCAACCCGGCGCCCACATGTCGGGCAATCCATCAAGATCGAGATCGACGATGGCTGCCGCATTTTGAGGAAATTGATCAAGCACTAAACCGCTGGCAATCAAGCAAGCCTCGTCACAACCGGGTGTCAGTCGATCCGGGGCGCCATCGACGTCGCTGTCAGAAGATGCGGCGAATAACATCGGGAATGCATCATCTTCATCCACCGCACCATCGCCGTCGCTATCACGAACAATCCGACCGCTTATGGCGAGCGCAGGCAGCTGATTTGCGGAGCCAAAATCCCAATAAGCCGAACCAGAATCTTCATCCTGATAAGAGGCCCAGGTTGCGTACAACGTTACGCCAGCGCAGTCGGTGTTATTGGTTGAGGTAGGGCATTTAAGTTCAGCTAAACTTGCGCCGGTTCCGCTGCCGCCAGACAACTTGCTTACATCGCTTGCCCAAAAGCTGTCTGCCACGGAGCCGCCACTTGCAAAGCCCACCAAACCACCCGTGGATGAGGTACCAACGACATTACTTGCACTATAACTGGCCTCTATTGTGGTATTGCTGGAAGATCCGACGAGCCCGCCAATGCGCTGCCCCGAACTTTTTACTACGCCACTCGTAAACGAGGCTTTGATAGAGCTGCCGGTCGCGTTACCGATCAACCCTCCGACTTCAACATAACCGGTAGATGTAGATGATCCCTCGACGATACCAGCGGCGTAACTAGCCTCCACTGACGTTGCTTGCGCATTTCCTATCAGCAGGCCAACGAAACGAGCCCCTTTAACTGATGTTAATGGCCCAACTACACCAACATGCTTAATGTGCGCATTCTGAGTCTGGCCAAACAAGCCTTGAGTGGTTGTGGCTGGACGGTTAATCCACAAATTGCGAATGACATGACCGTTCCCATTAAAAATGGCTGTGAATGGTGTCGTTGCACTTCCAACGGGCAGCCACCCTTGTCCGCTGTTCCAAAACGTATCTGTATTGCTCCAGACTCCATCGCCGTTTGAATCCAAATCCAGACCGGTCGTTAATTCGTAACCAATACATTTTCTTTGCAATACACCGTCCACAATACGCGGAGGGCATCCTGAAGAATTTACCGTTCCTGTATCACTGAGACGACGCCCGGCACCATCCAGGGCAAAACGCATTGCATTCAATTCGGTTAATGAAGACACCTCAACCAAGCCATTGGAATCCGAGTCGATATCCGCCACACCATGCGTGTCCGAATCCAACACGTCCGAGATGCCATCGTTGTCTTCGTCATTTGGAAAGCTGTCGAGGGTTAAGCCGGATGTGCTTTGGCAACTGAGGTCACAGGTGCTATTCCAGGCGTCAGGCATACCATCCAGATCAAGATCCAGCATAGCTGCGGGATTTAACGGGAACTGATCAAGGATGAGACCACTGTCATTACGACATGTCAGGTCGCAACCGGCCGTCCACCGATCGATGGCGCCGTCACCATCGCTGTCTTTTGATGCGGCAAATAACGCAGGAAACGCATCCTCAAAATCGAAAACACCATCACCGTCCGTATCACGGTATATCTCATCATCGAATCTCAACACGGGTAACGTTGATGCATCACCAAAAAACCAATAGGGATTCTCTTCGCTATCCACGTAGCTGTCCCATCCGTCGTACAGGCCAGACGCTAGACAACTGATATTGTTTGCCGCCATAGGGCATTGCAATTGCACAAGCGTCGCACCAACTCCCCCGGCGCTTTGCGTTCTCCCTGAGGCATCAGTTGCCCAATAAGCATTAGCCACGATTGCCGAATTGCGGGCGGTACCAATAAGCCCGCCGATAGAAAAATAACCGCTGATTTTGCCAATTGAATAACTGCCCCGCACTTCTCCCGCATCAAGCAAACCGACTAACCCACCAAGGTTTTGGTAGCCGGATGCCACATCCCCTGTTGCGTAGCTGGCTTGAATAACAGAGCTACTCAGCATACCCACCAGACCACCTACCGCATTGGCAAACGAACCGGTAGCGTTCACACGACTATTGGAAAAGCTTGCTTCAATACGTGTGTTTTCTGCAGCCCTAGCCACCAAACCACCGGCCGAATATGAACAGCTTGTGCAAGAAGATGTCACGGAGCCTGTGGTAAAACTCTTTTCGATAATTGAATTCGCCACCATCCCCGCCAAACCGCCCGCCGCATTGCTTGAACTACGCAC
>CAYUVQ010000105.1:0-1737 GCA_964448175.1 uncultured Cellvibrionaceae bacterium | reverse complement strand
CTATCCTGAGCATCCAAAATGCCATCCAGATTGGAGTCGAAATCCAGGTCGGTCGTTAATTCAAATCCCACGCAACCTGTATCGGGGCAGCCGATGCTCTGGCCATATAAGGCCGTACCGTCGAGATTGTTACGAATTTCATTAAGGTCTGCCCAACCATTAATTTCAATCAGCCCGTTGTCATCCAGGTCGAAATCAACACGGTCAGCTTGGGCAAATAAGTATGAGGAAAAAAGAGAAAAGAACAAAACACAGGCGATGCGGGACATTACATTCTCCATTAGACACGACTCCCTGGAACAACGTATGAAAGTAAAAATAGTATGAAAAGCTGACGCACAATACCACATTGAATACCGATCTTGTAGCGACCAAATTAATAGTGAGATTTTGATCACACTTGTAGGCCCTGCTCTTGCGGTTTTCTTTACACATATGAATCTGGCAGACTGCCACCAAAATTATGGTCAGATAAAATATAAAAAGGAGCTTAAAAATGGACTGGGCGCAGGAAATTGATCAGAATCTGAGAGAAAAATTTGCAGGGCTGGCACCGGCTAATTGTGTTGCCCTCGCATTGCGCGCGTCCCTGCGAGCTCTGCCGCTGCTAATGCTTCACAGTTCAAACGATAAGCAACCGCGCGTAATCATCAAGCCGTTCGGCTACTGGAGCGACACAGATATACAGGAAAATGTGTTGGCGACACTGAGCGCGCATGGACTTGCCATATGCTTGCTTGCACCGTGCCCAACGCATTATGTCAACGCCATAAGCCCTGTATTTAAGCACGTAGAAAAAATAGTCTACAACGCATCGGGCAGTCTCGATTTCGCACGCAGACGGGCCTATTCGAATGAATATTTCTACTCCGATGCCTGTGGCAGGGCCTATACCGACAGTGTTTTTTGTGCGGGCGCTGTTATTGCCGGCATCTACACAAACCTGGAATGCGTAGGATTTCTACAATCAAATTTTGAGGCAGCAGCCGAGAAAAAGGCGAAAATAAAGGCCTATGCAAAGGAGGCCCGCGCCTTGCATACGCGACTTATCGACGCATCCAACACTGCTTTGAAGAATGGTTTTACGGAAGAAAACGCCGTGGTCACCGCGTTTGCAATCGATGAAGCAAAGCGTCTATCAAAACGCTTTACCCTGTATGTCGATATTATTTCCCATCAGCTCGGCGACAATTCAAACAGCAAGCTAAAGGAATTACTTGAAACAGCACAAGCCGCTGCTAGAGCTTTTCATGAGGTATGCGGAAACACTTTAGTCCTCGCTGACCAAGGGTTCCTTATGAAGCTCAACGAGGCACTTTGCGCAGCTGCGCGTTATGAAGATGCCCGCATGGCAATGTTGCCTTTTGGTGATGCCATTGATACGGACTTTTATGTCGAGGCACCGCAACACGCTTACGCCGTATTAAATGCATTGTTGGTGGAACCGAGTGAACTTGTTGCCAAAGTTAACCACTGCGTCAAGTCCGCAAAACATATTATTGAAGGATTCGATGAAGCCATTCAAGCACCAAAGATGCGGGACTTCTCTGCTGTTTTTAACAACTACGATACCGCCTACCGGGCGTTAGACGAATTTATCGGATTCGCCGTAAAGCCTGAAAGCTCTGAATTATCAGCTTCATTGGCAGCCCTCTATCAATTTTCTACCCCAACCAAGCTAACAGGCTGCTGAAAAACTGACTTTTTCCAGCAATCGTCTGCCTGGTGGGCCAAATA
>CAYUVQ010000104.1:0-10815 GCA_964448175.1 uncultured Cellvibrionaceae bacterium | reverse complement strand
TGACAATTACAGCTTGGCTTGCTCCGCTTTCACGTGTTTCATGATATTAAGAAACGTATCTGTCCAATAAATATTTTTGTTATCGGCAAGATATTTCAGCAGTTCTTCATGAGCTTCCTTGGACACGGATAAATGATCACCACCAATACCGTGGAAGGTAAAGTTGGCCATGGTGCCTTTATCTGCAGCTTCTTTCACAATATTGATCAATTGTTTGCCGGTGACATTTTCGGGCACAGTGACTGTGACAGCATAAGGATCAAGGGTATTCATATCGGAAGTAACACCGCCGAACGCTGCTTTGATGGCAACAAATTCTGACTTGATAAGTGGAAGATAATCTTCCCCACCCGCTTTCAAGTCACCGCAAGGCGTGGTGTATGTCCGCTCGCGCTTACCATCCAGAGCATACAGAAACATGTTGGCAAAACGGATTTGATCAACCAACGCATTCACGTCAGTTTTATCCAGATCGCGATGGGGAACTACCCAGCTGTCACGCCCCGGCAGGGCACCGGAACATTGGTGAAAAATTGTATGATTGGCTAACTCATGGCCAGTAGCTGCTGCCGCGCGCCAGTCTTCCAAGCGCTTATCCAACGTCTCGCTGGCCAGCGTCAGATAAAAACTACCTTTTAATTTATATTTATCCAATGCAGGAATCGCGTTATCCAGCTGCGAATCCAGTGCATCATCGTAAGCGAGATTAACCGCTGCCTTGGCGCCATTAGGCCAGGTAAATGGTTTTTTTTCTGCAGCAAATCCGGATGGCACAGTTACCGCCACACCCAACAATAGAAATGCTTTTAAAAAATTGAACTTCATGATGTTCCCCTCGTTATTGTTAACGGTTTTTTATTTGCATGTTCAGATAAACAAAAACGGGTTGGTCTTTGCAGAACCAACCCGTTTGCTTAAGCGGCTGAATGAAGCGTCATGATTAAATCTTCATATCGCCGAAAAAGTTCTTCATTCCATCAAACCAACTGCGCTGGCGCGGCGAGTTTTTACCACCGTGCATTGTGGCCTGAAACTCTCGCAGCAATTCTTTTTGCTTAGTCGTAAGATCCACAGGGGTTTCTACTACTACGCGACATAACAAGTCACCAGGTTGGCCACCCCGTACCGGCGTGACGCCTTTGCCGCGCAATTTAAACATCTTGCCAGTCTGGGTTTCGGCTGGAACCTTTAATTTTACCCGGCCATCAAGTGTCGGCACTTCCAGCTCGCCACCCAAAGCGGCATCCACAAAATCAATGGGCACTTCGCAATACAAATCATTACCTTCGCGTTCGAAGATATCGTGCCGCCGCACGCTCACCTGTACATATAGATCGCCGCTTGGGCCACCGCCGAAACCGGCTTCACCTTCACCAGACAAGCGAATACGATCACCGGTATCCACCCCCGCAGGCACTTTTACCGAAAGCGTTTTGGTTTCTTCCACGCGGCCCTGGCCGTGACAAGACTTACAGGGATCGGCGATGACGCTCCCGCGACCATGACAGCTGGGACAGGTTTGCTGCACGGAGAAAAAACCCTGCTGCATTCGCACCTGACCGCGCCCGCCGCACGTGCTGCATGTCACAGGCTTACTACCAGATTTTGCACCGCTGCCATCACAGGTCTTACAGGAAACCAGTGTGGGAACCTTGATCTGCACGGTGGTGCCTTTGACGGCTTCTTCCAGGCTCAGCTCCAAGGTGTAACGCAAATCGGAGCCACGACTTACACCGCTGCGGCCTCCACGACCACCGCCTGCAGCACCGAAGATATCGCCGAAGACGTCACCAAAAATATCGCTGAAATTCCCAAAGCCTGCGCCCGCACCGCCCATACCAGATTGCGGATCAACGCCGGCGTGGCCGTACTGATCATAAGCTGCACGCTTCTGCGCATCAGAGAGTACTTCGTAGGCTTCGTTGGCCTCTTTGAATTTTTCCTCAGCGGATTTATCGCCCGGATTACGATCCGGATGGTGCTTCATCGCCTCGCGGCGATAAGCTTTTTTCAAATCCGCGGCAGACACGTCGCGAGAGACGCCCAGCACTTCGTAGTAGTCGCGTTTTGCCATGCTTGCAGCTTTCCAAATAAATCATTACAAAAAAATCGTTGAAGTCAGACTTTCGTTCTAAAAATACGATTTGCCTTAACGTGACAAATGCGGGACCGGCCCGCATTTGTCGTCGCTCATCTACCTGTCGGGATGATAATTATTTCTTATCATCCTTAACTTCTTCAAACTCGGCTTCTACCACACCGTCATCATCAGGCTTGCCGCTGTCCGCAGCACCTGCACCACCTTGCGCCTGAGCAGTTTGCTCAGCATACAGTTTTTGTGCGAGTGAACCGGATGCTTCAGTCAGTTTAGTCGTTGCTGCCTGGATTTTTTCCAGGTCATCACCCTTAACAACCTCTTCTGCTTCCTTGATGGCTGCTTCAATCGCTGACTTCTCATCAGCTGTCGCTTTATCACCAGCTTCCTTCACGGTTTTCTGAGTAGCGTGAATCAAGCCTTCAAGAGTGTTGCGGGCACCAACAACTTCAGCAAATTTGCGATCCGCTTCAGCGTTAGCCTCAGCA
The DNA here is from genome assembly GCA_964448175.1 of uncultured Cellvibrionaceae bacterium. Classification (GTDB taxonomy): domain Bacteria; phylum Pseudomonadota; class Gammaproteobacteria; order Pseudomonadales; family Cellvibrionaceae; genus Cellvibrio. Next base: position 8,232 of record CAYUVQ010000104.1, on the reverse strand, counting down.
TCTTTCACCATTTTTTCAATCTCTTCGTCGGACAGACCGGAAGAGGCCTTGATTACGATAGATTGCTCTTTACCAGTAGCCTTGTCTTTCGCACTTACGTTAAGAATGCCGTTTGCGTCGATGTCGAAAGTTACTTCGATCTGCGGCATGCCACGCGGCGCGGGCGGAATATCACTCAGGTCGAAACGGCCCAGTGATTTATTCTGCGCTGCTTGTTTGCGCTCGCCCTGTACCACGTGAATGGTAACGGCTGTCTGGTTGTCATCCGCTGTCGAGAACACTTGCGATTTCTTGGTTGGAATCGTGGTGTTTTTGTCGATCAAAGGTGTAGCCACCCCGCCCATGGTTTCGATACCCAATGTCAGCGGGGTTACGTCGAGCAGCAGTACGTCTTTTACATCACCAGCCAATACCGCACCCTGAATCGCAGCACCAATCGCAACGGCTTCGTCCGGGTTAACGTCTTTACGTGGCTCTTTGCCGAAGAAATCTGCTACTGCTTTTTGCACCAGCGGCATACGAGTCTGGCCGCCGACGAGAATCACATCGTCAATATCGCTGATGGATTTGCCGGAATCTTTGATAGCCATTTTTACCGGCTCCAGCGAACGGGTAACCAGTTCTTCAACCAGTGATTCCAGCTTCGCACGGGTCAGTTTTACAACCAGGTGCTTGGGACCCGTTGCATCAGCAGTGATGTATGGCAGATTCACTTCAGTTTGCTGGCTGGACGAGAGTTCGATCTTCGCTTTCTCGGCAGCTTCTTTCAAACGCTGCAGAGCCAGCGGGTCATTGTGCAGATCAATACCGCTGTCTTTCTTGAACGTATCCGCCAGGAATTCGATCAAACGCATATCGAAGTCTTCACCACCGAGGAAGGTATCACCGTTGGTTGAAAGCACTTCAAACTGGTGTTCGCCATCCACGTCGGCAATTTCGATGATGGAGATATCAAAGGTACCGCCACCCAGGTCGTATACCGCAATAGTGCGATCGCCTTTGCCTTTGTCCAAGCCATATGCCAGGGCAGCGGCGGTTGGTTCGTTGATGATACGCTTTACATCCAGACCGGCGATCTTACCCGCGTCTTTAGTGGCCTGACGCTGAGAGTCATTAAAGTAAGCAGGAACAGTGATAACTGCCTCAGTCACTGCCTCACCAAGATATTCCTCAGCAGTTTTCTTCATTTTCTTAAGAACTTCGGCAGAAATTTGCGGCGGTGCTTTTTTATCGCCTTTCACTTCTACCCAGGCATCCCCATTGTCAGCAGCGACAATTTTATAGGGCACCATCTTGATATCTTTTTGAACAACGTCGTCTTTGAATTTACGACCAATCAAACGCTTTACGGCATGAAGCGTGTTGTTCGGGTTGGTGACTGACTGGCGCTTTGCACTCTGACCCACCAGAATTTCATCATCGCTCGTAAAGGCAACAATGGACGGGGTGGTGCGATCACCTTCAGAGTTTTCAATAACTTTGGGCTTGCCACCTTCCATAATAGAAACGCAAGAGTTGGTGGTGCCCAAGTCGATGCCGATAATTTTACCCATGTGATGTCTCCTGAATTTTCCCCGCGTAAGCGCTGCTCACGCATGTAAATCTTTGTTGAATGTTTACTGTCTCACCGGCACCCGGCCTGTTGTTGACACTTGGTGATCTATATTGGCCTGCCCGCGCAAATTTCAAGGCTGAGTGCGATAAATCCCCTACAAACCGGCCGGTTATTTATCGCAGCGCAAAATCAATTGGCCGCCTTGGCTACCACGACCATCGCTGGACGCACCAGGCGGCCATGCAACGTGTACCCTTTCTGGAATACGTTGATGACCGAATTTGGCTCAACGTCCGGATTGGGAACGGCTGACACCGCTTCGTGCAACTGGGGATCAAACGGTGCGCCCTGAGGATCAACCACTGCCACCTGGTGACGGGCCAGCGCATCCAGAAACGACTTGAGAGTCAACTCAATACCCTCTGTCATTGGCTTTAGCGCTTCATTTTCCGGATCAACGGCCGCCAGCGCGCGCTCCAGGTTATCCACTACTGGCAACAGATCATTAACCATCCGCTCCAGACCAAACTTATGTGCTTTTTCCACGTCCTGTTCAGCACGACGGCGGGCGTTTTGGGCATCAGCCTGAGCACGCAAAGCGCTTTCACGTGCGGCTTCAAGATCGGCTGTCAAACTGGCGATTTGTGCCTGTAAGGCTTCGACGGACACGTCAACATCCACATCCGCCGGCCGCTCTGTAGCGCCGGCTTCGGCTGTAGACGATTCTTGCTGATATTCTTCGTTGTTAGCCACACTGGCCTCCATCTTCTATTGCAGTCTGTACTTGGGGCTTGATAAACCGGCATGCCGGATCAGCTGTGCGGGGTATATGGGGCTCGCAGTGCGGGATTCAAGGCAATGCCCACAATTTTGGCCAGGACTTTAAATCAACCTCTGGTGGAGGCGAATCAGATACTGTATAAATAACCAGAAATTTCCCCTTGTGCCGAGGCGCCCATGCTTACCCATCTCAGCATTCAGAACTTTACTCTGGTGGATCATCTTGATCTGGACCTGAAACCCGGCATGACGGTCATCACCGGCGAAACCGGCTCAGGTAAATCCATCATGCTCGAAGCACTGGGTCAGACACTGGGCGATCGGGCTGATGGCCAGCGGGTGCGGCAGGGTGCGCAGCGCGCGGACATCAGCGCCAGCTTTGACACTAGCAAGATTCGCCTCGCTAATAAGTGGCTTAAGGAACACGACCTGCAACAGGAGGAAACTCCGAATGAATGTCTGTTGCGGCGCGTCATCAGCAGTGACGGCAAATCCAAGGCCTACATCAATGGCCAGCCGGTCACGCTGCAACAGCTACGGACGTTGGGAGAAATGTTGATTGATATCCACAGCCAGCATGAACACCAGTCCCTACTACTGAAAGATACACACCGCCGCCTGCTGGATGACTTTGCCAATCAGGCAGAGCCTGCACGACAGGTCCGTCAGGCCTTTCGCGAGTGGCAAAGCCGCCTTGAACATTATCTACACCTGCGCGATAACGCCGCCGAGGTCAGCGCCCGCTTTCAGCTGCTCAATTATCAAGTCCAAGAGTTGGATCAGCTGGGCCTTAAAACCGGTGAACTTGAAGCACTGGAAGCAGAGCAACGCACCCTGGCGAACGCAGAAGATATTCTGCGGGGCAGTCAGCAGCTGGCGGCTATCTGCAGCGATGATGAACAAGGGTTATCTGTCAACCTGCACCGCGCCCTGCATATCTTGCGCGCTCTGCCCGAAAAAACCGCCGCACTGCAAGAAGCGGAGCAATTACTGACGAGCGCGCAAATCCAGGTACAGGAGGCTCAGCACGAAATCGAGCACCATATCGATGGCTTTGCGCTAGACCCGGAGCGCCTCGCTTTTGTAGAGGAGCGTCTGTCAGCGATTTATGACATCGCCCGGAAACATCGAATTACCCCCGAACAATTACCGGAATTTACGGCTCAACTCAGCAATGAGCTGGCCGAGCTGCAAGGCGGGGATGCGCGGCTGGATGTGCTCGAACAACAGGTCACTGAGGCAGAGCGGCAATATCGCCAGCTGGCGGAAACGCTCTCGGCCCAGCGCCATAAAGCCGGACTGAAGCTGGCCAAACAGGTTAATGCACAACTGCAAAAACTGGGAATGGAAAATGCCCACCTTTTAGTGAGCCTGATCCCCCTCAATGAGAAACCCGGCTTACATGGACTGGAAGAAGTGGAATTCCTCATTAGCACCAACCCCGGCCAGCCACCGCGCCCCCTGAATAAAGTCGCGTCCGGTGGAGAGTTATCGCGAATCAGCCTGGCAATTCAGGTTATCACCGCCCAGACCTCTGCCACACCCACCCTCGTGTTCGACGAGGTAGATGTGGGAATCGGTGGAGCTACCGCGGATGTGGTGGGCAAGTTGCTGCGCCAGCTGGGTGAGAAGGGGCAAGTAATTTGTGTTACTCACCTCGCCCAAGTCGCAAGCAAAGGCCACCAACATCTGCAAGTCAGTAAAACCGCCCGCAAAAACAGCGCGGAATCAACACTGGTGGAATTAAGTGGTGATGCCAAAGTGGAAGAAATTGCGCGAATGCTGGGGGGAGCAAAAGTGACTGAGCAATCCTTGGCGCATGCGCGGGAAATTCTCGCTAATTGATGAAGAAAACCCGGCGTTTACTGCTTTTTGCTGCCCGAGGGCAAACATGCGGCTTCTTTTATTGCGACAGGAAAGATAAAAAGGCGGGGGAAATAATGCGGGGTTATCGTCAGGAAAATACCGCGAAACCGCGTAGGTTCCTGACGATTGCTCCTTCTCGTTACTTCTTTATAGGTTTAACGTAAAGCACCAGGCTGTGATCTGTAAGCTGGAAGCCGTGCTCAGCCGCGATACGTTTTTGCAATTCTTCGATTTCGTGATTGTGAAACTCAATCACTTCGCCAGTGTCTACACGGACCATGTGATCGTGGTGGTCGCCACGCGCAATTTCGAAGACTGAATGGCCCCCATCAAAATTATGACGAACCACCAAGCCCGCACTTTCGAATTGAGTCAACACGCGGTATACCGTGGCCAGGCCAACATCATCACCCGCTTCCATCAGCGCCTTATACACATCTTCAGCGCTCATATGGTGTTGTTCTGCCGATTCCAGCATTTGCAGAATCTTTACACGTGGCAAGGTAACCTTAAGGCCAGCCTTGCGCAGTTCCTGATTTTCGTCTGCCATTTTTCCTCCGAAATCTTCGCAGTATCCCCGTTGATCGGGTATTATCCCCATTCTTTTGCCAAGTGGAAGCCCTAATATGAAATTAGCCAGTCGCCTCATACTGGTCGCGGTTGTGATTGTAAGTCTTGCCGGTTGTACCAATTTCCGTTTCCCTGGCGTGCACAAGATCAATATTCAACAAGGTCACATCATCACCGAAGAGATGGTCCAGCAGCTCAAGCCGGGCATGACCAAGCGCCAGGTACGCTTTGTTCTGGGCAACTCATTGCTACCCAATACATTTAACGACGATCGCTGGGACTACTATTACAGTTTACGGCGCGGTTCGGATGGCAAATTCATCGAGCGTTTGCTGACGGTGTATTTTGAAGGGGATAGCATGGTTCGCTGGGAAGGCGATTACGTGAAAGGCCCGGCACCGGCCGGCAGTGAAAAATCGGAAGATTACCTCGAAGAAACCAGCCTCGACACGCCGCTGCCCACCAATATTGATGAGCCAGCCGCGCCGGATCTGGAAGAATAACGAAAGCAGAAACGGCGAGAGAGTTTTGCAAAGAAGCTGCGGATTAACCCACCAGCCGCAGCTTTTTGATAATTTCGGAAATCGTGTAGGGTTTGGCTACAAACTGGAATTCATCAAGAGAAGCATTATCGGTTTTCAGCGCCGGTTCGGCGTAGCCGGAAGCCAGAATAACTTTAATCTCCGGATTAATAACGCGCGCACGCTGACCCAGGTCAATGCCATTCATACCCGGCATCACCACATCGCTGAAAAGCAGATGAATATCCGGTGTTCGTCTTATCATTTCCAGCGCTTCCTCGCCGCTGTTCGCCGCCAGCACTTCGTAACCCAGACTCCGGAATAACTCCACCGCCATATCCAGCACATCCGGCTGATCGTCGACGATTAACGCTTTATCATGACTTTCCGGTTCCATTCCTGGTACATCGGCATCCGCATCAAGCGCCGGGAAGTATAGCGAAACACACGTCCCCACTCCCGGCTCCGATTCAATCACTATTTCGCCTTTGGATTCCTGAATCAACCCATACACTTGACTGAGTCCAAGCCCTGTACCCTTGCCAACTGGCTTGGTGGTATAGAATGGCTCGACGACGTGGGCGATAATTTCGGGCTTCATGCCGTCTCCATTATCCGTAACAGAAACTTTCACGTATCGTCCGGCCGGCAGCCGCTTCACCTGATGATGTGCGAGCTCAACCGCTTCTGTACTGATGGCGATGGTTCCACCAATAGGTATGGCGTCTCGCGCATTGACCACGAGATTCAACAGCGCCGCTTCAAACTGCGATGCATCAACTATGACCGGTGGAAGAAAATCCGCAAGTTCCACAACAAACAGCGTCGAACTTTTGTTGGTTCGCCGAAGCACCGCTTCAAAGGATTTTATGATCCGATTGATATTGTGTTTATCTTGTTTAAAGGGTTGCCGGCGCGCGAAGGTGAGCAATTGCTGCGTTAAGGTGGACCCGCGATTGGCAGCACGCTCCATGCTGTCCAACATTTTTACCGCCTGATCGTCACGCACAATCATGCGCAGTACAGCCAAGCCATTCACAATTACACTCAGCAGGTTGTTAAAGTCGTGGGCAACACCGCCGGTCAATTTTCCAATAGCTTCCATTTTTTGTGCATGGAATAAAGCCTGTTGCGCATTCTCAAGCGCTTTTTCTGCTTCACGTCGCTCAGTGATATCGCGCGTGACCTTCGCATAACCGATCAGCGTGCCCTCTTCGTTACGGATCGGATGAATAAGTACATTGGCCCAAAACTGGGAACCATCTTTACGGAGTCGCCAGCCTTCGCTGACAAACCGACCTTCCATTGCCGCCTCTTTCAGCGCTTTCATAGGTACGCCAGCTTCGCGGTCCGCGTCGGTGTAAAAACGGGAAAAATGTGTGCCGATAACCTCTTCCTGATCATAACCTTTAATGCGCTTTGCTCCCGCATTCCAGTTACTGATTTCCCCTGACGGCGACAACATGTAGATCGCGTAATCTGTAACACTGTCTACCAGCAGCCGAAATTGCTCCTCGCTTTGATACAGTACCGATGCGGCCCTTTTTCGTTCAGTGATGTCACGGGTAATCTTGGCAAAACCTATCAGGGCACCGTTAGCGTCGCGGATTGAATCAATAACCACCGTCGCCCAGAAGCGACTGCCATCTTTGCGCACACGCCACCCTTCATCTTCCGATTTTCCACATTCAAGGGCGGCTTTCAGCGCGGCTTCGGGCGCACCTTTGACTCGATCCTCTTCTGTATAAAAACACGAAAAATGCTGACCAAGGATCTCCTCCGCCAGATAACCTTTAAATCGCTCAGCGCCGGAATTCCAGCTATTGATGATGCCCTCTGGTGATAGCACACAAATAGCGTAATCAGCGACGCCGGTGATGATATATTGAAACCGCTCGGCTTCAATTGCTGTATCTGAAACATCTGTGGAAGACGATCCTGAACGCATAGATTGACCATCCCATGAAAAAGTAATCGCGCCAGACGAACAGAAGGAGTTAAGAATAGAGGGGCGCGATAGGCGAGTTATAACTATTGTCACCTGATCACGCAACTATAGATACCATCAATACGATCATTTATTGTTGGTATGTTATAAAACCACATAATCACCTGAATCGTCCGGTGGGTCCAATTCGCCTCCCAACCTAGCCGATCTAGCTTAGTCGCTTAAAAAATTTAGCACTGTGTTCGATCACTACTTTTTCAGGATTGAATGAACATGAAGAAGATAGGGAGAAGTGGCACAAGCGCCGCGATCCGACTGACAGCGCCGTGCGAAGGGAGAGATTTAGTTGGCGTCGTCCGTTACCGGAGCCAGAACAAGCTGTCCATCCTTAACAGGAATACGCTGACCTGGATCATAGGTCATCCGCACTGTGCCCTCTTCATCTTTTAAGCGATAGGTGACGTTGTAACCGGTAATTTCTTCACGGGTTTCATAAACCGTATTACAAACTTTTTCCACGGTTGTGTAGGTGTTACTTTTTTGCATATTGTCCTGCACGCGATCACCTGCATAACCACCAGCAACAGCCCCCGCTACGGTCGCCACTTTTTTACCGCTGCCGCCACCCACCTGGTTGCCCAACACCCCACCAACCACTGCACCAATCGCTTTGCCAGCAATTCGGTGTTCATCTTTCACCGGCTTTTGGCGCACCACGGTTTCGTCGTGACACTCTTCACGAGGAATTTGAATCTGTTTTTTCAGCGCTTCGGCTTTTACCACCTCAGCGTAGCCGGGCTCTTTCAGCAATTGATAACTGGCAATGGAACCGCCCGCTGTTGCGACGCCAATTCCCAATACCGTGCCGACGATCATAGATTTGTTCATATGGATGTACTCCTTCGACCTGACGTTTTAACTGCATACTGGAATCATTTATACAGGGAAAATCTTAATGAAAACTGAATAAAAAAAATAAACCCCATTCTTCG
>CAYUVQ010000103.1:0-11010 GCA_964448175.1 uncultured Cellvibrionaceae bacterium | reverse complement strand
AGCAGACTGTGGTGCCGAGGTTATCGACTGGATCTACAAGCCATCTTGCGAACTGACAATTTTCGCAAGATAGTCAGCAAAGTCAAGAAAAGATGTGCAGATTTTGTTCTGCTTACCTTCGGGTATTGATATGAACGCCAGTCGATGACGTGGCAAAGTGTCACAGTTTCCACCTTTCCTGTTCCGCTCTTTCTCGATTAGCAGCTATAGTTGATGCATTACGTGTAACCAATGAGTCTTATCCATGAAACGATTTTTTGCCCCCGCTCTTTGCATTGCCAGCTTGCTGCTGACGAGCCATTCCTTTGCTGCCAAGGTTTACAAATGGGTAGATGAAAACGGGGTTACGCATTTCAGCGAACATCCGCCTAAAAACACCCAAACCACCGTAATTAAGCCTAAGACTGGCCACAGCGAGCCAGTAAAATATGAATCGACCGCCCCGGCAAACGACGCTGAAGCGACGGCCGCAGCAGCGCAGCAGCAAGCTGATGAAGAACTGGCCCAAGCCTTAAAAGATCCCACTCGCTGCGCGGCAGCCCGCAAGAATATGGAAACCTTGCAGAATTTTGGGCGCGTGAAAGTAAAGGGCGAGGATGGCTCCTTCCATTATCTGACACCGGACGAACAGCAGGAACGTATTCAGTCCACACAACAGGCCATTGATGAGAGTTGCTGAGCCACACCTCTGAATCGCAAGGCCCGTTAAATCTGCACACCCAACAAAAAAAGGCCATCGTGTGATGGCCTTTTTATTTACGGTCAGTGTATGCGCTTCTCTCCTAACAATTCCGCTTTACTGCGAGAGAACGCCAGCTTCTCGCCGTTGACTCCCACAAAGATGGTGTCCCCCGGCATAAATTTGCCGGCAAGAATTTCCTGAGCCAGCGGGTTTTCAATCTGCTGTTGAATGGCACGCTTCAATGGCCGCGCACCATACACCGGATCGAAGCCCGCTTTCGCTAGCCGGTCCATTACATCCTCATCCAGATCCAGATTGAGGTCGCGCTCGGCCAGGCGCTTACGCAGCAAGTCCAATTGAATATCAGCGATACCGCGAATTTGTTCGCGGCCTAAGGGATGGAACACTACCACTTCGTCGATACGGTTAATGAATTCGGGGCGAAAATGCCCGCTCACCACTTCCATCACGGCGTCTTTCATCGCGTTGTAACGATTTTCGTTGTTGAGGGAGTTATTCGCGTCTTCGTTCACTACATCATCAAAACTTACCGTATCAAATGATTTGTCTTCCGCCAGCTCCTGAATTCGGTCAGAGCCCAGGTTGGATGTCATAACAATTACGGTATTGCGAAAATCCACTGTTCTTCCTTGCCCATCGGTTAAGCGGCCATCTTCCAAGACCTGCAGCAGAATGTTGAATACATCCGGGTGCGCTTTTTCCACTTCGTCCAGCAACAACACCGAGTATGGTTTGCGGCGAACAGCTTCTGTCAGGTAACCACCCTCTTCATAGCCCACATAACCCGGTGGAGCACCAATCAGGCGTGCAACCGAATGCTTTTCCATAAACTCTGACATATCGATACGCACCATCGCGTCGGATGTATCAAACAGGAATTCCGCGAGCGACTTACATAACTCGGTTTTACCCACCCCGGTAGGACCGAGGAACAAAAACGAACCATTGGGACGATTGGCATCGGACAACCCTGCCCGCGAACGACGCACTGCGTTCGACACAGCCACCACTGCTTCGTGTTGACCGATAACACGTTTATGCAGTACGTCTTCCATCCGTAATAATTTCTCGCGCTCCCCTTCGAGCATCTTAGAGACCGGAATACCAGTCCATTTGGAAACCACCTCTGCAATTTCTTCTTCGGTGACTTTGTTGCGCAACAACTTCATCTCCATCATCTCGGCCTGGCTCGCCATATCCAGCTGCTTTTCCAATTGCGGAATAATGCCGTATTGCAGTTCTGACATGCGCGCCAGGTCGCCGGCACGGCGTGCAGACTCCAGATCCAGACGGGCCTGCTCCAGATGACTTTTGATTTCGTGGGAGCCTTGCAACGCCGCTTTTTCCGTGCGCCAGATCTCCTCGAGGTGCGCGTATTCACGCTCGAACTTCACGATATCCTGATCAATTTTTTCGAGATGTTTTTTACTGGCTTCATCTTCGTCTTTTTTAACGGCCTCGCGCTCGATCTTTAGTTGAATCAATCGACGTTCAAGACGATCCATCTCTTCCGGTTTGGAATCAATTTCCATGCGGATGCGACTGGCCGCTTCATCGATCAGGTCAATAGCTTTGTCCGGTAGTTGCCGATCGGTGATGTAACGGGTGGATAACTTCGCGGCGGCAATGATGGCGGAATCGGTAATATCGACTCCGTGGTGCACTTCATAGCGCTCTTTCAATCCCCGCAGGATGGCGATGGTGTCGGCTTCATTGGGTTCATCCACCAGCACTTTTTGGAAACGCCGCTCCAGCGCCGCATCTTTTTCAATAAATTTGCGGTATTCATCAAGGGTCGTCGCGCCTACACAATGCAATTCGCCGCGCGCCAACGCGGGTTTGAGCATGTTACCCGCGTCCATCGCACCTTCTGCTTTACCCGCACCCACCATGGTGTGTAGCTCGTCAATAAACAGGATAACGCGGCCTTCTTGTTTGCTGAGTTCGTTGATGACCGATTTAAGCCTTTCTTCAAATTCACCGCGGAATTTGGCCCCGGCCAACAGCCCGCCCAAGTCTAGCGCCAGCAAACGTTTATTCTTCAGGCCTTCCGGGACTTCACCGTTGATGATGCGCTGGGCCAAGCCTTCCGCAATGGCAGTTTTACCTACACCAGGCTCACCAATAAGCACGGGGTTGTTTTTGGTGCGGCGCTGCAAAACCTGGATGGTACGGCGTATTTCATCATCGCGACCAATGACCGGATCGAGCTTTCCCGCCTCAGCGCGCGCGGTTAAATCTACCGTGTACTTTTCTAGCGCCTGACGATTACCTTCAGACTCCGGATCATCCACGGTTTCGCCACCACGCACTTTAGCTACGGCCTGTTCAAGACGCTGGGCGTTGCCAAACTCTTTCAAGAGTTTGCCGGCCTGACTATCACCCTCATCCATCGCCGCCAACAAAACGGCTTCGCTGGAAATAAACTTATCGCCAGCTTTTTGTGCGCGACGATCTGCCAGGTTCAACAGGCGCACCAGTTCCTGCGACATATTGATGTCACCGGTGGGATTTTTGATACGGGGCAATTGCTCCAGAGTTTTTAACAGTGCGTTGCGTAAGCCAGCCACATCAAAACCTGCCTGATTGAGCAGCAGACGCACCGTTCCCGCCCCCTGCTGATCCAGCATCGCAAGAAGCACATGAAGCGGCTCCAGCTGAGTATGGTCGCGCCCGATAGCCAGCGACTGTGCATCAGACAAAGCCGTTTGCAATTGATTGGTTAAGCGATCAATACGCATGATTACCTCGAAGGATATGTAGAGAAGAATGACTTCAAGATGGGGACGCGCCGGGTTAATTCAAGCAAGCCCAGGGCCTGGCGTCTTTGCGACAGATCAATGTTGTGCAGGTAAGGGGTCAGCTTCGTTGGTTCAGGCGCTGCATAATTATTCTATAGCGCGCCGCTGACCAGTTTGAGTTGTTTCGGTCTCTTAATCTTCGGTCAGCCAGATCAAACTGGCCATGCGGCCCGTGATTTTGTCACGGCGGTACGAATAAAAACGCCCGCTATCGGTATGAGTACAGAAATTCCCGCCCCGCACTGCGGTTACCCCCAGGGATTTAAGTTCCGCCCGCGCGAGCGCATAGATATCCGCATAAAAATGTAACGGGCGCTTACCCGGTTTAAAGGCTTGAGCAATTTCATCACTGTGGCGCGCGTCGCGGGCCATCTTGAAGAAAGCCTCGAGCACTTCGATACCTACTTCAAAATGAGGCTGCGAGATGGCCGGTCCCAGATAGGCCTGCAATTGCTCACCCGTGCTGGAAAATTTTTCCAGCGTCCGCGCAATGATCCCCTTGGCCAGACTGCGCCAGCCAGCATGAATGGCCGCTACCTGTGTACCCTTTTGGTCACAGACCAGGATAGGCAGACAATCTGCGGTCATTACAACACAGGCCAGACCGGGTTCGGTGGTGTAACAGGCGTCGGCGGTTTTTATCTGCCCATCGGCCTTGGCCATTGCTACTTTGACACCGTGAACCTGCTCCAGCCATTGCGGCGGTTTATTCAGTCCCAGTGATTCACATAAGCTGCGGCGGTTCGCCTCAACCTTCGCCGGGTCATCCCCGACATGCAGTGCCAGGTTATTACTGGCATAAGGCTGCTGGCTCACGCCGCCTTGACGCGTAGTGATACAAGCGCGCACATTCGGTGGCAAACTCCAATTTAATGCAATGTGGTTTGTCCCGTCCGTCATGCCCTAACCCTGCCCTTCGTTCTCGTACCCTTGCTTAAGCGCGGCGAGTAATTGCTGAAAATCTTCTGGTAGCGGACAGGACCATTCGCAGTATTCGCCGCTGTCCGGATGCTCCAGCCCGAGCGTAGCAGCGTGCAGCGCCTGACGCGGGAACTGCTTTAAAACATTGATCAGCTGTTCATTGGCACCCTTGGGAATCTTGAAGCGGCGGCCGTAAGTCGCATCGCCAACCAAGGGAAATTGAATGTGCGCCATGTGCACCCGGATCTGGTGCGTGCGGCCGGTCTCCAGACGAACTCGGATATGAGTATGGTGAGGAAAACGGTTCAACACGCGATAGTGAGTGATTGCTCGCTTACCCCCGTGGCTCAATACAGCCATCAGCTTGCGTTGGGTAGGGTGACGGCCGATGGGGGCATCCACCGTCCCCCCTCCCGTCATCGCGCCAACCGCGACGGCTTCATATTCCCGGCTCACACTGCGATCTGCCAGCTGCTCTACCAGATCCGCATGCGCCTGCAGGGTTTTGGCTACCACCATCAAACCTGTCGTTTCTTTATCAAGACGATGGACGATCCCGGCGCGCGGTACATTGATTAGATCAGGGCAATGATTCAGCAAGGCATTCAGCAATGTGCCGGTCTGATTGCCCGCCGCAGGGTGTACCACCAGCCCGGCAGGCTTGTTGATCACCATCAGGTGATCATCTTCATAGATGATATCGAGAGCGATAGCTTCCGGCTCCCAGGTACCTTGCGCCTCCAGTTCGGCCCGCAATTCAAGATGTTCGCCGCCGATCACTTTGTCTTTCGGCTTGGCGACACGCCCGTCAAGGGTCAAGTGGCCGTCGCGGATCCAGGTTTGCAGCCGCGAGCGGGAAAAATCGGGGAACAACTCCGAGGCCACTTGGTCGAACCGCATGCCGCCCATACTGAGCGGTACCTGGGCGCTGTGTTCAAGCACTTCTTTCATTGGGTAGCAAAACCTCTGGCTTAAAAAAGTCGCTCAGCTTACACCATGAGCGCTCCAAAAGCCGAGACAGAATAAAAACCATTGACAGACTCCGTTCGCGCGCGCCAGACAGCAGGTTGATTGCCGCTTTGGTATCGGCAAGCTCTGTGTTTAAATACCCGCCGCCTGCTTAAAAGGCAGCACTAATTCCTGAAACGAGATGCGAGTTTAAATCACTATGCGTGTTATGCACTTCCTGCTACTCAGCGCCTTGATCCTGCTGACAGCCTGCTCCAGCACCCCCAAAGAGCCCGAGTACACCACGGAGGCGGATCTCTACAATGCGGCTACGACCCAGCTGAATCGCAGCCAGTGGGAAACCGCCATCAGAAACTTGCAGACGCTTGAAGAAAATTTTCCGTTCGGCACATACGCTGAACAAGCGCAGCTGGAGCTGATTTACGCCTATTATATGTCTAACGACCCGGATGCAGCCATTGCGACGGCTAACCGCTTTATTCGCCTCCATCCTCAGCACCGCAATGCTGACTACGCTTATTACATGATGGGCTTAAGTGCTTTCACGAAAGATAAGGGAATGTTCGAACGGGTTCTCCCGACCGACTTGACCATGCGTGATCCGGGTGCGGCGCGAGAGTCCCTAGCTAACTTTTCGCAGTTGCTGAACCGTTATCCTGACAGCGCTTACGCGGCTGACGCCAAAAAGCGGATGCTTTATCTGCGTAACCTGCTGGCCCGCTACGAGATCCACGTCGCCAATTATTATTTCAAACGTGGGGCCTATCTGGCAGCCACCGCGCGCGGCCGCTATGTGCTGGAAAATTACCCTCGCACTCCAGCAATCCCCGATGCATTGGCAGTGATGGTTCAGGGCTACAAAGAGTTGAAGATGGAAGAGCCGGCGGAGCAGATGTTGGCGATCCTGCGTACCAACTATCCTAACCACCCCGTGCTTGATAGTAATGGCCAGTTTAATGAGCAATTTCGTTATGGCAGTGATGAACGTTCCTGGATTAGCCGATTGACGTTTGGCTTGTTCGACAAGCGTGATCCACCCGGTTTCGATACGCGGGAGCTCTACGACCCCGAATACCAAAAACCAGCGCGACCAGGTCGCAGCTAAAAAAAATCCGGGCCAGCCCGGATTTTTTTCGTCTGCCACAATCGCTCTAACTATTCACCTGGCTTCCACCCAGATGTTATGGGATAACGGCGATCCCGACCGAAGCCGCGCTGCGAGATCCGAACCCCAATAGGCGCCTGGCGCCGTTTGTATTCGTTAAGATCAACCAGGCGCGCCACCCGCTCTACGATGGCACGCTCAAAACCGCGCGCGACGATCGCCTCTACACTGCAATCCTGCTCTACGTAAAGCGCAAGGATCTGATCCAGAACATCGTAGGGGGGCAAGCTGTCCTCATCCTTCTGATCTGGAGCCAGTTCTGCCGATGGAGGACGGCTGATAACCGTCGGAGGGATGACCTCTCCCAAGGAGTTCCGATAACGCGCCAATTCAAACACCACGGTTTTAGGAACATCTTTTAATGCGTCGAAGCCGCCTGCCATGTCCCCATAGAGCGTGGAATATCCCACAGCTATCTCGCTTTTATTTCCTGTGGTCAGGACGAGGTAACCCTTCTTGTTTGAGATGGCCATCAACAGTACTCCGCGACAGCGGGCCTGCAGGTTTTCTTCCGTGGTATCTGGTGTGGTGCCGATAAATTCATCACTCAGGGCCGCCATAAAGGCGTCGTAGATAGGCTCAATACTAATGGAGCTGTAACGCACACCCTGGCGCTTCGCCTGGTCAGCAGCATCACTCTTGCTCATGTCCGAGGTGTAGCGAAACGGCATCATCACCGCTTCTACCCGTTCGGCCCCTAACGCATCTACGGCGATAGCCAGGGTTAACGCGGAATCAATGCCGCCGGATAACCCCAGCACTACCCCTTTGAACCGGTTTTTGTTGATGTAGTCGCGCATACCGAGCACCAGTGCCTGATAGATCGAAGCCAAACGGTCGAGCAATGGGTTCATGACTTGCTGCGGCACCACTACTTGCTGGTTGTTGACTTCCAGCGTCAGTGGAAACAAATCCTCGTCAAAGTTAGGTGCGCGGAAACAGATCTGGCCCTGGGCATCCACAGCCACGGAACCGCCGTCAAACACCAGCTCGTCCTGGCCGCCTACGAGATTAGTATAAATGATCGGCATCTCTCCCTGGCGGGCACGTATGGCCAGCAACTGCTCCCGCTCCTGTTGTTTGCCGTGATGGTAGGGCGAGGCGTTCAGGTTGAACATGAGCTTCGCCCCCGCCGCCTTGGCCTGTGCCATAGGCTCGGGATGCCAGATATCTTCACACACGCTCAACGCCACCGGGATCTGGCCGAGATGAAAAATCGTTGCCTGATTGCCTTTATCGAAATAACGCTCTTCGTCAAACACCTGATAATTGGGTAGGTTCTGCTTCGCGTATTCTGCGACCCACGCACCATCTTGGATAACGCCCGCCATGTTGAATACCCGACCGTCTTTTACCCGTGGGTATCCCAACACAATAGCAACGGGCAGGTTCTGGGCCTGAATATGTGCCAGTGCGCGCTCTATACGGGGGGCCAGGCTCGGGCGCAGCAGCAGGTCTTCCGGCGGATATCCGGTTAATGTCAGTTCGGGAAAGATAATGGCGGCGGCCTGATGCTCATCCACAGCCCGACGAGCGGCTGCGATAACGCGTTCAGTATTGCCGGGAATATCCCCTACAAGGGTATTAATCTGAGCCAGGGTGATAGTCATACGTGACATAGAGAAGGGTTCTCCCAAACATTGCTGCAGTTAGCGTCAAATTCATGGACGGCGCGACTGATACAGAAGCTGTAACAAGGGGTATAGTACGCAATGACGCGCATTGTCGAACAATCCTGTCGTTTAGGCAAAATGATTCATACACGCCGCCGTCATAAAAAATACCAATATAAAATTGATGACTCTCGATGAAGATATCTGCCATTAATTCACCGACCTACAATCCTTATGATCTGTTGCGGGTTTATACCTATTATCGGACCTTGCTCGGTGCCGTTTTGTTGCTCATGTTCCAAGGCGATATCGCGCGGAATGTTCTAGGGAATGACCACCCAGACGTATTTTTCTATACCTCGGCCAGTTACACCCTGATCAACTTCATCAGCCTGGTCATGTTCTGGCGGATCGAGTTCCTGCCCTCGCAAAAGCAACTCTTCAGCCTGCTGTTTATTGATCTGGTGGCCATCATCCTGCTGATGTATAGCAGCGGCGGCATCCTGAATGGCCTCGGCTATTTACTGCTTGTTGCTGTTGCCGCCGGCGGCATGTTGTTGCGCGGGCAGATTGCGATTTTTTTTGCAGCGCTGGCAAGTATTGCGGTTATCTCGGAAAGTACTTACCGGTATTTCACCTCTGCGCTGGATAACAAAGCTTTCTTCTCCGCTGGCTCTTTAGGTGCGTTGATCTTTATCATCGCCATCGCCTTTCAGTACCTGACCCGCAAAATCCGCAGCAGTAATGAAGAAGCCATCGCGCAGGCGCACCATGTAGCGCACCTACAAAAACTCGCGCAGATGATCGTTGAACGTATGCGAACCGGCATTGTGGTGTTCAATAAAAACCGAGGCATCGAGTTACTGAATAATTCCGCGCGCAATCTGTTGGGCCTGCCACCGGAACACACGTCTCGTCTCACACTCCGCGATGTGCCAGCTCTTGATCAGAAGGTTACACAGTGGCAACAGGCCAAGCGGAAATATTCACCGATTCTGAAAATCGATAATGGCCTGAGCGATGAAATCAGAATCAATTTTGCTCCGCTGGGGTCCGACGAAAATACCGATATGCTGATCTTCGTTGAAGATAACCGTGCAATCGCCCAGCAGGCACAGCAGCTTAAACTGGCTTCGCTCGGCCGACTGACTGCAAGTATTGCGCATGAGATTCGCAATCCATTAGGTGCCATCAGTCACGCCAGCCAATTGTTAGGCGAGTCAGAAGAGCTTTCAGCTCACGATCAACGTTTAATCGAAATCATCGACAACCATTGCAAGCGGGTTAATCAAATTATCGAAAACGTTTTACAGCTGTCGCGGCGCCGCATCGCGCAACCCCAGCAAGTACAACTAAACAGTTGGATTGAGCGTTTTGTCGATGAATACAAAAATAGCCGCGCCGAGCCCGTAGATCTGCGGGTCATCTTCCATGAACAAAATATTATCGGTCAATTCGATCCCGGACAGCTGCATCAGGTCATCTGCAATCTGTGCGATAACGGTTTGCGTTACAGTAAAACCCGTAACGATAAAGGCCGGGTCACTCTGGAAACTGGTATCGATGAAAAGTTACAACGGCCGTTCATTAACGTGATTGATGGCGGACCTGGTATCACACAGGAAAATCTCAAACATCTTTTCGAACCGTTCTTCACCACCGAAAATACGGGTTCGGGTTTAGGACTCTTTATTTGCAAGGAGCTTTGCGAAGCAAACCAGGCTTTTATACACTACCGCCGCACAGAGGATGGCAGCAGCTGTTTTCATATACAGCTGGCACATCATGATCGCGCACTGTAACCTCTCAACGCACAACAAACGTATGGCAAGATGGTATTGTTATGAGCAATAAACGCGCACTGGTGATTGACGACGAGCCGGATATCCGCGAACTGCTGGAAATCACCTTGGGTAGAATGCAAATCGACACGGATAGTGTCGAGAATATTAAAGATGCCCGACAGCATCTTGCGCAACAAAATTACGATCTTTGCCTCACCGATATGCGCCTGCCTGACGGTAACGGATTGGAGCTGGTTGAGTTTATTCAGCAACATCACCCACGCTTACCGGTCGCGGTGATTACTGCTCATGGCAGTGTCGATACTGCCATCGAATCCATGAAAGCCGGAGCTTTCGATTTTATTACCAAGCCGGTAAACCTTACCGCGTTACGCAAGCTGGTGGCCACCGCAATCCAATCCAGCCAGTTGTCCCCGACAAAACTGCCCAACGATACATTAATTATTGGCCAGTCTTCTGCTATTCAGGAGCTCACGCGCAGCATACAAAAACTCGCACGCTCACAAGCACCGGTTTATATCAGCGGTGAATCAGGTTCGGGCAAAGAATTAGTCGCCCGTTCAATCCATGAGCTCGGCCCGCGCGCTCATAAACCGTTTATTGCTGTTAACTGCGGCGCGATCCCGCGGGAGTTAATGGAAAGCGAATTTTTTGGTCACAAGAAAGGCAGCTTCACCGGCGCCCATCAGGACAAGCCTGGCCTGTTTCAGGCAGCCGAAGGTGGAACATTATTTTTTGATGAAGTTGCCGACCTGCCGCTCGACATGCAGGTAAAATTACTTCGCGCAATTCAGGAAAAATCGGTACGTGCGGTGGGCTCGGCCGAAGAGATTGCAACGGATGTGCGCATCCTTTGTGCAACTCACAAAAGCCTCGAAAGGGAAGTGCAAGAAGGCCGGTTCCGTCAGGATTTGTTCTACCGTCTCAATGTCATCCAGCTTGCTGTCCCCGCACTCCGCGACCGACGCGAAGACATTCCGCTGCTCGCCAATCATTTGTTAGAAAAACTTGCCGAAGCCGTCAACCTGCCCGC
>CAYUVQ010000102.1:0-11055 GCA_964448175.1 uncultured Cellvibrionaceae bacterium | reverse complement strand
GCGCGTGAAGGTGGACTGGAATTCTAAAGGTTAAGATATGGCTTACTCCAAGAAAGAAGAAGACAACAACGAAGGCTTGCAAGAAAAGCTGGTACAAGTTAATCGTGTTGCCAAAACTGTTAAAGGTGGTCGTATCTTTGCTTTTACAGCGCTGACGGTTGTTGGTGATGGTAATGGTAAAGTTGGCTTTGGCCGCGGTAAAGCTCGTGAAGTTCCAGTAGCCATCCAAAAGGCTATGGAAGCGGCACGTCGTAATATGATCAGCGTAGAACTGAATGGTGATACCCTGCAGTACCCAACGAAAGGTCGTCACGGAGCCTCTAAGGTTTTCATGCAGCCTGCGTCGCAGGGTACTGGCGTGATTGCTGGTGGTGCGATGCGTGCGGTGCTAGAAATTGCAGGCGTTCAAAACGTACTGGCTAAATGTTATGGTTCAACCAACCCGGTAAACGTTGTTCGTGCAACTTTTGATGCGCTGAAGACTATGGCTTCTCCTGATGCTGTTGCGGCAAAGCGCGGCAAAAGTGTTGAAGAGATTCTGAACTAGTCGATAGTTATCGATTACTTGATAGCGGAATATCATCATGGCTAAGAAAATGATTAAGGTTACTCAGATTAAGAGCACGGCTCATCGTCTGAAGAACCACCAGGCTTGTGTAAAAGGCCTGGGCTTGCGCCGAATTGGTCACACTGTAGAGGTGGAAGATACCCCATCCGTGCGTGGCATGATTAATTTGGTAAATTATCTGGTTAAGGTAGAGGGAGAGTAAGATGCGTCTTAATACGCTAAGCCCCGCCCCCGGCAGAATTCGCGAGAAAAAACGCGTTGGTCGTGGTATTGGTAGCGGCCTGGGTAAAACAGCAGGTCGTGGCCATAAAGGTTTGAAATCTCGTTCAGGTGGCTCGGTTAAGCCGGGTTTTGAAGGCGGCCAGATGCCATTGCAGAAGCGTTTGCCGAAGTACGGTTTCACTTCGCGCATCAGCTTGGTTACTGCTCAGATTCGTTTGTCAGAACTGAATCTGGTGGACGGCGATGTGGTAGATTTGGAGACCTTGAAGCAAGCTGACGTCATTAACGCAAATATCAAGCGCGCTAAAATCTTTGCTTCTGGCGAGTTGAAAAAAGCAGTTACAGTGAAAGGCTTGTCTGTAACTAAAGGCGCTAAGGCAGCTATTGAAGCTGCTGGCGGAAAAATCGAAGAATAAAGAGGCGCGAATGGCAACTCCCGGTAATCTGCCGCTAGCAAATCAAAAAGGGTTAGGCGAGCTATGGGCTCGCCTTCGCTTTCTGTTTTTAGCTATTGTGGTTTATCGCATTGGTACTCATATTCCCGTTCCTGGTCTTGACCCGGAGCGCATTGCCAATCTGTTTAATCAGAGCCAAGGAACCATCTTGGGTTTGTTTAATATGTTTTCTGGTGGTGCGTTGGAGCGCATGAGTATTCTGGCTCTAGGGATCATGCCCTATATTTCTGCCTCGATTATTATGCAGCTTCTGACTGCAGTGACTCCTTCCCTTGAGCAGTTAAAAAAGGAAGGGGACGCTGGACGCCGGAAGATAAATCAGTACACGCGATATTTTACAGTTGTCCTTGCAACCGTACAGGCTTTGGCGATGGCTGTGAGTTTCTCTTCCTATGCATATGGTGGAGAGCCAGGGTTTTCGTTCTATTTCATAGCTATCGTGTCCTTGGTTACAGGCGCGGTTTTTATGATGTGGCTAGGTGAGCAGGTAACGGAGCGAGGTATAGGCAACGGTATCTCAATGCTGATTTTCGCAGGTATTGTTGCTGGCTTGCCCAGTGCCATCGGCCAAGCATTTGAAAGTGCTCGCCAAGGTGATTTGCATATTCTGTTGCTTTTGGTTATTGCCGTGATTGCACTTGCTGTCATTTGGCTGGTGGTTCGTATCGAGCGGGGCCAGCGTCGTATCACAGTGAACTATGCGAAGAGGCAGCAGGGTCGTCAGGGATATGCCGCCCAAAGCAGTCATTTGCCCCTGAAAATTAATATGTCTGGTGTGATTCCGGCGATTTTTGCAAGTAGTATCCTGCTGTTTCCCGCATCTATCGCTCAGTGGTTTGGGCAGGGCGGTGAAGGTGCGGTAAACGAGTTTCTGCAAGAGTTCGCGTTGGCAATAGGCCCGGGTCAACCACTTAACATTATATTGTTTGCAGGGTTGATTACTTTCTTCTGCTTCTTCTATACGGCGCTAATGTTTAATCCGAAGGAAGTTGCAGATAATTTGAAAAAATCAGGTGCTTATATTCCAGGGATTCGTCCTGGTGAGCATTCAGCTAAATATATCGATAGTGTTTTAACGCGGTTAACTGTGGTAGGCGCTATCTATATGTCCGCGGTTTGTCTGTTACCTCAGTTCCTGGTTGTGGCTACTAACGTGCCATTTTACCTGGGTGGCACCTCTCTGCTGATCGTAGTGGTAGTGGTGATGGACTTTATGTCTCAGGTTCAGGCTCACCTGATGTCTCATCAGTATGAATCACTGATGAAGAAGTCAAACTTAAAAGGATTTGGCGGCAGCAATGTCCGCTAATCCTGGATATTTAGGGTTGGATCATGAAAGTTCGTGCTTCTGTTAAAAAGATTTGTCGTAACTGCAAAATGGTACGTCGTAACGGTGTGCTGCGTGTAATATGCAACGCTGAACCGCGCCATAAGCAGCGTCAAGGTTAATAGCTTTTCGATTTGTTCTGTTCTTTCAACTGAACAGGTGGTGTTCTCCTAACCACCTGTTTGTTGTTTTAAGGGCTGAGGATTAAAAGAATTAGCTGTTCTGGGGGCGTTGACTGTCGTTTGGTGAAAATTTCATCAGGCTATTGATTTCAAGTGGTTTTATCGTTATCCTTCCGCGCCTTTTTGAAGTGCTGGATGGCGTTTGCTACTGTCAACGCTACAATTTACGTGTTACTGGAGTAATTTGAATGGCCCGTATTGCTGGTGTAAACATACCAGATAACAAACACGCGGTTATCTCTCTGACCTATGTCTACGGGATTGGCCGTACCACTGCGAAGCAGATCTGTGTTGCCACTGGCATTGCAGAAGATGCAAAAATTTCCACGCTCACAGAAGAGCAAATGGATGCTATTCGCAATGAGGTAGCTAAGCACACCGTCGAGGGTGACTTGCGTCGTGTTATATCTATGAACATCAAACGCCTCATGGATCTGGGATGCTACCGTGGCTTACGCCACCGTCGTAGCTTACCGCTTCGTGGTCAGCGTACTAAAACCAACGCTCGTACCCGCAAAGGTCCGCGTAAGCCAATTAAGAGATAATTGATTGCTTACGTTTGTCATTCAAGTACGGTAACAACAGGTTAGGAAGAGATTGCTATGGCGAAGCCAGGTAATAAAACCGCAACGAAAAAGAAAGTTAAAAAGACAGTGGTGGATGGCGTTGCCCATATCCACGCTTCTTTTAACAACACTATTGTGACAATCACTGACCGTCAAGGTAATACCTTGTCATGGGCCACTTCTGGTGGTTCAGGTTTCCGTGGTTCACGTAAAAGTACTCCTTTTGCAGCCCAGGTTGCAGCAGAGCGTGCCGGTGAAGCCGCGAAAGAATACGGCTTAAAGAACCTCGACGTTGAAGTGAAGGGCCCAGGCCCAGGTCGCGAATCCGCAGTTCGTGCACTGAACAATGTTGGTTACAAAATCACCAACATCACTGACGTAACGCCGATTCCTCACAACGGCTGTCGTCCGCCGAAGAAACGTCGCGTTTAAGGGGGATTTAGAAAATGGCACGTTATATTGGACCAACTTGTAAACTGTCCCGTCGCGAAGGTACTGATCTCTTCTTGAAGAGTGGTGCTCGTGCTCTGGATTCGAAGTGCAAGATTGAAACTGCACCTGGTCAGCATGGTCAACGCCGTGGGCGTCTTTCTGACTACGGTGTTCAGCTGCGTGAAAAGCAAAAAGTACGTCGCATATATGGCGTACTGGAAAAGCAATTCCGTAGCTACTACAAAGAAGCTGCACGTCGCAAAGGCGCTAGCGGTGAGAACCTGTTGAAGCTGTTGGAATCGCGCTTGGATAACGTAGTATATCGTATGGGTTTTGGTGCCACTCGCGCAGAATCTCGTCAGCTCGTGTCCCACAAAGCTATCAGCGTGAATGGTAAGACTGTAAATATTGCTTCTTATCAGGTCGCAGAAGGTGATGTTGTTGCGGTTCGTGAGAAAGCGAAAAAGCAACTGCGTATTCAAAACGCCATTAACATTGCTACACAGCGTACTCATGTTGAGTGGGTAGATGTTAATTTTGACAAAAAAGAAGGTGTTTTTAAGCGCGTTCCTGATCGCAGCGATTTGCCAGCTGATATTAACGAGAACCTCATCATAGAGCTTTACTCTAAGTAAGGGACAAACCGCTAACAGGTGTGGCTATGCAGACTGCAGTAAACGAATTTTTGACTCCGCGTCATATCGATGTTTCAGAGATAAGCCCAACTCACGCTCGCGTGGTGTTGGAGCCTCTGGAGCGCGGCTTCGGACATACCCTTGGCAATGCGCTGCGTCGCATTCTGCTGTCCTCTATGGCTGGTTGTGCCATTGTTGAAGCTGAAATCGAAGGTGTTTTGCACGAGTACAGCGATATCGAAGGTGTGCGGGAGGATGTTATTGAAATCCTGCTCAACTTAAAAGGTGTTGCTGTAGTTATGCACGGTAAGGACCAAGCGGTTCTTACCTTAAGTAAAAAAGGTCCTGGTGTTGTCACTGCGGCTGATATTCAGCTTGATCATGATGTGGAAATAAAAAATCCTGATCATGTGATTGCTAACATCACCGGCAATACCGAATTAAGAATGCGCCTGACGGTAGCGCGTGGCCGTGGCTATCAGCCAGCGGACAGTCGTCGTCGTGATGATGATGAAAGTCGTGCGATTGGTCGCCTGCAACTCGATGCCTCCTTCAGTCCTATCAGACGTCTTGCATATAGCGTAGAAAGTGCGCGTGTTGAGCAACGTACGGACTTGGATAAGTTGGTGCTTGATTTGGAAACTAACGGCACGATTGATCCTGAAGAAGCAATTCGCAGAGCAGCAACGATTCTTCAGCAGCAATTAGCCGTGTTTGTTGATCTGGAAGGTGAGAAGCAATCAGCGCCGGAGCAGAAGGAAGAGGCAATTGACCCTGTTCTGCTGCGCCCGGTAGATGATCTTGAGCTGACCGTCCGTTCGGCAAACTGTCTTAAAGCTGAAAACATTTATTACATTGGTGATTTGATCCAGCGTACTGAGGTCGAGTTGTTGAAGACTCCTAACCTGGGTAAAAAATCACTGACCGAGATTAAAGATGTGCTGGCTTCACGCGGCTTGTCTCTCGGTATGCGTTTGGAGAACTGGCCTCCAGCTAGTTTGAGAAACGACTAACATTATTAGTTCGCCCGTTAACTCTCTTCGGTGCGGGCGGTTAACGAGATTGCAATTAAGCAATCCATTTTGAAGGATTTGTGTCATGCGTCATCGTCTTAGTGGTCGTCAATTAAATCGTAATGCTTCACATCGCAAAGCCATGTTTCGCAACATGACAGCGTCGTTGGTTGAACATGAGTTGATTAAAACAACTTTACCGAAAGCTAAGGAGCTTCGCCGTGTAGCAGAGCCTCTGATTACTCTGGCTAAAGTGGATAGCGTTGCTAATCGCCGTCTGGCTTTCAGTCGTTTGCAGAGCAAAGAAGCTGTAGGCAAATTGTTTAGCGATCTTGGTCCTCGTTACCAGAACCGTCCAGGTGGTTACATTCGTATTTTGAAATGTGGCTTCCGCGCTGGTGATAAAGCACCGATGGCGTATGTTGAGCTGGTTGATCGTCCCGTACAATCGGGTGAGACTGCTGTAGAAGCTGAATAAACAAAGCTGAAGCAACAATAAAAAAGCCAGGCATCAGCCTGGCTTTTTTGTTTGTATGCAAGCGTTCCGGTATGCTTGATTCTCCGCTATTTCCCCGCCGCCGTTTTGCTTATCTTTTTGTCATTTGTCGATTTTTTTGTTTTTTGGTTACGCGTTTTTGCAGACTGGAGCATTGGCTTGAGGAATCTGCCAGTGTGGGAGTTTTTTTCCTTCGCAATATCTTCAGGCGTGCCGGTAGCGATTATCTGGCCTCCGCCGCTTCCGCCTTCAGGACCAAGATCAATAATCCAATCTGCTGTTTTAATAACGTCCAGGTTATGTTCGATAACCACGACCGTATTGCCGTGATCGCGGAGACGGTGCAACACATTCAGAAGTTGCTGGATGTCATAGAAATGTAACCCGGTGGTGGGTTCATCAAGGATATAAAGCGTTTTCCCTGTATCCCGTTTGGATAATTCTTTGGCCAGCTTTACTCTTTGTGCTTCACCACCTGAAAGCGTGGTTGCTGCCTGTCCGAGACGGATGTAGGAAAGCCCCACATCTATCAGGGTCTGGAGCTTTTTCTCAACAGAAGGGATCGCTTCAAAAAATGCGTGAGCGTCCTCCACCGTCATCTCAAGTACTTCATGAATATTCTTCCCTTTGTACTTAATTTCTAACGTTTCGCGGTTGTAACGCTTTCCTTTACAAACATCGCAAGGAACATAGACGTCGGGCAGGAAGTGCATTTCAACTTTCGTGACACCATCGCCTTGGCACGCCTCACAGCGACCACCTTTCACATTGAAACTAAAGCGGCCCGGCTGATAGCCTCTTGAGCGAGCTTCCTGTGTACCGGCAAATAAGTCGCGCACGGGTGTAAAGATGCCGGTATAGGTGGCGGGGTTGGAGCGCGGGGTCCGTCCTATCGGGCTTTGATCAATATCAACGCACTTATCAAACAGCTCCAGGCCCTCAACCGCCGTATAAGGTGCGGCTTTGAGTGTGGTTGCTCCGTTAAGTGCAGTTGAGGCCAAGGGATGGAGGGTGGCATTGATCAGTGTTGATTTACCAGAACCGGAAACGCCCGTTACGCAGGTCATCAAGCCCACCGGAATTTCGGCGGTTACGTCTTTCAGATTGTTTCCGTTAGCTCCGATGAGCCGTAATACCTGCTCTGGGTTAAAAGGGTGGCGCGTTTCGGGAATTGCAATTTCACGCTTGCCACTCAGATATTGGCCGGTGATGGAGCTTTTATTGGCCATTATCTTTTTGACATCGCCTTGAGCAATTACCTGGCCGCCGTGGACACCTGCTCCGGGACCGATATCGATGACGTGATCGGCCTGACGAATAGCGTCTTCATCATGCTCAACAACAATGACTGTATTTCCCAGGTCTCGCAGATGCGTTAGGGTTTTAAGCAGGCGTTCGTTGTCTCGCTGATGTAAGCCGATAGAGGGCTCGTCGAGAATATACATAACACCTACAAGGCCGGCCCCGATCTGGCTTGCGAGACGAATGCGCTGTGCTTCGCCACCTGACAGTGTTTCTGCACTGCGATTGAGAGTTAAGTAGTTAAGGCCGACATCCACCAGGAAACGAAATCGGTCACGCAGTTCCTTTAGAATTTTATCGGCGATACCAGCTTTGCGTCCGCTAAATTTCAGTTGCTGAAAATAGGCGTAAGCGTCAGCTACGGGTAACTCTGTAATTTGAGGCAGTGTTCGCTCATCAACAAAGACGTGCCGCGCTTCTGATCGCAGGCGGGTGCCCGCGCATTCGGGGCAATGATCAGTGGACAAAAACTTGGCCAGTTCTTCGCGCACCATCTGCGACTCGGTATCACGATAGCGGCGTTCCATATTCGGCAGTACGCCTTCAAAGGTGTGACTGCGTTTGTAAGTATCTCCGCGATCATTGACGTAATTAAAAGCAATGACTTCGCTTCCTGAGCCATAAAGCACGGCATCACGTTGTTTTTGTCTAAGTTTTTTCCAAGGAGTATCGACATCAAAACCGTAATGTTCCGCAAGCGATGCAAGCATGTGGAAGTAATAAACGTTACGTTTGTCCCACCCGCGGATAGCGCCTTCTGATAAAGAAGCTTCTGGAAACTGTACGACTTTTTCTTCGTCAAAATATTGTTTAACACCGAGGCCGTCGCACGATGGGCAAGCGCCGGCCGGATTGTTAAAAGAAAACAGGCGCGGCTCTAACTCGCTCAAACTGTAATCACAAATAGGGCAGGCATGCTTGGATGAAAACAGTCGATCAGGTGCTTCTCCATCCATATAGCTGATGCTGGCAATACCTTCGGATAGATTCAGTGCTGTTTCAAATGATTCGGCTAGCCGTAGCTTTAAATCATCTCGAACTTTGAAGCGATCCACTACCACATCAATATTATGCTTCTTCTTTTTGTCGAGCTTTGGAGCATCAT
The DNA here is from genome assembly GCA_964448175.1 of uncultured Cellvibrionaceae bacterium. GTDB lineage: Bacteria > Pseudomonadota > Gammaproteobacteria > Pseudomonadales > Cellvibrionaceae > Cellvibrio. The sequence continues at coordinate 2,752 of CAYUVQ010000102.1, read as the reverse complement.
CGAGGTCGACTAACAAACCATTAATGCGCGCGCGAATAAATCCGTCGCGTTTTAATTGATCCAATGTATGAATGTGCTCACCTTTGCGATCTCGCACAACAGGTGCCAACAGCATCAACTTGGTGCCGTCGGGTAATGCACAGACGGTGTCTACCATTTCGCTGATGGTTTGGGCAGCGAGCGGTTCGTTGTGAATGGGGCAGCGGGGTTCACCGACGCGGGCGAAGAGCAAGCGCAGATAATCGTAGATTTCGGTTATGGTTCCCACGGTAGAGCGAGGGTTATGCGATGTGGACTTTTGCTCGATGGAGATCGCGGGACTTAGCCCTTCAATGTGATCCACATCAGGCTTTTCCATCATGGATAAAAATTGCCGCGCATAGGTAGACAATGATTCAACGTAGCGGCGTTGGCCTTCTGCGTAGAGCGTGTCAAATGCAAGGGAGGATTTTCCTGAGCCGGAAGGACCGGTTATAACCACCAGCTTATCGCGCGGTATATCCAGATCAATGTTCTTGAGGTTGTGGGTGCGTGCACCCCTGACAATAATCGTATCCATTAACCACCTTACATCGGCGCGGGTGAAAGAAGAGACAAAGCGCCCAATTATACGGAAATCTCTTGCCAAAAGTTGTCAGCAGGGAGGATTCTGTCGAGAAGGTGGGGAATCGTGCATTTGGCTGGCCTCCCCCTCATCCCTCTTGTTAGAATCGCCTCTTTTCTTAGGGCATCATTATCCGTGCAATTAACCCCTGTTCCTTTTGAACGGCGAGTCGTCGTTTCACTGGCTGCGCTTTATTCATTCCGCATGTTCGGACTGTTTATGTTGCTGCCGGTTCTGGCGCTGTACAGCTCTGACTACAGTGGTAGTTCGCCGTTCCTTCTCGGGCTGGCGTTGGGCGCTTACGGCTTTAGCCAAGCTTTATTGCAGATCCCCTTTGGTGTTTTGTCCGATCGCATCGGTCGCAAGCCGGTGATCTTGGCGGGCCTGATCATCTTTATCTTGGGCAGTGTGGTCGCGGCGCAGGCCGAGACAGTGGTAGAGCTGGTTATCGGTCGTTTTCTTCAAGGAGGAGGAGCGATTTCAGCCGCCGTGATGGCATTGTTGACCGACCTGACATCAGAAGAAAATCGCACCAAAGCCATGGCCATGATTGGGGCCTCCATAGGCGTATCTTTTTCTGTGGCATTAACCGTTGGCCCGTTGATGGCTGCATGGGCAGGTGTATCCAGCATTTTCTGGTTGACCGCTGCTTTGGGGCTGGTGGGCATCGCCATCTTATTCAAAGCCGTGCCAGTGGTAGCGACTCCACAGCGTCGGCGCGAGGCGGGTGCGGTACCAGCGTTGATGTGGAATACGTTCAAGAATCCCGATCTGTTACGGTTAAATTTTGGAATTTTTTCCCTGCATTTCGTGTTGATGGCTAACTTTATGGTGCTGCCATTGATCCTTGAGCAACAGTTAAATGTCGCGCGCGATTATCACGGACTACTGTATTTTCCGCTGCTTGCATTAGCTTTTGTGGTCATGTTGCCGTTCATCATCGTGGCGGAGAAGCGTCGGCAGATAAAGCCGGTCTTTCTGGGCGCGGTGGCACTGTTGGTGTTGATGGAGGTGGCGCTAATGCGTACGCCACCTAATATGCCTTTGACATTGGGTGCGATCTTTTTGTTTTTTACGGCATTTAATCTGCTGGAAGCTACCTTGCCTTCGATGGTGAGCAAAATTGCGCCGGCCGGAGCTAAAGGCACGGCAACCGGTATATATGCCACAAGTCAGGTTCTTGGGGTGTTTTCCGGGGGAGCGGTTGGTGGATGGTTGCTGCAACAATGGGGCATGGCGGCGGTGTTGGCTCTGGCTGCAATCGTGAGTTTGGTGTGGTTAATCGTTGCATGGTTTATGCGACCGCCACGATTCCTGGCCAGCGTCCTTATTCCGCTGCGAGGGCAGGACCATCAGGCGATCTCTGAGAAACTGCGTGCCCTGGAGGGGGTTGCAGAGGTATTGGTGGTGGCTTCTGAAAACACGGTATACCTTAAAGTTGATCCGCGTTTGGTGGACCGTCAGGCCTTGACTGACATTGTGGAAAATCAGGCGTGAATTCTGGTATTGCGGAGCGCGCAAATGATAAAGTGGCAGCTGAAATTAACAGGTCAAATGTCGCCAGAGGCGAATACACGATAAATCAAGAGGAGAAGTTACATGGCTCGTGGCATCAATAAAGTTATTCTGATTGGTAATGTGGGTCAGGACCCGGAAGTCAAATACATGCCCTCTGGTGGGGCTGTTACTAACATCAGCATAGCGACATCGGAAACCTGGAAAGACAAAAATACCGGCCAGCCCCAGGAGCGTACTGAATGGCATCGGGTGGTGTTTTTCAATCGGTTGGGTGAAATTGCTGGAGAGTATTTGCGTAAAGGCAGTAAGGTCTATATCGAGGGCTCGTTGCGTACCCGTAAATGGCAGGCGCAGGATGGCACTGACAGATACACTACCGAAATCGTGGCCAATGAGATGCAAATGCTCGACAGCCGTGGCGAAAGCACTGGCAGCAACATGGGTAGCGACTACGGTCAGGGGTATAACCAGAACCAAAACTTCAGCCAGCCCAAGGCGGTACCAAGCAGTCCGCAAGCTGCACCGCAATATGGCAATCAGGGTGGCGGTTATGCCTCGTCGGGGCAAGGCAATGCGCCCCAACAGCCACCAGCGGGGTTTGATAATTTTGACGATGACATTCCGTTCTGA
>CAYUVQ010000101.1:7089-11062 GCA_964448175.1 uncultured Cellvibrionaceae bacterium | reverse complement strand
CTGGTGTCGGATTACGTCGCTCGTTGTACTCGCGGCTAATCCGACCTACTCGTTAATCTGTCCTGCTCGTTAATCTGACTTACTCGCTGATCCGCCCTGCGCTCGCTCGCATCGCGCTGGGTGGCGCGTGATCTTTTTGTAGGTCGAATTAGCCGGTAGGCGTAATCCGACGATGGTTTACTCCTCGAGCACTAACAACAAATCACCTGCGTTAACCTGCCTGCCGGGTTCGCAATGAATTGCGCTGACTTTTGCGCTGCGGTCGGCGTAGATGGAGAATTCCATCTTCATCGCTTCCACAATTAATAAGGGTTGATCCGGTTCGACGGCTTGGCCCGGTTCGACCAGTAGCTTCCAGATGTTGCCGCTGATGTCCGCGGTAATGGGGTGGCCATCCACATCAATGGGACCGGTGTTGATTTTGATCTGCAATGCGGCATCGACTTGCGCGGCTTCATCGGCCTGCCACAGCGCCACCTCACGCGTAAACGCTTCCTGTTGACTGGCTTTAAAGGCGGCGATGCTTTCTGCATTTTCCTGGAGAAACTGTTCGTGTTCCGCCAGGCTGAATTCTTCTTCTTCAATGCGAATCTGCAAGCGACCTTCGCGAAATGCTTCACGTTGCACTGTGAGCTCTTCTTCACTCACTTCGTAATAACGCACACGGTCAAAAAACTTCAGCAGCCAAGGCTCACCATTGGTAAAAACAGGATTTTTCAGAAATTTATTCCAGATGGGTAAGGTTCGTCCCACCAACTGGTAGCCGCCGGGTGAATCCATGCCGTAGATACACATATATACTCCGCCGATACCGACGGTGCCTTCAGCGGTATAAGTCCGCGCAGGATTGTATTTAGAGGTGAGCAAACGATGACGTGGGTCGACGGGCACAGCGCAGGGTGCACCAAGATAAACATCGCCCAGGCCGAGCACCATGTAGCTGGTGTCAAAGATAATCTGGCGAACCTGTTCAACGCTGGCGAGGCCGTTGATGCGGCGCATAAATTCTGTGTTGCTCGGCAGCCACGGTGCTTTATCTCGCACGGACTGACGATAACGCGCAACCGCGTCCAGCGTGGCGGAGTCTTCAAAGGCCATGGGCAGATAGACCACGCGGCTGGGTACGCTCATGGTGTCAACCTCTGGCAGCGTTCCTTCTATTTTTAACAACGCCGCAATCAAATCACGCTGATGAATAACGCGGCTGTCGTAATTGATCTGTAGCGAACGAACGCCGGGAGACAACTCGATAACGCCACTGATTGGTGAAGCTTTTAACGCTTCCATCAACGCATGAACACGGAAGCGCAATCGCAGATCAAGAATACTGGGGCCGTACTCCAGCAGAATATATTTATCGCCGGCCTGGCGATAAGCCACGGCGGGGCGGCTACCAGATTCCGGCAGTGCGGCAAGGATGCAGTGGGACAAATCATGATCCGGCGCGATGATCGGCGTATGTTGAATATCGGCCGGTACTGTCAGTTCAATAATCGCTTTATCGGTTGCCAGCTCCAGTGCCAGAGCAGTGTCAAAACTCAATCGTTTGAAACGGATTTTATCGCCCGGTTTTACCTGTCCGACTTTCCACAGTTCCGCTTTCACAATGGTAACCGGGCAAACAAAGCCGCCGAGACTGGGGCCATCTTTGGTCAGGATGACCGGCATGTCGCCAGTGAAATTAATTGAACCGACGGCGTATTCGGTATCGTGAATATTTGATGGATGTAAACCAGCCTCGCCACCATCGCTGCGTGTCCAGGTAGGTTTGGGGCCGTTCAAGCGAATGCCGAGACGATTGGAGTTGTAATGAACTTCCCATGCCGTGCCGAAAAACATTTCAATGGCATCTTCAGTGAAAAAATCCGGTGCTCCGTGGGGACCATAAAGCACACCGATTTCCCATTCGGTCGGATACGCGGGGATCAAATCGCTCGGCGCAGCGGCAGGTTCATAAAGTGGCGCTGGTGTGGTACATGCTGCAATGGTCGGATCGCTGATCGACAACATATCGCTTGCACGCAAGGTGCGTCCTGCATGGCCACCGAACTGGCCCAGGGCAAAGGTCGAACGGCTGCCGAGATAAACCGGCACATCAAAACCGTTTCGCACAGCAAGGTAAGCACGGCATCCACTTTCTGCTTTGCCCACCTCCAGAACCTGGCCGGCTTTTACTGCAATCGGCGACCAGAAATTAATGAGCTCGCCATCGAGTTTTGCGGGAGATTTTGCACCGGTCAATGCAACGATTGTGTCTGCATGGAAACGTAATTTCGGGCCGATGATCGTGAATTCCAGTCCTGCCGCGCTCTCGTGGTTACCCACAATGCGGTTGGCGAGGCGGAAAGCATAATCATCCATCGGGCCAGACGGCGGAACACCAATACTCCAGTAACCGCTGCGGCCGGGATAGTCCTGCACACTGGTGTAGGTGCCGGGTTGAATGACTTCAACAACCGGCGCGCGATATACAAAACTGGCGAGTTTGTTTGTGGCTACATCGGCGCGCACAAAAAAATCCGAGCCAATAATTTGCCGAAGATAATCAAGGTTGGTTGCAATGCCGCACACGCGGGTTTCGTTTAACGCAGCCATCATTTTATGAATGGCGTCCGCGCGGTCTTTACCATGAACAATGATCTTGGCAATCATCGGATCATAATAAGGTGAGACTTCGGTTCCTGTAGCGACCCAGGTATCGATGCGCGCTGCTTCTGAAAAATGCACATCAGTGAGCACGCCGGGTGACGGTTGAAAGTCACGCACCGGATCTTCGGCGTAGAGGCGCACTTCGATCGCTGCACCTTTAGGTGAGATGTCAATTGATAGATCCGGCGCTTCATCGGCGGCCGTCAGGATCATCCACTCAACGAGATCTACTCCGGTGCAGGCTTCGGTGATGGGGTGCTCCACCTGCAGGCGTGTATTTACTTCGAGAAAATAAAATGCGTCGCGCGCGGCATCGTAAATATATTCAACTGTACCGGCTGACCGGTAATTAACAGCTTCGCCGAGACTTCTGGAGGCAGCCAATAATTTTTCACGGGTAGCAGAGGGCAAGTCAGGTGCAGGGGTTTCTTCCACAACTTTCTGATTGCGACGCTGCAGTGAGCAGTCGCGCTCACCCAGTGCTAATACATTGCCTTTACCATCGCCAAAAATCTGCACTTCCACATGCCGGGCGTTGTCGACAAAGCGTTCCAGAAACACACCGCTGTCACTGAAAAAATTCTGGCCCAAGCGTTTAACAGTTTCATAGGCGTCAACCAGAGCGGCTTCATCATCGCAGCGTGTTAAACCGATGCCGCCGCCACCGGCAGTACTTTTGAGCATGACGGGGTAACCGAGTTGAGCAGCAGCACTCACGGCTTCCTCTACCGAATTGAGCAAGCCGGTACCAGGTGTTAAGGGTACACCGGCTTTTTCAGCGATTTCACGGGAGGTATGTTTTAAGCCGAATTCACGAATCTGCTGCGGGGTTGGTCCGCAGAAGGCAATGCCGGCGGCTTCACATTGCTCGGCGAATTTTGCGTTTTCAGATAAAAATCCGTAACCCGGAATGATTGCCTGTGCGCCGGTTTCTTTCGCGGCGGCGAGGATGCGATCCACTTGCAGATAGCTTTCTGCAGCGGTGTTTCCACCGAGGCTCACAGCGGTATCGCAAGCGGTTACGTGAGCGCTGTTGCGATCAGCATCAGAGTAAACCGCCACCGATTTTACGCCCATTTTTTTCAGTGTTTTCGCGATGCGCACGGCAATCTCGCCGCGGTTTGCAATCAGGACTGTGTGGAACATCTTGGTTCTCCGATGCGTTTATGTTGTTAATTCGTTATCGGTGTAGGTCGGATTAGCTGCGTAGCGGCGTAATCCGCCGATGAGTTTGAGCGTGGTGTCGGATTACGCCGCTACGCAGCTAATCCGACCTACGGCTACCGACCTACGGCTACCGACCTACGGCTACCGACCTACGGCT
>CAYUVQ010000101.1:0-6989 GCA_964448175.1 uncultured Cellvibrionaceae bacterium | reverse complement strand
TCACCTTTAATTCGCTCACAATTAATTCACCTGCAGCGATTCCATTTGCAGGTAACTCACCTGCGCTTAATACGAGTTACAGCGTCTGGATATACGCTCGCCACCCGCCTAAAGGCGTAATATCTTTCGCACCATTTATTGCTGCGCCTTCACAGATAAAACCTTTTACTTCACGGCCGTCTTTTAATGTCAGTGTGCCGATGCCCAGGGGGGCTGGAATAAGCGCAACAAAGCTGCCGAAGTGATGTGTCGGTACGTCCCACAACTCCACAATAATTTCGGCGCCCTCAGCGGGCGTACGAATTAATCCGGGTTTAGGTGGCGTGGTGTTGGGCAGGGCATAAAGTCGATAGCAATCGGCGGTGTACGTACTTTCAACAAAGCGTGCGTTACGCTCAGTCAGTTGCGTGTTGAGCGGCATTCCAGTGAGGTGCGCACCGACAACGGCGAGTCGAACATAACCCGCCGGCACTTCATTTTTAACAGGGGAAACGGGTGCGGTGCGTTGTGTTGCGCCTAATGTCGGGCGGGTAGTTTGCAGCCAGGATTTTCCAAATTCTGCGAGGGCTGCATCTTGCCAGGCCGATGCAATCAGCGTGATGCCGAAGGGCAGACCGTCTTCACGGATGCCGGCAGGTAAGGCGAGCGCAGCACAATCAGCGAGGTTGACAAAGTTGGTCCAGGTTCCTAACTGGCTGTTGACTGCAACTGGGTCTGTATCAACTTCAGAGATTGTCGGTAGACGCGGAGCGGTGGGTACCAGCAAAGCATCAACGAAAGTCATTTGCGTTTGAATAGCGCGTGCTAATTCAGCGCGTTTATATTCCGCGCGATACGCGTCGGTTGCACTGAAATTTTTTGCCTGTTGAATAATAGCGCGCACGACGGGATTCATGTCTTCCCCGTGCACCTCCATAAATTCGGCAATGGCGGCGTGGCGTTCGGCCACCCAGGGGCCGCCATACAATAATTGCGCGAGGGTCTGCATGGGTGTGAAATCCATGGGAATTAATTCCACACCCATCTCTGTGAGCTGCGCTAAAGTTGCCTGCCATGCACGTGCGGATTCGGTGTCTCCATACCACACCGGTTCTGCAGGAATTCCAAAACGCAGCTTGGAAGAAAATAATCCGGAAGGCGCCGGTGCAACGCGTGAATATCCATCGGCAGGATCAAACCCTTCAAGAATCTGCGCAACCTGCTCCGCATCCTCCACAGTGAGTGAAAAAATTGAAACGCAATCCAGGCTGCGACAGGCAGGTACAACACCCTGGGTACTGAAGCGGCCTTTAGTCGGTTTCAAGCCAACAATATTATTAAAGCCAGCTGGTACGCGGCCGGAGCCAGCGGTATCAGTGCCGAGGCTGAAAGGAACTAAGCCGGAAGCGACTGCCACGGCTGAACCGGAACTGGAACCGCCGGAAACATAAGCCGGATTAAAACTGTTCGGCACTGCCCCATAAGGTGAGCGAGTTCCCACGAGGCCAGTAGCGAATTGATCGAGATTGGTTTTCGCCAGAACAATGGCACCTGCTGCACGCAATCGCGCAACACTGGTTGCATCGGCTTCGGCAATATAACTAAAGGCGGGGCAGGCAGCAGTGGTTGGAATGCCTGCGATATCAATATTATCTTTTACGACAAAAGGTACGCCGTATAACGGCAGTTGCAATGCATCAGCACCAACCGCGTCAAGTTGATCTAATTGTGCGTCCAGTTCAGAAGCAGAAAAAATATAGATCCACGCGGGATCATTTGCGCTCAACTGCAGGCGCAAAGCATGTAAAGCTGCGCGGGGATTTATTTTTTTAGTGCGATAAGCATCAAGCCATTCGCCGATAGTCCAACCTGTTTGCTCACTCATTAATATTCCGCCCACTCACGAGGATATTCCTCATTGAAATACTGTCTTGTATGCAAGATGGTATTCAGCAGAAACTATGCCAACGAAAAATTGTGAGCATCAAATCCAAGTGGGTTGCGGAAAAAACAACGTGAAATCAATACGTTAAATAACGCAGAAATTTGGGGTGGCGGGGTTTTGGAGAAAAAATAGCTCAGGATTCTTTGCGCAGCATTTGTGCGTGGGCGCCGGCTTTTTGGGCCAAGTTGGTGCGCTGTCTTATTTAATGATCTTCTATATACTCGCGGTAACTCAATAATATTAAGGACTTTCTTATGACCATGAAGTGGCACCAGCTTCTCTGCGCAGAGCGACTCGGACATCGGTCGGTAAAGGATGAGGAGGGGCGTTCGCCGTTTCATTCGGATCACGACAAGATTATTTTTTCAGGCGCGTTCCGACGCCTGGCGCGCAAGACGCAGGTGCATCCGCTGGCGACCAACGATCATATCCACAATCGCATGACCCACAGCCTGGAGGTGGCCTGCGTGGGGCGTACGCTCGGTATCCGGGTGGGGGCCGCACTTAAAGCAGCAGGCGATTTGCCACCGCACATCGTGCCGACAGATATCGGGGATATTGTCCAAGCCAGTTGCCTCGCCCATGACATTGGTAATCCACCGTTCGGTCACACCGGCGAAGAAGCGATCCGCAACTGGTTTCAGAAAGAAGGTGTCGCCTACCTTGAAGCGCTCACCCCGGCGGAGCAGACGGATATCCGGGTCTTTGAAGGCAATGCGCAGGGCCTGCGAGTCTTAACCACCTCCGAGTATCACCAATATCAGGAAGGCATGCGTCTTACTTATGCCACGCTCGCCTCATCCATTAAATATCCCTGGTGTTCCGAAGCCACGGTAAAACATCAGCGTCCCAAGCATAACAAGTACGGTATTTTTCAATCCGAGCTGCATTATTTTCACGAGATCGCGGACAAAACGGGATTGATCCAAAAAGGCGACGACTGGTACTGCCGTCATCCGTTGGTGTATCTGATGGAAGCCGCTGATGATTTCTGTTACGGCATCATTGATCTGGAAGATGGGTTGGAGATGGGTATCGTCAGCTGGGACGAAATCTACAGCATCCTGCGACCTGTAATTGATCCCGGCCAGATTTCTGAGCTGGAAAAAACACTCGGCAAGGTGTGCGATGGTCGTAAGCCCGCAATTTTGCGTGGCAAAGTCATTGATGCTTTTATCAACGCCGGCACGCAGGCATTTATTAAACATCAAAATGATTTTCTCAACGGCAGCGTTGATGGTGATCTGATTTCGCTGTGCGATAAAAATGTGATGGAGGCGGTGCAGGCCGCGAAGGATCTTGCCAAGCGCAAGATCTTTAACCATTCCAAACGGGTTGAGCTGGAGATCGGCGCCTACGCTACCATCGCCACCTTATTAAGCACCTTGTGCAGTGCAGTGGACGCCTACCTGCGTGATCCGCAACAGATGACCTATAAAGACAATCGTGTGATGTCACTGGTGGGCGACAATAATTTCCATCCCCACGTGTTACAGAAAGAGGGCAATTATCGCTACCTCGCCATCATGGCCGTTATTGATTACATCAGTGGTATGACAGATAACTACGCCACGAATCTGGCCAAGCAATTCAACGGCATGGGGGAGTCCCGCTACTAGCGGTCACCGGCTTCGGCTGGAGACCGATGCCGGTATTGAGTGGCGAATTTTTGACTGATTCGCCATTTGTGCTCATGTTTTGGTAGCGAGTGTCAAACGCCCCTTTTACTTATCTGTGTTTTATGCTTTGATTTCCCGTCATGTGCGCCGGCGAGCAGGAATCAACACGCTGGCCAATCCTCCGAACCCGCTGGAATTCGCCGAAGGCAGCGGGCTTTCGGACGCCACCCCTAATAACATCAATGATCAGCATCTCGTTAAGCTGAAAGGACTATGAGCTCATGAATCTTCCGGATAACCCCTTACGCGCTTTCACTGCGCCCGGGCTACGTCGCCGTTGGCTGTCGACAGGTTGTGGCGTGCTGTTGCTGGCGGCAACCCAGAGTGTTTTGGCTGACCCACCGACGGCTGTCGGCGATACCCGCACCATCCCCGTGAATAGCAGTATTACGCTCAATGTTATTGCCAACGATTTTGATGCAGACGGCGACGGGATCGTCGTGGTCAGTGTCGATTCCTCCAATAATGCCTCCATCACCCTGAACCCTGACGGCAGTATTTTTTATTCACCCAATCGCGATTTTCAGGGAACAGATACCTTTACCTACACCATTCAGGAAGACACTGAAGAAGCGCTGACCGCGGTGGGCAGAGTTACCATCAATGTGGTGGAAAGCAGCTACGTAGAAGTATCTGAGGGTGCTAACAACCGCAATCTGGCAGAGACCATGACACAGGTGTGTGCGGCATTACGGGAGAATTCCGATGGCGAACAGGGCGCTGGCCGCCGCAATTTATTGGAGCGGTGTGATGCATTGGAAGCAATGGCAGCCAATGATCCGGATGCAGTCAACAATGCGCTGAATAAAATTGCGCCGGAAGAAACCATCGCATTGATGCGGGTTTTGGCTGAAGCGAATCGTGCTCAGACCTCGGCAGTATCGCAACGCATTGGTCAATTACAAGCCGGTAACAACGCATTCACGTTTAACGGCATGGCCCTGAATTACAACGGCCAGATCAGTGGTGGTGCGGCGGGTGATGTGCCCATCTGGTCGGCGCTGGGATTTTTTCTCAGTGCACAATATGAAAAAGCCGAGCGTGATGGCAGTGAATACGAATCCGGTTATGACTCGGATGGCAATACATTTACCGCCGGTCTGGATTATCGGGTGAACAAAGATCTGGTGATGGGCGCAGCGGTTGGTTTTACGCAGAACGAACTTGATTACAGCGTGCAGGGCGGCAGCCTCGACAGTGAAATCGTGTCATTTATTTTATTCAGTTCTTATACCTGGGAACGCTTTTCACTCGAAACCCAACTCGGTTACGCGGGCACTACATTTGATTCGGTTCGTCGGGTCGCCTATGGCGAAGGCGACTCCGCCGTCAACGACACCCTGTACGGCAGCACCGAAGGTGAGCAACTGCTGGTGAACGCACAGCTGCAATGGGAATGGAATCGCAATGCATTATCGGTTTATCCGTTTGTACGATTTGATTATCTACGCAATGAGGTGGATGGCTACGGTGAAACCGGTGAAAGTGGTCTTCCGATGATTATTGGCTCCCAGTCTTCTGATCAATTAACTCTCGGTGTGGGTGTGCAAAGTACCTATGTGTTGAATCAACGCTGGGGCGTATTGATTCCCATGGTGCAGGTCAGTTTGTTAAGTGAAACGAGTTCCGGTTTTGATCCAGTCGCGGCGCGGTTTGCTTATGATCCCGATCCAAATAACACCTTTACCTTGCGCAACGATGGTGAAGACAGCGCATATTCACAAATCGCCGTAGGTTCCTCGGCAATTTTCAAACATGGACTTTCCGGCTTCTTCCAATATCAGCAGCTCGCGGGTTACAACAATCTTTCCGCTTATCAGGTACAGGCAGGTATTCGCTATGAATTTTAATTTCACGAACGTCTCGCCAAATACAATGAAAACATCCTGGGTAGCACTGTTACTTGTAGCCGTTGTTTCGCTCGCGGGGTGCGGCGGCGGATCATCCGAAGCATCGCTGGATAATAATTTACCCTCACCGGTGCCGGGTGGAATTGATGATGGTGAGGTAACGCCAGGCCAGAATGGCCAGGACCCACGCGCACCTGATGAGTTGGCGCTTCTGCCAAAAATCAGTGTCAGCGGCCGGCAGTTTGCCGACCCTAATGTGTTGCTGACGTTAGCCGGCACCGTGGAAGCTGCCGGAGGCGCGCAGATTGTACGCACATTGTGGATTCAGGTAAGTGGCCCGAAAGTTGATATTCCATCGCCACTGGCACTGCAAAATTTAATTCTTGTGCCGGATGTGAGCGCGGCGGTGCAGCTTGAATTCCGTCTGGTCGCACAGGACAGCGAAGGACGGATTAATTCAGCCACGACGACAGTGCTGGTTAAACCGGTCCCGGCTTTTATTAAAGTGATCGGCGGTGTGTTTAATGAATCGGACGGGGAGGCAATCTTCACGATCCAATTAAATGCCGCGAGTGATCTACCCGTCAGCGTCGCCTATGTTACGCAGAATGGCAGTGCCGACAGCGAAACCGATTATATTTTTACATCCGGTGAAGTGGTGTTCGAGCCGGGCGAGGTTACCAGGCAGGTTGTTGTTGAATTAATTGATGACACCCTCGTGGAAGACAACGAAAGTTTCAGCCTGCGCGTGACCGCCATCAACGGCAACGAGACACATGCAAATGTCGGCATCGCCATCATCCGCGATGGTGTTGAACCGCAACAGGAACAAGCGCTGGAATTTGCTAATGCCGGTCCGGTATCAATTTTCCTGGGTGATGAATTTACCAACGAATTTAATTCCGATGTTTCGTCACCGGGCACCGGCGCGATTATTTATTCCTCGTCAAACACCGAAGTGGCTACCGTGGATACCAATGGCCGGGTCGTGGGTGTTGGCCTGGGTGAAGCACAAATCACCGCAACCAAGCTCGCGGATGCGGAATATCTCTCGGCAAACGCGAGCTACCTGGTACAGGTCATATCCCGGGGCGCTGTGCCTGAAATCAATTTTGAATCGAGGGATACGTCCGTTCTTATCGGCGAGACAGTGTTTGTCTACGGTTATGCATATGATGAGGAAGATGGTTCCTTGCCCACCGAAGAACAAATCGCAGAAAGTTCTACCACGGGCGACCCGATCACTTCACTGCGTTGGGATTCCGATATCGATGGCTTTCTCGGCTACGGCAATATACTTGAAATAAATACGCTGACGATGGGCACCCATGTCATTACCTATTCCGCTACAGACAGCGATGGCAACACCGGCACGGGCAGCATCCGTGTGTTGGTCGGTAATATTGCGCCCTTTGCATCATTGCAGGCATCGTCAACTTATTGTTCCTCTTCGGGTGAGCCGGATGATTGCTACAACGTGTTCAATGTGATTGATTCGGACTTAAACACGCAAGTGGGTGGGCAAACCAGTTGGAC